>JAFTCE010000004.1 GCA_017454855.1 Desulfovibrio sp.
ACGCCTTTGACGCGGTCGATGGAATTTTCATTCTTTATTTCCATGGGCAGGCGACCGGACTTGAAGCGCTCCATGTCCTCGGGGCAGAGCATGGCGTCGCGCACCAGAAGGCGAGTGGGGCCGAGATCGGGATCGCATTTGTTCGGATCGTTATGCGCACCAAAAAGCACACATATGGGGCAGGATCGGTGGCCGCAGGAACACGGTTTGCCATCTTTCATGATGGCCTCTCTGGTTTCCTTGCTGCGGGCCATGAACACGCCCACTTCCAACAGGGAACGCATCTTACCCTTGATGGACGACCCCGGGATGTAGGGAGCGCCGGAGAGGGGATCCTTGACGATGGGTTGGTCAAGACCGCCGATTTCCACAGTGTCTTTGCCCGCGCCGATGTGCAGGCCGGAGCGCAGACGGATGCTGCCCTTGAGTGTGCGGATGGCTTGCAGTTGCATGCTGGTTCTCCAAGGTGGAAGATTCAGGCAAAATTGCCGTGCGCGAAACCGTAGCTGAAGCCGACCACGGCCTCGAAATGCAGCAGGAATGCCTTGAAATCGCGGGCAGCGTTGACGCTGTCCACATGTTTTTCAATCCAGGCCCGGAAATTTTCCGGTACGACATTGCGCTTGTAGGCATAGGACGATTTCGCCTTGAGCAGCTTGATCATGGGCAGGATGACGGCGAAAGCATCTTCATCGCCGCCGGAGGCTTGCCACTGGCGCTCCAGGGATTTTACGTCGGCGTAAAATTTGCGCAATTGAGAGGATTTGATGGTTTTTTTCGGATCCGAATCGAAAAAGGAAGACGCAGCCTTGCGGGCGTAATCATCCACCCATTTGGGATCCAGTGCATTCTTGTCCGTGTAATACGTAATCATGGCATACTCCTCTAACAAGTAGTGCGGGTGCGGTACAGCGCCCAGGTGATGCCCAATTCTTCTTGAGGAAAGGTTTGTTTATCTTGCCCCATGCCCCACAGCCGTCCCAAATCCTGGGGGGAGATTTTATCAACGTCGCAGTTGCGTTTTATGTCGTAGGCCATATGGGAAAGGTAGAGGCCCTTGCGCAAGTCGTAGAGTTTATGGTGTTCGCCGTTTGCCGTGAATGCGGCGCAATCGCGGGCATAGCCCAGCAGGCGGCGTACAAAGCCCTGCGTGACGATTTCCTTAAGGCAAAGATCCTCCAGCCACTCTCCACGTTGAAGAAGGTTGTCGAATTCAGTCCAGGCAGCACTGATGCCAAAGAGCGTAGCGGCATCCTTGCCGGGCAGATGCTTAGATTTTTCCAGGGCCTCCTCGGCAGCCTGGCGCAGGGCGCGCATGGGCAGGCCGGGCTTGAACACGGGCAGGCCCGACGAAAAGGTGACGGCGGGATTGTTGCCTGTGAACTGACCAAAGTCTGTGCGTAGGCGTCGAGCAAAATGCACGGCCTCGGACCAGGGGCCAAGGGCAAAGAGGTCGTCGCCGCCGGCAAAGATGAGGTACATGTTGGGAAATTCCCGCTTGATGAGCTGCGGCACGTGGGCGGCAAAAAAATGGTTCATCATGCGCGAGAGCATGGCAAAGCGCGAAATGGAAAACATGCTTTCCTTTCCCGTGCCAAAGCCCAGGCCGAAGAGCAGGCCCAGGTTGTCCACGTCCGCCTTGCATGCCGCCAGGCAAGCGATGGAACGCCAGCCCTTGCGCGTTGTACTCTGCACACGGGCCTCTTCGGCCAGCAGGGCAAAGGTCTTGGGCATGCCGACGTTGACGGGTTCTTCCTCCAAGTCATCCTTGGCGCACGATCGTCCCTCGGTCTGCCATTTGTCCAGGTCGTCCTGCGTGACCTGAGGGACATAGTGGGCCACGGGCACGGCGGAAAAGTCCTTGTAGTCGCAGATATTCACCACATCCAGAGACTGCTTCAGCATATCCTTGCCGATGTGGCTATCTTCAAGGCGCAAGTGCAGGTCGCCGAACAGCTGCACACCTTGGGCGACGCGGGTGAAGACGAGGTAGTGCGCTTTGGGCAGTCGGCTGCCTACACAGCGGATGAGCTGACGGCATCGGGTGCAGACGTGCGTTTCGTCTAGCGTGTCGTCGAGCTTGTCGTCCGGCGTGTCGGAAGCCGGACGCGTGTGGCAGCATTCGCATTCGCCATGTTCGGCGTAGGCGGCGTAGTCCACATTCATGACGGGCGAGACGCCACTGCCAAAGGCCCTGGCAAAGGGATGCAGCTTGGCGTCCTCCAGGGCGTCGTTGAATTGCTCGAAGCAGGCGCAAAAGCGCTCGCGATGCAGGTCATCCGGGTGCAAGGGCAGATGGGCAAAGGTCATGCGTACCGTGCCCATGAAGGTTGACAGAAGCCAGGTTTCGATGTCCTTACACAGCTGATCCAGCGTTTCGCGTACTTGCGCTGTGTCCGGCAGAAGAAGGACGAAGCGTCCACCAGCGTCCATGATTTTGGCCACAGGCGCGAGTTCCAGCTTGTCCAACAATGTCAGCCATACGGAGCGCGTCAGGGCTTGCAGATAGAGTGAGCGCGCCCGTAGGAGCTTGCTGGCCCCCTTGTCCGCCATGCCGCCTTCTGCGCCGAAAATAAACTTTTGAATACCGGAAATCTCGCCGCCAAAGAGCAGCAGTTTTTTCTCCTTGCTGGGACAGGCCAGCAGCGCTTGCGCAATGGCCGCCGTGGTCGTGGCGTGATCGTAGAGAGAAATGTCCGCCCGCGTCTTGTAGGTGGATGAGGGTATGCACCATGTGTAGCACTCCAGTACGCTGGTCAGGGAGGTCACATAGTGACGCACACCCAAGTCAAGGGGAATCTTTTTGAGCGCAGCAAGGAAGTTGGTATACAATTCCTTGTAGGAAGAACCTTTTTGGGCTTCTTCCAGCTTCACAGGAAAGATGGTGGGGGCGGCGTTCTTGTCATCTAGACTGCGCAGACAGTAGCGCAAGGGTTTTCCCGTGTCCGCCAATCCCTTACCGTTCAGGCGCACGTGGGTGAACACGGATTCCAGGCGGGCGGTTTTGTAGTCGCCTTCGGCGAGGCCATCCATGCGGTCGCCGCCGGAGGACAGACAGTCGGCTTTGTGCAGGGCCATTTCTTCGGCAGAAGCATTGTCCGGTCGGTGATGGGCGGCGGCCATGCGGGCCAGTTTGCTGCGCACGGCTTGCAGCTCGGGCGGCAGCGGCAGGGTATGTTCAATGAAATAGTCCGTGTAGAGGACATGGCGGTGGCTTGTGCCATCCTTGCAGTATTCATGATCCATCCCCTGCGTGGCGGGGGCTCCGGCACGTTGGCCGAATTTGCCGATGTCATGCAGCAATCCCGCGAGTACGGGCAGTGTCCACCACTTCATGCCAACCTCCTGGATGCGCGTGTGCGTTTGCAGGCAATGTATATTATTTCTAACTCCCCTGCAAGGTCTGGCGGGCAAAAATATCGCCTTGTACACCGTCCTCTTCCCAGGACATGGCCCCGAGGCCAAAGCTCGTCTGCTTGCCCAAATGCGCCGCAGACGCGAACTGGAAATAGCGGGCAAAGGTTGCGGCAGGGCCAGCGTAGCGCACGCTTCCGACCAGGCCGCCCAACTGCATGGCTGTGTCCTGGCGTCCCGAGTAACGACGCCAGTCGCGCCAGCGGAGATCGGTTGACAGTGTGCGCATGGCGGCGGATGCCTTCTGCAGCGCTGCGAAATCGTCGACCGGCAGGCGAAAATCCTGTCCTTCCAGGGCCTGGAGGCTGCTCAGGCGACGGAGTATGAGCCGGATCAGCATGGCAAAGTCCAGGTTGGTTGAGAGCCGATTCGCCTGCTTGAAGCGCAGCGGTGTCAGCAGTTCAAGCCTGAGCGTGGCTGGTGTGGCATCCGCGTCAAGGGCGGGCACGGGCAGCATGTCCTCTCGCGCCGGGGTGAGCTGTTCGCTGTCCGCATCGTAGAGGGAACGTCCGTCCTGGCACACGTCCACGAGGGCCATCTTCCCTTGTCCTTCCTTGGCGTTCTGGCCCATGCCGCGCTGACCGGCCAGTTTGAAGGCATGGACGAAATAGGGCAGGTAGTCCACGGCATAGGAAAAGAGCTTGAGCCGAAAGGAGAACGGAGCGCCGCATGCAAGGTCGCAAACGCCATCCAGCGGCGGTTCTATGCAAAAGGGTGGCGCTGCCAGGGGCGCGGCATGGCAGTTTTGGACTCTGGCTGTAGCCGTGAACAGCCTGGGAAAGATGCACGATGCTGCCAGCATGCAATCCGCACAATTCTTGCCCTTCATCATGCAGACGGCATGGCGCAGGCTGTTGCCAAAAGCTCCGCGCAGCATGGAACCCGTGTATAAAGGAAAATGGGCCTGGCTTTGTACGCTGAAGTGAAAATCAAGGGCGAGGTATTTCATGCGCCATATCCTTGCAAGGCGACGGGAGCTTCGCTTGCCAGTATTTTCTGCGACACAGGTTTTTTTTCAGTAAAATGAATATCGCAGGCGGCATCCGGCGTCAAGAGTGTCGTCAGTGTCGTCGATGACACCTTGAACACGGGGCGTAGCTATGGTAGAGAAGAACAGCATTTCCGTATACGCATCCCTGCGTTGTCTGTCCTGCCAATGGTACGCGAGTGTGTAATTGACAGTGGATCCGTCAGTGGGAGCAGTCATGAGTCGTTTAACGGGCTTTTTCTCGCGTCTTGTCGGACTGAGCGGTCGGGACAAAACCCCGTCTGCATCTCTGGAAGACACAGAGCAGTTTTTCATCCGGCGGCATCATTCCTTCAAGCTTTTTCTCACGGCCTGGAATGCCTTTCAGGAATCCATGACCGATCTGGAATACACGCTGTGCTGCGATCATCCCTTTGGTCTCTATCGGGTTCGGGCGCTTTGTACGCGCATGGCCACGCAGGTCTTTCAGTGCATCCGCCAGCTTGGGCTGCTGGATCCTGCCCCTTGCGACATCTTGCACACACGCTTTGACCAATTACAAAAACAGGTGTCCGATGAGGTGTACGAGCCGGAATCCTGCCTTCTTGGGCCGCTGGTAATACCTCTGGGAGAAATGGATCCCTCTGCCCTGCGCGCCTTGCACAGCGGGGATATCGCCCTCGTCGATCCCGGTACGGCCCGTTTGGAGGGGCTGCGGCAGCAGCTCAAGGATGCTGTCCCGCAGGGATTTGTGATCACGGCAGCCGGTTGCCAGCGCTATTTTCGACATAATGGGCTGCAGAGCGAGATCAACCGCCGCATTCAGGCAGCGGGTGGACTGGAACCCAAGAAGCTGTCCAGGCTTTCCCGACAACTGGCGGAACTCGTGGAGTCCAGTCCCTTGCCGGACGATTTGCAGGCAGCCATACTCGAGGCTGTGGAACGATTGCGTTCCTTGCACGCAGGGCGTACCATGCAGCTTCTTTTCCGTGGTCGGATTTGGCCGCCGGATGCCGGAGAGGATTGCGGCGTCATGGTCTGGGGGCAGCCTGTGCCGCTTTTTGGTTCGGATGAGTCCATCGTAAAGGCCATTTTAGGTACGCTGGCCCGAAAGCAACGAGCCCAGTCCCTGGTGTACCGTCGGGCACGTGGCCTGACAGAAATCGGTACGGGCGTGTGCATTACCTGCATGGCCGTGGAGGATGGTTGCCGGGGGGGTATTGTCCAGTCGCGTGCAGCCCTGCAGCCAGATAGCTCTACGAGCTACGTCTATGCGTGTGACGGCCTGCCGCAGCATGTGGAATACGCCACCTTGCCCGTGTGCTGTCTGGCCGTAGATCGGGAAGCCCCACATGGGATCACCCTGCACCATGCGCAAGCTGCACAGGATGTCGTGCCGGAGGATGCGACTGTCCTGCGCGTGGCGGAACTGGCGCGCATGGTGGAGGATGTGGCCGGCTGTCCGCAGGCACTGACCTGGGTCTCAACGCCGCAAGGGCATGTGCGCATCCTCATGACGCGGCCCATGATGAAGCTGTATGCTGAGGCCGCATCCCATGCGGTGCTTATGCCGGAGGTACGGGAGAAGCGGCTGCTGGAAGGTGGTATTTCCGTTTTCCCTGGGCGCGTCAGCGGCCCAGCCTGCGTGGCTCGGCGTTGGGAAGATGTCCGGCATTTTCCCATTGGGGGCATTCTTTTTGTCCCTGATGATTCCTATGTTTGGGGTTCACTTGTGGATCGTGCGGCAGGCATTGTGGCAGAACGGGGCTTTCAGGGTTCGCGTCTGGCCTCGCTGGCGCGCGAATTCGGCAAACCGGCGGTGTTTGGTCTGCAAGGAGCCATGGAATCGGTGCAGAATGGTGAACAGATCACTTTGTGTGCCGATCTGGGCATGCTGTTCAAGGGCAGGCAGGACGCCCTGCTAGGGCGGACGCCCCCTGGCCACGATTTTATGCCTGGCAGTCCGGTATATCGCATCTTGCAGAATGCCTCCCACCATATCCTGCCCCTCACGCTGGATGTGGACAGTGCGGATTTCAAGGCCGCCAACTGCGCTACATATCACGACATCGTGCGCTATTGCCACGAACGCGCCGTGAGCGCCATGTTCACATTGGGTTCGGAAAAAAAGCATGCGCCACAGCGCGTCAGGCAACTGCGGGATCAGGTGCCCAAGCAGTTCTGGGTGATCAACCTGAGTGATGGCTTTGTCAGGACGCCCGATGGGCCTGTCATTGATGTGGAGGATATTGCCTCAAAGCCCATGCTCTCCCTGTGGCGCGGCATGAATGCCCATCCTTGGCAGGGTCCGCCGCCAGTGGACGGCAAAGGCTTTTTGTCGGTACTCTTTGAGGCGACGGCCAATCCCAACTTAGACCCAGCAGCTCAGACGGCATACTTTACCGAAAAGAATTATTTTCTTATCTCGCGGGAGTACTGTAGCCTGCATTCCCGCTTTGGCTTCCACTTTGTGTCGGCGGAAGCTCGCTTTTCGGAGCGCACCAGCGAGAATTATCTGAATTTTCAGTTACGCGGAGGCGCAGCTGACATTGAGCGGCGCATCCTGCGCGTGCGTTTTGTGGCTGATATCCTCTGGGAGTTCGGCTTTGAACCCAGGGTGCGCAACGACGCGGTAAGCGCTACGCTCAAGGGCTTGGAGGCTGAGGAAGGCGAGCATTTGCTTGCCGTGGCCGGCTACATGACAATCCATACTCGGCAGCTCGACATGATCATGCAGGACAGCGCTCAGGTCGCCGCACGCCGGAAAGAGATATTGCGGCATTGCCGTTGCCTGTACAGCGGAAAACCCCTGACGGGCGAGTTTGCCAACCAGGGAGAAAAAAGATGACAATCCGTATTGTCAGGAGGCATGAGTAATGTCGTCACCAAGTCCGCATCGTGGCTACAAGGCCATTCATCGTCGCGTGTTGACCATGCTCCTGATCATGTCTTTGACGCCTCTGGCTGCCTTGGGCTTTTTTTGCATGGATCGGATTACCGCCATCTACGACGAGAAAATCAGCGCCGGTCTGGAGGCCGTGACCAGCAGCAAGCATCGTGCCCTGGACACCTTCATGGTGGAACGTATCGCCCAGATCAAGACTCTGGTCTTCACCCATTCTTATGACGAGCTTAGTAATGCGTCGCGCTTGAGTTCCATTTTCAGCGTGATGCAAAGTACCAGCCGTTCCTTTGTCGATATGGGCATCATCGACATGAATGGCCGCCACGTCTCCTATGTGGGGCCCTACGATTTGCACAAGGCCAATTACGCGGAAACGACCTGGTTTGCAGAAGTCCTGCGCAAAGGCGTCTATGTGAGCGACGTGTTCATGGGCTACAGACATGTGCCCCATTTTGTCATTGCCGTGCTGCGCCATGAGGGCGAACACAGCTTTATCCTGCGGGCTACCATTGACATGGAGGCCATTGATGCCCTTTTGCGCCGCGTGTACTCGGGACCGAGCAGCGATGCCTTTTTGGTCAGCGAGCAGGGTGTGCTGCAGACCGATTCTCTTTTCAACGGGCCAATCATGAGCAAATATGCCCTGCCAGCGGAACGGCTCGCCCGAAACAGTGTGGTGACGCAAATCCAAACCACGGCCGACGGCAAGGAAATGCTGGCGGCCATGATGCGTCTGGAATCAATGCCCTGGGTACTCGTGGTTATGGATGACGTGCATGCCGGACTCAAGCCCTTGCGCCAGCTCAAGGGGTTTATTTTGCTGTTTACGGTGCTGGGGGGCATGCTGACCTGCGTGGGGGCTGAGCTGTGTACGCGCCGCCTGGTGGCCTCGCTGGAGGCTGCGGATCAAAAGCAGGCCCATATTGACGCGGCCATGCTACAGTCCAGCAAGATGGCGGCCCTGGGAAAGATGGCCGCCGGCGTTGCGCACGAAGTCAACAATCCCCTCATGCTCATTCAGGAAAATGCCGGCTGGATACGCGATTTGCTGGAAGATGAAGATGCTGCTACCATGCAGAATTACCAGGAAATTCTTGCCAGCACCGAAAAGATTGAGCAGCATGTGAAGCGTGCTAAGGCCATTACCCAAGGGATGCTGGGCTTTGGACGGCGTATGAACCCCGAGCGCACGGAGGTTCTCATCAATACACTGGCCGATCAGGCCGCAGACATGCTCAAGACGGAAGCGGCCAATCGCAATATTGTTATCGAACGACGCTATGACCCGCAGGTGCCAGTGATTTTGTCCGATCCATCTCGGCTGGAACAGGTCTTTATCAACATTATCGACAACGCTATTGACGCCATGGGCAAGGATGGAAGCATCTCTATTGAAACGCACGCGCACAATGGCGGTGTACGCATTTCCTTTACCGATACGGGTCCGGGCATGGACAAGGAAACGCTGCACCGTATTTTTGACCCCTTCTTCACCACCAAGAAGGTGGGCGAAGGAACCGGCCTTGGCTTGGCCATCTGCTTTTCCATATTGGAGAAGCTGGGTGGGCACATTGACGTGCAGAGCGAATTGGGACAGGGTACTTCCTTTACCGTCAGTCTGCCGGCGGAGCCGCCCCAGATGACGTCGGAGGAAAGAGCGGAAGCGTGACATTCGTGGGAAAAAGGTCAATCTTGGGGAGGCATTGATGCATGCACTGTTTGTGGATGACGAAACGGAATTTCTGGAGCTGATGCAAAAACGTCTGGCACGGCGCGGCATGGATGTTGCCGTCGCCCCCAACGGGCAGACCGCCTTGGACATGTTGGATGCTACGCTGCGAGAAGGTGGCGAACCCTTTCAGATCGTGGTTATGGACGTGCGCATGCCCGGCATGGACGGACTGGAAACATTGCGCCGTATGAAGGAAAAGATGCCAAAGCTACCGGTTATCCTCCTTACGGGACATGCCTGTATGGATGTGGCTGTGCAGGGGCTGGATCTCGGCGCATATGACTATATGCTTAAGCCCGTGGCCATCAGTGAATTGCTCGTCAAAATGGAGGAAGCGGTCCGCGCGACCGCATGATATGGCTGTGTTTGACTGGTTACGACGGCGGTTGGGAAGCGGCAGAGACCAAGAGCCCGATGCAGAACAGCTGGCACACGAGGAGGCGCTCAAGGAGCGTCTGCGCGATCGTTGTCGGCGTTTTCGACGTTTGCTTTCGGCCAACAAGAGTGCGCTTGAGGCCATGAGCGACGTGGAGGAACATCTCCTGGGCCAGCGGCCTTTTGGTATGGCCTATGTGCAGGCCGTGAGTACGCGTGCTGTTTCCGCAGTATTTCGCATGGTGCGCGATCTCAACGGGCTTTCTGACAATGCCTATTTGTCTTTGCAGACGGCCTTTGATCACATATGTAAGGATATGCAGGCCCGACTTACAACTACTGTGTCCACAGATGGGCCGCTTGTCCTGCCGCTCTCGGCCATTGATTTGAAAGATGTGGCTCAGGTCGGCGGCAAAATGGCCAGTCTGGGCGAAGTGGCTGCACATGTTGGCCTGGAGGTGCCTGACGGCTTTGCCGTCACGGCCAGCGCCTACTACAGGTTTATGGAGTACAGCGGTCTGCGTGCGGAGTTGGATCGCCGTATCCAGGCGACGGACATGGACAGTCTGGACGCACTGTTCAACCTTTCTTCAGCCTTGCAGAATGCCGTGCTTGCAGCCCCATTGCCACCGGAGTTGGAATCTGCCATCAGGCAGGCCGTGGACAGCATGCTGCAGCGGGCAGATGGCGAGCTGCTTCTGGCCTTGCGCAGCAGCGCCGTGGGTGAAGACGCTTCGGGTGTTTCCTTTGCCGGACAATACCATTCCGAACTCAACGTCCCCATTGAGGAAGCCTGTCATGTCTGGAAAGAGATCGTGGCCAGCAAGTACTCCCTCACTGCCATGAGCTACCGTTACCAGCATGGCATACCGGATGATGAGGCGCCCATGTGTGTGGGCGTGCTGGCCATGGTGCCGTCGGCTGCCGGGGGCGTGGTCTACAGCCAGGACCCTGTCGCGGCAGCGCGTGGGAAGGAGCAAGTGTTGCTCAATGCCGTGCCTGGTCTTGCCCGTGGGGTTGTTGATGGCGCTGTCACGCCCGATACTTTTGTCTTTACGCATGAGAATCCTCCGCGTTTACTCCAGGTGAAGACGGGTTCGGGAAAGACGCCCTGCCTTGCGCAAGCCCAGGCCATTGCCTTGGCCCATGTGGCCCTGGCTCTGGAAGAATACCATAATGAAGCTCAAGATGTGGAGTGGGCGCTCAATGCCCGTACGGGACGCATTGTCGTCTTGCAGAGTCGCCCGCTGCGTGCGGCGGACGCCGCTGCGGAGCAGGAGGTCGAGGCAAACGCCGAACAGTGCGCACAAGAGCCGGAAGCGCCTCCAGCGACACCGGAACTTCTGGTTTCCGGCGGCGTGGCCGTCAGTCCTGGCCTAGGGACGGGGCAAGCCTTTGTGGCCCGCAAGGAAGCAGACATGCTTTCCTTCCCCCAGGGGGGCATCCTTGTTGTGGAACGGGCCTTGCCGCGTTGGGCGCCCTTGCTCCCTCGTGCTGCTGGCATGGTGAGCGAGACCGGCGGCATGGCAGGGCATTTGGCATCTGTGGCGCGCGAATACCGTCTGCCGGCTGTGTTCAGCATGGAGGGGGCTTGCGCAGCGCTGGACGGCGTCGGCGACGTCACTCTGGATGCCCGCCGTTGCACGGTCTATGCTGGCCGTCATTTCAGAAGCGCAGACAGTCAGGCCGAAACGCCCAATCTCATGAAGGATAGTCCCGTGTATCGGCGCCTTGAGGAAGTGGCGCGTCTTATGGTGCCTTTGCACCTTCTTGATCCGGAATCAGCGCAGTTTACGCCAGAATATTGCAAGACGCTGCATGATATTACGCGTTTTTGCCACGAAAAATCAGTAGCGCTCATGTTTGCCCCGGATTCCGTGAACCAGAGTCTGGGCAAGCAGCTCAAGGCCGGAAGCAAGTTGCAGTATTGGATTGTGGACATGGGCGGCGGTTTTTGTCGGCGTATTTCCGGGCCAGTGGTTGACATTGCGGAAATTTCGAGCGCGCCCATGCTGGCCCTGTGGGATGGCATGGTGGCCGTGCCCTGGGCTGGACCGCCGGCAACCAGCGCCGCCGGTTTCATGAGTGTCATGTTGCAGAGTACCATGAATCCCGACTTGGAGAGTACGGCGCCCAATGTCATGGCTACGAAGAATTTCTTTCTCATTTCAGACACATATATGCTGCTTCAGGCCAGATACGGGTATCATTTCTGCACTGTAGAATGTTTGGCCGGGGACAGCAATCACGAAAATTTCGTCAGTTTTCAGTTCAAGGGGGGCGCAGCTGACGCCAGACGCCGTTGTCTGCGTGCGCGCATGGTGGCTGACCTGTTGGAAAGGCATGGCTTTCGCGCTGATGTGAAGGAAGATTCGCTTTTCGCCGTTGCTGAAGATTTTCCCGCGTTGGAAATTTTGCAGAAGACGCGCCTGTTGGGCTATCTTTTGATCCACACCCGCCAGGTTGACATGATCATGCTGGAAACCGAGCGTGCAACAGCGCTCAAGAACAAACTTGCGACGGATATGAATTCTTTTGCCTCCCGGCCAATGCCAGGACGCTGAGACGCCTGAGACGCCTGTCAAATCTCCTGTGGCCGTCTCTACAGAAGATACATTTTACGACAATTTTCCTGTCCAAATACGTGGACTATCCTTGGAGGCGATGACTGTGCGGCGTTTTTACCAGGAAAGTTGGCAGGGCATACCCTTTACGACCTTTTCGCATCTTTCGTTTTTTCATCTTGCGGAACCCAGGTTTTATGCGGTTTTTTACGAGGAACTCTTTCGCCGCTACAAGGGGTGGGATGATCTGCCTGCCGTCTGGCGCGAGAACAAGCGTAAGGACGCCCGTTGGCTGCTGGGACAACTTGCCGCCAAGCTCGCCCAGGAGTCAGCAGCCCGCACGGAAGTGCCGCGTGCGCTTTCCATTGGAAGCGGGGTCGGTTACATGGAAAAGATTTTGCTGGACGAAATGCCCTCGCTGGAGCTGCACGTTAATGAGCCGAGTACCGTGGGTATGAAGTGGCTGCGTGAGTATATTCCCGCAGACCGTATCTATATCGGCTTGCCGCCAAGCTGTTTGCCCTCGGATGTGCGCTATGACATGATTTACCTTTCCACTGTGGACTATGGCATTCCCACGCGCGAATTGCAACGTCTGCTCTGGGAGCTGCGGGCACAGCTCCTGCCCGGCGGCGAGGTGGTGCTGCTGTCCGCTTCCTTGTTGGAAGAAGACAGTTTTATCGGCAGTTTTGTGAACGCCATCAAGATAGTTATCCGCAGTGTGCTGCACTATTTGGGGGTGCGACGCCAGCAGTTTTGGGGCTGGCGCAGGACGCAGGACGAATATCGTACACTGTTTAAGGAAGCTGGCTTCACCAATGTGCGTGACGGCTGGCTGGAAGACGGTTTTGAGACCTACTGGATACGCGGCAGCTAACCCAAGGCGGAAGGTCGTGGGCGGCAACAACTGCCCTGTCTCCGGCAGACACAACGGAGACAGGGCAGTTGTTTACTCTGCTTCGGTTTGATTACAGCACGAAGCGCGGATCCTTATTGACTTCCTCACGCACAATTTGAAAGAGTACGGGGCTGAGGAGCAGAATGCCCAGAATGTTGGGGAAGGCCATCAGTGCATTGGCGATGTCGGAGAACAGCCAGACGATATCCAGCTTGAGTACGGCACCTAGGGCAATGGCGCAGACAAAGACAATGCGGAAGGGCTTTTGTCCCTTGTCGCCAAAGAGGTAGATGACGCAGCGTTCGCCGTAGACGCACCAGCCCAGGGAGGTGGTGAAGGCGAAGAGCGCCAGGCAGAAGGTGACGCCGTATTCGCCAAAGCTGGACAGCGTGGACTTGAAGGCCGCTGCGGTCAGAACACCGCCGCTGAGGCCGGAACTCCACAGGGGCTGACCTTCGGACGTCAGCGAAATGAGGATGACAAAGCCCGTCATGGAACAGATGATGATGGTGTCGATGAACACGTCCAACATGCCAATGCTGGCCTGCACCAGCGGGGATTCCGCCGTGGAAGCCGCATGGGCCATGGGCGCTGAGCCAAGTCCGGCCTCATTAGAGAAGATGCCTCTGGCCATGCCCATGCGGATGGCCATCATGACCGTGGCCCCGGCAAAGCCGCCCTGTGCTGCCGTGGGGGTGAAGGCATCGCTGATCACCCACCAGAGAATGGCGGGAATGCGGGTGAAATTCAGGCAGATGATGATCAGGCACATGAAGACGTAAATGGCGGCCATGAGCGGAACCAGTCGTCCGGCCACGGCGCCCACGCGCTTGACGCCGCCGATGAGTACCATCCCTGAAAAGACGAGCAGCAGTAGGGCCGTAACGCCAGTGGGCAATCCCACGGTTTTTTCCATGTTCACGCTGATGGCATTGGACTGCACCATAGCACCGATGCCAAAGCAGGCGACCATGCCAAAGATGGCAAAGCAGGTAGCCAGCCACTTCCAGTTGGGTCCAAGGCCGTTCTTGATGAAGAACATGGCCCCGCCCACCCAGTTGCCGGCAGGGGTGCGCTCCCGAAAATGCACGGAGAGCAGCACTTCGGAAAATTTGGTCATCATGCCCACAAGCGCGGTGACCCACATCCAGAAGAGCGCCCCCGGGCCGCCCACGGCAATGGCCGTGGCCACGCCAACGATATTGCCCGTACCAATATCAGCGGCTAGGGCCGTCATCAGGGCATTCCAGGGCGAGACTTCGCCGTGCTTCGACTGATCCTGGCGTCCAGCCCAGAGACAGCGGTAGGCCGTAATCCAGTTTCTGAAGGAGAAAAAATGCAAGCCCAGTGTCAGGTATAAGCCCGTGCCCAGGAGCATGACCAGCATGACCGGTCCCCAGACAAAATCGCTGACCTGATTCAAAAATGCGTACACCAAATCCATGCATGCCTCCATTTTTCAAATTACGAAACGTCCCAGTATACAGCAGGGCAGAGGCCGGTGGCAAGCGCTTTGTGCGTTGGTCACAGTGTCCCCTGGCCGAGCTGCCAGGCGGCAATGACGGCCTGTCCTAGGGCGAGACCGCCGTCGTTGGTCGGCACAAGGCAGTGTCGCAGAACCCGAAAACCCCGCCGTGCCAGCAGCTTGGCGCAGGCCGTGAACAGCAGGCGGTTCTGGAAGACTCCACCGGTCAGGGCGCAGGCAGTCAGCCCGTTCTTGTCGCGGAGGACAAGGCAGGCGGTGCTGATCAGGCTGGCCAAGGCGACGTGGAAGTGTGCGGCCAGCGCAGGGGCGCTTTCTCCGTTGCAACGGGCTTCAGCCAGGTCGGACACGAGGGCATCCGTGGGCAAGAGCAGCAGGCCATCCTGCTCCAGGGGCAGGGGGCCGCGCCAGCGTTCGGCCTCTCGGGCAGTTGCTTCAGCCGGATCCTGTCCGGCATTGCCCCAGTATGCCTCGGCGGCGAATTGCACGGACATGGAGGCTTCCCCCTCGAAGGTGGAGACTCGTACAAGCCCCAAGATGGCACTGACCGCGTCGAACAGTCGGCCTGTGCTGGTGGAAGGAGCGCAGTTGATATTTTTGGCGACCATGCTCTGGATGATGGCGGCTTCCTCAGTTGAGCAGATGCCAAGGCTGGTGAGGTAGGTATTTGCGTTTGGGCCGTGCAGGGATTGGAGCATGGCTGCGGCCACACGCCAGCCTTCGCGGGCGGCGGCGTCGCCCCCGGCCAGGACAAAGGGGCGGATATGGCCGACGCGACGAAAGCCAGCATAATCGGCCACAAGCAATTCTCCACCCCAGATGCTGCCGTCTGGGCCGTAACCCGTACCGTCCATGGCCACACCGATGATGGGATCGTGCCAGTCGTTTTCGGCCATACAGGCAGCCACATGGGCGTAGTGATGTTGCACAGGCAGGAGGGGCAGGTGCAGTTCCTCTGCCAGGCGGACGCTGTGGTAGCGGGGGTGCAGGTCGCAGGCAACGACTTCCGGGCTGATTTCCAGCAGCTCTTCCATGCGTTTGAGCGAAGCGCGCAGGGCTTCCTGGCTGCGCAGGTCTTCCAGGTCGCCTATGTGCGGGGAAAGGTAGAAGAGCCCATTGCGCCCCAGACAGAAGGTGTTTTTCAAATCGCCGCCTATGCCCAACACCGAACCCGGCCATGAGCCGGAGAGCATACAGGGCAGGGGGGAGTAGCCGCGCGAACGGCGGATCATGGCTGGCTGCCCGTCCATGAAATCCATGACGGAATCGTCGGCCCGCAGACGAATCTGCCGATCGTGGGACAGTATGGCGTCGCAAAAAGCAGCGATTTCCTGTTTGGCGTCTTCTTCCGTGCGGCAGATGGGCGCGCCGGAGGCATTGGCGCTCGTCATGACAAGCATGTCTGTCATGCGCACGGCATCGGGATAGCGGAAGAGCAAGAGATGCAGGGGCGTATAGGGCAGCATGACGCCCAATGTGGGATTGCCAGGAGCGATCTGCACGCAGACTCGCCCCCCCTGTCGCCGCTGCAGGAGGACAATGGGTTTTTGCCAGCCTTGCAGCGCGGCTTTCTGGCTGGCGTCCAGGTGGCACTCGCGGAGAACGGCGTCCATGTCGCGCAGCATGACGGCAAAGGGTTTGACCGGACGCTGTTTTACTTGCCTGAGGCGGGCCACAGCCCGCTCGTTAGCAGCATCACAGCAGAGGTGAAAGCCACCTATGCCCTTTACGGCCACGATGCCGCCGTCCATGATGCAACGGCGTGCGCTTGTGATGGCCCCCTGTTCACCACTGTCCAGGAGGTATGCTCGGGGTCCGCAGTCATGGCAGCAGACAGGTTGGGCGTCATAGCGCCGTGTTTCGGCATGGCTGTATTCCCAGGCGCAGGCGGCGCACATGGGAAAGGTTCCCATGCTGGTGCGCTCTCGGTCGTAGGGCATGCCGTCCAGAATTGTCAGGCGCGGGCCACAGGCAGTGCAGTTGATAAAGGGATGCAGATAGCGTCTGTTGGCAGGATCGAACAATTCTTCCTGGCAGCGGGGGCAAATGCCGATGTCCGGCGAGACAAAGATGTCGCCTTCTTCTCGTGCGCTGTTCACAATGGCGAAGCCGGAGGCGGGCGGCATGTCCAGGTTTTCACTGCTGATCTTCATGACGAGCGCCCGTTCCGGCGCTGTCGTGCGGAGCAGGGTGAGAAATGTTTCCACATCTTCCCGGCTGCCTTGGGCGAAAACTTCCACATAGGAACCCTTGTTGGCCACGCTGCCATGCAGGTGGCAGGCATGGGCCGCACGATCCACAAAGGGCCTGAAGCCAACGCCCTGCACGATGCCGCGAATTTCTATCCTCGTGGTTTGCATGCGTTTTGCATCCTTTGGTTTTCTCCTGCGGCATTGTCTGCGCCATAGTCCCCCCGTGCCGAAATCAGGGCGCAGCCCGACAGGGCCAATTCCTCCTCCATACGGCGTAAAACTTGGGGCAGGTCGCGCACAGCGGCCTTTCCATCGTAAAGTTCGTAGCCCGCAGTGGGTATGGAGGGCATGACCACATTGCAGCCTGCGGCCACGCCTTGCGTCAGACCTTGGGGTAAGAGTGTGCGCAGCGCCGTTGTGGCCGGTAGCAGCACTTTGGGGAGCATGATCCGGGCAAGGCTCAGGAGAAAGAGCGTCAATTGGGCGCTGCCTGGCGGGCAGGCGCTAAAGGGCGTGGCATGGTGGGGCAAGAAAGGGCCGATGCCCAGCATCTCGGGACGAAATTCTTGTAGAAAGGCCATGTCGTCCGCAAGGTGTTCCCAGCTCTGACCGGGAGAACCTACCATCATGCCGCAGCCTACCTGATAGCCTGTTGCGCGCAGGGCGTAGAGGCAGTGCATGCGATGCCAAAAACTTTGGCGTTCCGGGTGCAGCATGCGGTAATGCTCGGGATTGGCCGTCTCATGTCTGAGCAGATAGCGGCGCGCTCCGGCAGCGTACAGGTTTTCGTAGCTTTGAGGGCTGCGCTCTCCCAGGGAGAGGGTGATGGCGGCCTGCGGAAAGCGTTCGTGCAGTGTGGCAATGAGGGGTATGAGGCGCGCATCGGTATACCAGGCATCTTCTCCGCCTTGCAGGACAAAGGTGCGCAGGCCCAGGGCATAGGCCGTGGCGCAGGCGTCCAGGATCTCCTGGTCGGAGAGGCGGTAACGGGCAAGGTCGACATTGCCTTTGCGAATACCGCAGTAGCGGCAGTTGTTGTCGCAGTGGTTGGTAAATTCCACAAGAGCGCGACAGTAGATGCCTTGGCCAAAGACAGCGCAGCGCACCTCGTCCGCCATCTGCGCTGCACGGCTGTGATCGGCTGGTGTCGCAGAAGAGAGCAGCGTATGCCATTGCTTCCAGGAAAGGCGGTGATGCCGTGCCAGGCGTTCCAGCAGGGGACGCAGGCGTGGGGTGGCACTCGGGGAAATGGGATTTTCTCCTTGTGGTTATGCCTGTGGCTGGGAATGTTGATCCGTGTCCTGGTCGGTCTGGGCCTCATCAGCATAGAGGACATGCAGGGGGTGTGACGGTACGTTGGCCATGTCGTAGGCAAAAAAGCCCAGTAAAAGCTGCAGTCCCACGATGATCATTGTTCCGGCGAGGATGGCCGTGCCTGCGGGCGTGGTGGCATTGTTCGCCAGGGCATTGATCCAGGTGAAGCCACCAAAGAGACAGCCCCAGATGGAGAGCAGTAGACCGAGCAGGAGTTCCAGCGAGGCCAGGGAAAGATCGCGCAGGAAGTAGTTGTAAAAAATGCGTTTGGCGGTGTTGACGCAGTGCTTGAAAAAGAATCTGCCCACGCATTGGGCGATGTTCAGATTGCTTTTTTCGTCGCCATAGCGGGCTGACATGGGGATGTCCGTTACAACAGCGCGGATGATGTTCAGACGGAAAAGCATGTCCGATTCGAAGAAATAGCGTTTGTCGATCTTGTCCATATCCAGGCGGCGGAGAACTTCCCTGGCTATGGCCGTGTAGCCGTTGGTAAAATCGAAGGTTTGCCAGTAGCCTGTGGAAAATTTGGAGAGAAAGGACAAAACCACATTGCCAAAAATGCGTATTTTGGGCATGCAATAGATCTGGTCGGGATTGTAGAATCTGTTCCCCTTGGTATAGTCAGCCAGACCCCGCCGCAGAGGGGCCGCGAAACGGGAAAGGAGTGCGGGATCCATCTGTCCGTCGCCATCAATCTTGACGATGATGGCATTCTCCTTTTCCTCAAGAGCTGCACGGTAGCCGCGCATTACGGCCCCGCCCACGCCGAGGTTTTGGGCATTGAACAGTACGCGTACGCGTGGGTCGTTAACCCTATCCTGCACCAGCTTCCCCGTGCCTTCGGGGCAGCAGTCGTCAATTACATAGATGCGGCGTACTTCCTTGCCCACGCGGGCCAGCACGTCAAGTATCTGGCTGCGGCATTTGTAGCAGGGAATGACAACGGCAATGCCGTGTTCTGTCATGGTTCACCTCGAAAAGGATCGTCTCTGATGGCGGCGTTAATGGTTTCCCAGGTGCAGAAGCCGCGGCGTTCGTAATACAGCTTCCCGGCATGCGGTCTCTTTAACCTGTCAGGGACAGCTATTTGCAATTGCTGTGCCCCACCGAACACATAACGCAGTGCCACGGGAAGGAAAAGGCCCAGCCAGGTTTTCCTTTGCGACGGGTAGCGCAGGCAGAGGCGTGCGTAACGTACACGCAGCGTCACAGGAATGGACTGGCGCAGCACAGCGCCGTTGCCAGGCAGAGGCAGCATGGCGCGGAACAGAGGGCCTGCACAGGCATAGCCATTGTACAAAGGAAACTGCCAGATGCGCAGGGGGGTGCCCAGATGCGATGCGCAGGCACAGGCGACCGCATGTACAATGTCATGGTCGGGGTGACCGCCCTCCCAGGCGGGAATATACGCCTCCTGCGGGGCGAAGTCGAGGAGCAGGTGCGCCAGCCAGCGGCAGCAGTCTGCAAAATTTGTGTGCAATTTGCCGTCCTGCCAGCCATGCTCCATGCCCGGAAAGTAGACTTGGCCTGGCGAAAGCCCCAGGGTAGCCAGAACTGCCAGGGATTCCTGTTTGCGCACGCGGGCCAGGGGGCCACCATCGGTCAGATAGGCGCAACAGACGTTGTCTCCACGGCGGCAATGCTCGTGCAGCCGGGCAAAAATACCATATTCATCGTCCTGATGCGCAAAAAGAAAGAGAACGTTCATGGCCCAAGGCTAGAGCATCTGCCTGCTTTCGTCCAGCCCCCTGGTTCCCTAGACAGTCTTTCCTTACTTTCGACGGGAGCCACAACATGGGTTCTGTCCTTGACGAACTGGATCGCTTCCTTCCATTGGCGGACTGCGACCGTGCAAATTTCCGCGTCCTGCCTCTCGACGATCTAGCGCAACGCACTTCCCTTCTGCGCGACGGCACGCAGACGCATATCGAACGTCGGATTCTCAATGTCTTTTATCTGCCCAGCCGTTATTGCTGTGGCGAGCATGCGGTCATCCATGTGAAGAAGGTTAGCTGCGAAGGGAAAGTTGTGCCTGCCGGTGGCTGCTTGCGCAGCCACCTGACAGTACTGCCAGCGCCCTATGGCTGCGCTATGCTTTGTTTGCCTCATCCGGCTTGAGCTTGCCCTCCTCCAGCCGCGTCACGAGCAGGGCACCGGTGGCGTCACCCAGCACGTTGATGGTGGTGCGGGCCATGTCCATGACGCGATCCACGCCGGCCACCAGGGCCACGGCTTCCAGGGGTATGCCAACCTGGGTAAAGACCATCGTGATCATGATCAGGGCCGCTCCCGGCACGCCCATACAGCCGATGGAGGCCAGCACGGCCAGAAGGATCACGGAAAGCTGCTTGTCAATGGGCATGGGGATGCCATAGATTTCCGCCGCAAAGATGGCCGCCACGCCCATGTAAATGGCCGAGCCGTCCATGTTGATGGTGTTGCCCAGGGGGATGGAGAAGCTGGACACGGTTTTGGTAGCGCCCAGCTTCTGTGCGCTCTGCATGTTGGTCGCCAGGGCCGCCGCACTGGAACATGTCGTGAAGGCAATGATCAGCGGCTCGGCCATCCCCTTGAAAAACGCGCTCGGCGTCAGTCCGGTGAACTTCACACAGGGCAGGTAGACCAGCAGGATCTGACACAGGGCTGCCAAATACATCACCGCCACAACCTTAATGAGGGGCAGCAGTACGGCCAGGCCGTGCGTGGCCACGGTGACGGCCATGAGGGCACAGACGCCAATGGGGGCGTAGAGCATGACCATGTTCGTCACCTTGATCATGGTTTCCGCAGCCCCATCCACGGTCTTGAGCAATGTTGCCCCACGCTCGCCGACCATGCTCAGGCCAAAGCCGAAGAGCAGGGCGAAGAAGATGATTTGCAGCATTCTACCCTGGGCCAGGGCATCAACAGGATTGAGGGGGATGATGTCCGTGAGTACCTTGACCAGGGGCGGCACAGTGGCCTGCTTGGCGGTGAGGTTTTCCGTAGAGAGGGAAAGGCCCACACCGGGCTGAACGAGATTTGCCAGCAAGAGGCCAATGAACACGGCAAGGGCCGTGGTGAAAATGTAGTAGACAAGGGTTTTCGTGGCCACACGCCCCAAGGTGCGCACATCGGAGACGCTGGCCGCGCCGGCGATGAGCGTGAAAAAGACCAAGGGCACCACCACCATGCGGATGAGGGTGATGAAAATCTGGCCAAGGGGCTTGAACCAGGAGGCATCCAGCCCCACGGCAGGGGCCAGCACGCCGATGACAATACCAAGTGCCATGCCAATGGCCATCTGCGCAGGCAGACTCATGCGTTTTTTTATGACTTTCTCCAAGACAACGGCTAGGAGGGTTGTCACCCTCCGGTTGGGTATGGAGGTGGACGAACACCGGGGCCAAAGCATCGCCAACGACAGTCGGCTTTGAGCTTAAACAGAAAAATGCCACCGGTTTTGCCCTTCGTCAATGACAATGTGACGGCAGCAGGCCAATTTCGGAATTTTTCGGCAAATTTCCCTGAAGAGGTGCGCTCTAACGGCGGCGCAACAGCAGCCAGTGGGCATTTTCGAAAAGAAGATCACCCTCGTGCAGCAGCGCTTCCCGACATTCCACATTGTGCGTCAGCAGAAGCGCTGCCCCGCTTTCCTTCCAGGCCGTAATCCAGCCCAGGGGATGTGCCGCCTGAGTACGCTGCTGGGCGATCCAGCGCCTGGCAATGTCCTCCTGCTTGGCATAATAGATGATATTGCCATCCTTATGCACAGGAACCATAGGGCAATGGGCCACATAACGAACAGCCATGAGGTCATTATTGCTGAAGACCAGTTCTCCACTGCGGATATGACGCCTCAGGGCCGTCAAGGCTTCTCTTTGCAAGGCCCCGGCGTGGCTCTGCTCCCTGCCCTGCGCGCTCTCCAGAACGTCCATGCTCAAGAGTTCCGCCAGACAATGCCTCGCAGCCAGCACCTGCTTGTCATGGCCCACGAAACAAATGCAAAAAATCATGCCCACGATGGCACCGACCCGCGCCAGCTTCGGCAACTTGGGCCATAGGAGATCCAAGGCAGCCGCCATCATCAGTAAGGCAAGAGGGATAAGGAAACGCGTCCCACGCAAAATTTCCTGGCTCATATTGTTGCGCCCTAGGCGAGATGTCAGCCAGATCTCCAAAGCGCAGATCAGGCACATGCCAGCCATGCCCAGCACCATGCCTGGCGCAAGGGCAAGCAATCCTTGCATGCGAACGGAGAGACGAAGGCGGTTCTTCCAGGCAATGCACCAGCAGAACACGCCTACGGGCAAAATGGGCTGCAGCACGGAATATTGCATAAGAACATTTTTGAGCGAAGGCCACAGGCTTTGAAAGTCCTCCCCAAAACGGTAGGCGCGCACCTCGGCAAAGAGTGGCCCATCGACTGGCGTATTGAGCATGTCACCTAAGAGCAGCCAGAGATAGATTCCTACGGGCACAACATAGCAGCACACACAGCAGAGCCATTGCCGGACATGCTGACGCAGCGACTGCTCCTGCGGAAGACAGAGAAAGGCCATAAGCAACATGGGGCCAAACATGAGCGTACTCACCGTATGGATGGCAATGGCGCATCCGGTGAGCAAGAGGACAAGCGGTCGCAGGCGAACAGCGCGTACGGCACAACAGGCGCCCATAAGCAACAAGGGCCAGATATCCGCAAAAAAAATTCGGGGCACGGGATCCGAATGCAGGTTGCCCCAAAAAGTGCCGTATGCCCAATAGATTGTGATGCTCATGCCCAGGGAAAGCAGAGCCGCAAGCGAAGGACTGCCCAGCAGCCAGCGCCCTAGGAGATAATACAGGCAAAAATGCAGAAAAATACCCAGGCTGCCCACATAGAGCAGATTGGTGGGAGCGTGGTCAGTGGGGGCAAGCCATTCCGCCAACACGGTGAGCAGATTGGGCACGCCGGGTTCGTGCGGAAAAAGGGGCACGATCGGATCGGCTGCAAATGCCTCTGGATGCAGGCGGGCTTCCAGTATCTGGGCATACCACTGCAGATCGCTGTCAATGTTCACGGCCTGCGGATTCATAGACAGCGTACCATGCAGGGCAGCCAGACAAAAGATGCCTGCCAGCAAGACAAAAAAACAATCAAACAATGCAATTCGCCGCATGGACGCACAATGCCCTGCTCTGCGCCGTCCGTCAAGTTTTGCCTGAAACAGGATTCCTGTCGTGAAGCAAGCGGAACTGAGCGCTGAAGACATTTCCTAAACCAGCAAAGACAGCCATGAGATGCCATGGAGAATGTTTCATCCGCGCAGTCGGCAATGCCGCACAAGCCTTTGCAGCAGGGCGAGAATGCCGGCATTGAAACTGGCGTACTTGTGGGCGAAAAAGGAATAGAAGGTGACCACGCCGATGGCGAAGACATGGCACACGACCTCCACATCCAGCAGATTGCAGGCTGGAAAGAGCCAGAGTCCGGCGTGCAGCAAACCCTTGGCCAGCGCTGTTGTCAGAATGGTACCCACAATGGCCACGGAGGCAAAGGTCACAAACTGGGCGATCATGGGGCGACCGTGGTAGTGGAAATTGAAGACGTAGTTGAGGCCGAAGTTTACGACAATGGCGGCTGCTGAGCCGATGAAGATGGCCAGAGCGTAGGGGACGGAGCAAAAAGCGTAGAGCAGGAAGCCCCCGAAAAAGCTGACGAGAGTAGCGATACCGCCGAAGAGCAGGAAGCGCAGAAACTCAGGGCTGCGCAAGAGGTCAAGCAGTCTGCCCGCGAGATGACGTAACACGGCAGACCTCAGGCCTCCTGCGCATCGAGAAAGGCGCGCAGGGCTTCGGGGAAGGGCGAGAGAACCCGCGTCAACACGCCCTGGGCCAGGGAAATGGCCATGCCGTAATTGGTCATGGGGCAGCCTGTGCTATGAGCGGCGCGCAATCTGGCCAGCATCTGGCTGCGGGTGATCACGCAGCCGCCACAATGGATAACGGCCTTGCAGCCGGAAGTGTAGCGCGGGAATTCCTTGCCAGCGTCGTAGCTGATGCACAGTTCTCCACCGGCCAGACGTGTCAGCAGGCGCGGGAGCTTGACGCGGGCGATGTCGTCTTCCTGCGGATGGTGGGAACATGCCTCCTGAATGCGCACCATGTCTCCCGGTTTGAGGTTTGTAAGGGCCGCGCAGCCACGCGCCAGGGCAGGCAGATCGCCTTTGCAGCGCGCCATGAGTATGGAGAAGGTTGTCAGGGCTATGTCTGCCCGGGTTTGGGCATTGACGGCGTGTACTACCTGAGAATCGCAGACGACGAGATCGGGATCGCGCGAGAGGGTGTGCAGGGCGCGAGGCAATTCCCCTTCCGTCACCACCATGCAGAGCTTGCGACCGTCCAGGCAGTCACGGATGGCCTGCACCTGCGGTAGGATGATGCGTCCTTTGGGTGCGCCAGAATCCAAGGGCACGACCAGGACGATGAGTCCGTTTTCCGGTACAAGGTCGGAGAGCAAGGGCGGTTGTTGCAGGGCGCTGTCCGGGGCCAGGCGCGTCAGCGCGGTCAGTATGCTGTCTAAGCCGAGGCCGTTGCGGGCCGAGACGTCCAGCACCGGAACCGAGGCATGGAGTCCATGGGGCGTCTGGCGGGAGGCAAAGGTCATGGCAGGGTTTGCCTGGACGGACGTGCCTTCCAGCGCTTCCCTCTCCATCTTGTTGCGCACGACGGCGAAGGGCGTGCCATGCTGCCGAAGCAGCTCCACAAGGCGCGTCTCACAGGAACTCCACGACGTTTGTTCCGTCACGAGCAGGGCCACATCCACGCGTTCCAGAATCTGCAGGCTGCGCTCGCTGCGCAAGCGCCCCAGCTCGCCTTCGTCATCCAGTCCAGCCGTATCCAGGAGAACAACGGGGCCGAGGGGATGGAGTTCCAGGGTCTTTTCCACGGGGTCTGTCGTTGTTCCCGGCGTGGGCGAAACAATGGAAACCTCTTGTCCGGCCAGGGCGTTGATGAGGGAAGATTTGCCCACGTTTCTTCGCCCGAAAAAGGCGATGTGCAGGCGCAATCCCTTGGGGGTCTGGCTCATGGTTCCTCCTGAACGCCATGCGTTCGAGCGCATTGTTGCAAAAAGACGGCCTTGGGTACAGTAGGCAAAATGCCCACGCGATGTGTGCTTTACACATTGCAATCTTTTGCGCAAGGGCATACCATATTTTTTTAGAATTTTGTTCGTATGACGTGCGAAGGAGTCGCCATGATGAAGCTTGCCTATGGCGTGTGGGATGGCAAACCTTACGACAACCGCAAGGGAGCCGCTGCCGCTGCGCCGCCTAACGTGGATCTGGAGCTTTTTGATCATTTCAATCCCGGTAACCCTGCCGACATTTTTCTCAGCGACCGGGGATTTCTGGTCTTCAATGCCAATGCCTCCTTGCTGAGAGCGCTCTTCCTGCACTTTCGTAAGGTGGCTTCCGTTTCCTGTGGTAAATGTACTCCGTGTCGAGCGGGGGCGCCGCTCATACGCGACATGCTAGATCAGGGCCTTGCGCGACCTGACGTGGACTGGAAGAGCCTTCTGAACCTGGCAGAGCAAATGGCTGCCACATCTCTGTGCGGCGTGGGCAAGACGGGTCCTTTGCCGCTCATTGCCGCCCTGCGGCACTTTCCCGAAGCCCTCTTGCCAGGGGGCGCCAGGGAAGGTGGCTTCTTCACGGCCATCACTGCGCCGTGCATTGAAGCCTGTCCTGGCCTGGTCAACATTCCGCGCTATATCGACTACATCCGTGACGGCCACGACGATTTGGCAGCCAATACGGTGCTGCGTCATTATCCTCTGGTGGGCAGTTGTGGTCGCGTGTGTGTGCGCTCCTGTGAGAGCGCCTGCCGCCGCGGTCGGGTAGACCAACCCATCTCCATACGCAACCTCAAACGTTATGCCGCCGACAGCGCTCTGGCCAGCGGCATGCTTAAGCCGACCCAGGGTTCTACCACCAAGGAGGATCGCGTGGCCGTGGTGGGCGCGGGTCCAGTGGGCATATCCTGCGCATACCACTTGTTGGAACGCGGCTATCCTGTGGATATCTATGAAGCCAAGGCCGAGGCTGGCGGCATGATCCGTTACGGCATACCCATCTACCGTCTGCCCAAGGATACCCTCAGGGAAGAAACGGACATCGTGGCCTCCATGGGCGGGAAATTTTTCTACAATCAGAAGATGGGCCGTGACTTCACGGTGGACGACCTGTTCAACAAGGGCTATGCCGCTGTCTTTATTGGCTGTGGCTGTCCACAGGGGGCCTATCTGGGCATGGACGGCGAGGATACCAGCCTTGACGGCTACGAAAACGGCATTGGCTTTTTGGAACGCGTCTACGATGGCGTGGAGGCGGGCACGCCGCCCGTTCTGGAAGGTGATGCCGTAGTGGTGGGCGGCGGCAACGTGGCCATGGACTGCTGCCGTGCGGCAGCGCGCGTGTGTACGGGTACGGTGCATCTTGCCTACCGGCGCACCGAAGCCGATGCCCCCTGCGACAAGGAAGAGATTGTGGCTGCCCGTGAAGAGGGGGTGCAATTCCATTTCCTCTGTGGACAGAAGAACCTCGTGGTGGAAAAAGGACAGATTACGGGCCTGCGTGTGGTTGACATGGAGCGCACCGAACCCGACGCCAGCGGGCGGCGCGGTGTGCGGCCCAAGGAGGGTACCGAGCATGTCATCCCCTGCAGTCATGTCATCGCGGCCATTGGCCAAAAGACAGATCCGAATATGTTGTCTGACCAAGATGGCATTGAGCGCGACAAAAAGGGCTGCATCGTTATCAATGCCGCGCACGAGACCAGCCGTCGCGGCGTTTTTGCCGGCGGGGATTGCACTTCTGGACCACGGGCCAAGGGGCCGACGACGATGATCATGGGCATGGGACACGCGTACTTTGCTGCCCGATCCATTGACCGCTTCCTGTCCCATGAGGAAGTGCCCTTTGACTCCCGTTGGCGTATGAGCGAATGGATAGCCCAGGGCAAGCTCCTGGACGACGGGAAGCCCGTTCCTCTTAAGAAGCGCAGGGAACGTGTATCTTTGCACGAACTGCCCGCCGTCGAGCGTGACCACAACTTCCGCGAAGTGGAGCAGACCATGAGCATGGAAGAGGCCTGGGCAGAGGCAGCGCGCTGTATGCGCTGTTACCGCGTGCTTTCCGTGGTCACCGCCCAATCCATTCCCGGTGCCGCCGTTGCCAAGGAGGAGTCATGAGCAGTTGTATCATCAACGGTCGGGAATACACCTTTACAGAAGGCGAGAGCATCTTGCAGGTGGCCCGGCGCTATAATATCTTTATCCCCTCGCTCTGTCGCTTCGAGCCGCTGCAGCACGAGCCGGGTACCTGTCGCGTCTGTCTGGTTCGGGTGAACGACGGGCAGGGTTGGCGCATGTCAACATCCTGTGACACCCCCATGCTAGACGGCATGCAGGTGGACACGCTGTCCAGGGATGTCCGCGACCGTCAGCGCATGCAGGTGGAACTCATTTTTGCCGACCACGACCAAAACTGTGTAGCCTGTGCGCGTCACGGCAACTGTGAATTGCAGGATCTGGGCGAGGCCGTGGGCCTGGCCCGCAACCGCTTTGCGGACAAGCTCGTGCCTGCGGCCATGGCCAGACCCATCGACACCAGCGCTAACGGTATGATTCGCGACATGACCAAGTGCATCCGCTGTCTGCGCTGCGTGGAAGTCTGTCGCCAGGTGCAGGGCGTGCATGCCCTGACCGTGGACAATAAGGGCCAGCAGGCATGCATCGGCGTGGGCATGGCTCCGGATCACAATACTTCGACCTGTATCCAGTGTGGACAGTGCATACTTGTCTGCCCCACAGGCGCCCTGGCCGAACGCGATCAGAACGATCAAGTTCTGGATTGGCTCACGGATCCCGACATTGTCACGGTGTTCAGCTTTGCGCCTTCGGTGCGTGTACTCTTGGGCGAGGAGTTTGGCTTTGCCCCCGGCTCCAATGTGGAGGGAAAGATTGTGGCCGCGCTCAAGGCCATTGGCGCGGACATTGTCACGGACACGGATTTCGGCGCCGATGTGGTCATCATGGAGGAAGGCACGGAATTGCTGGGGCGTATCCAGAACAAGGGCGTGCTGCCCATGTTCACGTCCTGCTGTCCCGGCTGGATCAATTACGCCGAGAAGCACATTCCTGCCATCTTGCCCTACCTCTCCACGACGCGTTCGCCCCAGGGCGTGCAAGGGCCGCTGGCCAAGACGTATTTGCCGACAAAGATGGGCATTGACGCCAAAAAAATCCGTACCATTTCCATCATGCCCTGTATCGCCAAGAAAGACGAGGCGGCCAGACCGCAACTGTCCACGAACGGTGTGCGCGATACGGACGTCGTACTCACCGTGCGGGAATTTGCCCGACTCTTGCGGCGCACGGGTGTGCATTTGCAGGATCTCGCCCCAGCGCCCTTTGACAATCCCTATATGAGCGATTCCACGGGGGCAGCCGTGATCTTCGGTACCACGGGCGGCGTCATGGAGGCCGCCGTGCGCACGGTCTATGCCGTGTTGAACGGCAAGGAGATTGACGGCATTGATGTCCATGAGCTGCGCGGCCTGGACGGATTACGCGAGGCCGAAGTGGATCTGGGACCCAAGCACGGCAAAATCAAGGTCGCCATTGCCCATACCCTGCGCAACGCCCGTTTGCTGGCAGAACAGGCTCTCAAGGGCGAGTCGCCGTATACCTTTATCGAGGTCATGGCCTGCCCGGGTGGCTGCGTCAACGGCGGCGGCATTCCACGAGTCAAGGGCGCCTATCACCTGGGTGGCAAACGCCGTCGGCACGGGCTGTTCAGCCTGGATCACAACATGCCGCGCCGCCAGTCGCATAACAATCCGCAGATCAAGCAGCTCTACAGCGACTTCCTGGACGCGCCCAATTCGGAAAAGGCGCACCATCTGCTGCATACGCACTACAATGATCGCAGCGGTAAGCCTTCCGAGAGCATTGCGAAAAACAAGGCCAGGTTGACGCTCACGGAATAGGCGTTGCGTTCATGTGGCGTTCAGTGAAGTGAACCAGAAGCGCACATAGAGGCACACACAAGCGCGAACAAGAGCAAACAGAAGCACACACAAAAAGAGGCCCCCGGGAAACCGGGGGCTTTGCGCAATACGTGTGGACGCCGAATCGTGGCTGGATAGGTTTTTTTCTCGTTATGGGCTGTCCGACATGGGCCGAAATGGGAATTTTGTTATTTTGTTGTAAAAAGACTTGACAGGTTTTGCCCTGCCTGCATAAAATTTAATTGAAAAGTCTGTGTTGCGCAAAAACCATGTTTCGGCAAAGGGGCTTGTCAACATGCGTCGAGAAATGGAACAGATTTTGCACTCACTCACTTACTCACTCACTCA
>JAFTCE010000061.1 GCA_017454855.1 Desulfovibrio sp.
ACATACTTGCGCACAATGGCAAATGAGCAGTTTTTCCCCTGCGCTGTGTCTGTGGTGAGCGAAAAGTCTTCGCCGTTGGGCGCGATGCAGGCTTGTCTGGCAAATTTTGAGGTAAAATAATAGTACAGGAAATCTTTGAGCGCTTCGTTGGTCTCAAGCCAATCCGATCCACTCGTGGCCAAGTGGCAGAATGTCTCCATATCCTGGATGGCGCGTAAACGCTTCATGGCTATCTTGGCGTACACAAAATCGCTCAAAAAACCCAGGCATTTCTGGATTTCCGTCGTCCCTCGGTGCGTCCTGGCCCTTGCTGCCTCTGCGGCGGCACGTTCCTGGCAATAGTACTTGGTCAGGACTTGCTCCAGCTCCCGATAATACGCGCCATCCTCCTTCTTGATAAGAACAATCCTGAACATCTTTGCGTGATGATCTTCTGTGAAGTCGTCTATGAGTCCGATGCAGCACATGCGGTACATGGCACGGGCAATGGCGGACTTATACTGGTCTGCGCTGATGGTGGCATGGTCGTCACGCTGTCTTGGGCACTGTTGGCGCAAGTAGGCGTTCAGGTTGGTGAAATCCTTGGATGGAGCGGCATAGGGGAGGAAAAACACGCTTTCCTCTCCGCTGTGCAGGCCGTGGAACAGCCGCATGAAGCCCATGACCGCTGGGCCAGGCACGGACTTGTCGCCTCCTGCTTCCCGATATACCGTCTGGTAGGCCATGAGGTAGTGCATGACGACATTTTCCTGGCGTAGGCCGAGAAAGGTGCGCTCATGGAAATACCTATGCACATCGTAATCAACCCCGTACACAGTTTCGGCCTGGGCATCAGCATCCCGCCAGTCGCTGTATAGGATAACGGCCAGGGCCATCTTGCCGTCGCGACCGGCACGACCGGCCTCTTGCACAAAGGCTTCCAAGGATCCGGAATGGTTCATGTTTAGCGTAAATCGGACATTGGCTTTGTCAATGCCCATGCCAAAGGCCTTGGTCGCTACCATGATGCCGGTTTTGTTACCAATGAAATCCTCCTGCTGCTGCGCAGCCCGGGCTTGGATGTCGGCGCGGGCGTCTCCGGCGGACATGTCAGAGGCATCGCCGGAAAAGGTACTCACATCGCAGTGCAGGGCTTGGCGGAGATAGGATGCGATGCCGGGCCTCTGGTTGCGCTCCCCGCTGTCGTGGACGCCCAGCTGGCCCCTGGCGTGAGGGCAAAAAACGATGGCTGCTTGCCCCGCATCCGTATACCAGTTGTCCTCTACATTCACCGCAAGGTTGGCCTGGGTCACGGCTTGGCGCTGTCCAGCGTCCGTGATGTTTTCTCTTTCCATGTAGCGCTGTTTGATGCGGGCTATATTTGAGGGCTGCTGGAGCTGACGCAGGGCTGCTGCCAGATCCGTATGCACAAGGCGCTGGGCCAGAAGGGCCTTGCGCCGGTACACGTCCCATTTGCTGGAACAGCCATCGGTATTGATCTTCAGCACACGATATTGCAGTTCCAGGCGGTTGGTATTCTCGTAGCGCACAATGGCTTCGGGCGGCAAGGGAAAGGATCGGTTTCCGGAAAGCTCGCGTTCCACGTCTGCCAAGACATCAAAGGAAGCTGTTGCCGTTAAGCCGATGAGCGTAATATGGGCTTCGGATCCCTTTCGGGCCTTGGGCAGCACATGGTTGTACAGGTTTCTGCCCAGATGCAGATAGGAAAAGCGAAAATCGTGGCCCCATTCCGATACGCAGTGTACCTCGTCCACGACGCCATAGGCGAAATAGACCCCGGTGCAGGCCATGTCCCGCAGATACTGGCGAAAGTCGTGTATGTTCATGCGTTCCGGAGTGATGAAAAAGATCAGATGCCGAGAAAGTGCCAGCTGATCCAGGCGGGCCTTATTTTCCACAGGGTCAAGCAGGGAATTGACGTAGGAGCAGCAGTCAATGCCGAGCTTGCGCAGACTCATGTACTGATCGTGCATCAAGGAGCGCAGGGGATCCACCACCAGGGTCACGCCGGGCTGGAGCAGGGCTGCCAGCTGGTAGGTGAGCGACTTGCCGCCGCCAGTGGGCAGCAAGCCAATGACGCTTTCAAGGCGCAGCGTCCTGTGTAGGATTTCTCGTTGTCCTGGGCGGAAGTCCTTCTTGCGGAACAGAAGGCGGAGAAAATAGCGCAGTCTGGTTGTCTGTTCAGGCATGGGAAGAACGTTGTGTCCATCCACCATGCGCATAAGTCCTTGATAGCGTAGTCGTTCCGTGGTCAGCATGCTGCGATGGGCCTGAACCCTGGCCGTGGAACGGATGTTGAACCAGCAGCGACCACGTAAGGCCAGTCCGGCAAAGGAGACAGTCTCTGGATCGCAGAATTCCCCCACAGCCACGTCGAGGATCAGATCGTATGTTTTTTGGCGCAAGTCGTCATCCAGAGAAGGCAGGACGCGGGCAGACAGGTGTAGCGGACTGGATGCAAGCGCCGATATCACCACTAGCTCAATGTGGGGAAAACGTAGTTTTGCGTATGCTTGGGTCATGGCGGCGAGGGTGTTGAACATCCGCGCCAGCTCCCGAAGGGCCAGGGCGCAGCAGGGCACGTCCTGTTCTAAGGCGAGGACGTGCCAGGTGGGCTGGAGTGTAAGTTCTCCGATCAGCAGGGCCTGGAGAACCACGAGCTGCACACGGGCCACGGCCAAAGGCGTACGGGCGAGCATTTCGCGTTGTTTCTCGGAAGAGAGGGCTTTGATCTGTTGGAAGGTGATTGCGCCCTGGGCTTCGTTCATTTTCGTAAGTCCGAATGCCTTGCGGCAGACCGTTTCGAGGAAAGGACTAGCCCTGGCGGGCAGGCCGCGGCAGACAATGTTGTGCAGCACGGCGAGCAGGGGATGGGCATCCTGGCAGGCACAGGCAGCCAGGTCGAAGGGTGCCAGCACGTCAAAGGCGCAGGGGGCTTCCAATCCCGTCACCAGGGAAAAGTCCCGATATGCCAGCATGTCCAGCCGATAGCCGCAGCAATACTGCGCGGGCGGGTAGAACGCATAGGGACGCAATGTCGGCGCAGGCGTCCTACTGTCGATGCGAAATGCCATGATGCGGCAGCCATAGGCGTACGCGTTGTCCAGGTGATCAAAGACGTTTTCACGGCATTCAACGAGGATATCTTGAGACTGCAGGTGGAAGTAGCTGCTGAAGACTTCAATGCGATCCGTGCTGTGGCAGGGGCCGACGGCCAGAATATAGTGGCAGGCGGGCAACGAGGCAAGGAAGGTGGCGAGGCGTTTTAAATCCAGGGCATTCATGTCCAGCACGTTGGAAAACAGGTGGACAAGCGTGGGGCAGATGGCACTCACATCCTTGGCCGAAATTTCTTGCGGTTCGGCTGACCTTGTGGGCAGCCAGCGCTTGCACAGGCGCAGAGGTGGCAGATCAGCGACGTGCGCCCGCAGAAAACTGCATGCACGTTGCAAGGCGGCAGCGGACGGCTCCACAAGGGTCAGGCGCGTCGGGCGCGGACTTGCCTGCCTACGGGAGAGGAAGTCCAGAAAGGCCAAGGATGCCAGCCCCTGGCCGCAGCCCCAGTCGAGGAGTTCATAGCCTTGCTGGATGTCCGGACGGTTTTTGCAGCGTTTGAAGAATTCCGTGAACGTATATTCCAACTTGTGCCAGTGCATGTGGCCGTAGGCCGCCAAATAGCAGTCCAGGCTTTGGGCATCGCCCAGGATGCTCGTGCCGTGGTTCAGGCCAGGGCATGACCAGGGCTTGCGGCGTAAGTCTTCAGGCAGGTTGGCCCTGGCCTGGTCAACAAGACGATGGATGACAGAAGGGGACATGTCGACGCTCAGGAGTTGACCGGCGTGACGGTCGGTGCGTCGCTGTGGCGGGTGTGCGCGGCATGATTGGCCATCGCTGTTTCCTCAGACGAGTTGGCATAGCAGTAGACGCAACCATGCTTGCACGTATTGTACTGGCCAATGTCCTTGCTCGTAACGCAGCCGCAAGCCTTGCGCTGGCCGCTGTCAGGGCTGTGTTTGCCGCCAGTTTTAAACGCAAGGCGACCGTGGCCCAGATCCACGGCATCCTGCGTACGATGGTGGGCTGCAATTTGGTCAGACAAGGGCAGTTGCCCGGGCGTCTGTCGCAGCTCATAGCCCAATGCCTGGCGCAGCTCGGCGTCGTCCGGGGCAAGCCTGAGCATGAGCCGGTCATCAATGCAGCGGTTGTGCGCAATGCCCAAATCGTCAAGATCAATCTCTTCCGCGCATGTGGCCAGAACATAGCCCCAACCGCGTCTTGTGTTGAGGTCTTGGAGTTTGGCGGCGAAAGCGCGCATGCTTTCTGATGTCCAATCCTCCCAGCGTATGCCCTTGCGCAGCAGATTGGCCCGTACTTTTCTGTAGCAATTGATGTCCGCAAAACTGAAGACAAGTTTCTCTGCATACCCGTGCAGAGCATTGCCGATACATGCGATCTTGCGCAGGAGGTCGTCAGCGCGAAGCCTGTCTGTGAGCAGAAGGGGGTCGAAACGCCAGATAACGGCCTGGCTGCCCAGTGCGCGGGAAAGCTGGCGAAATGTCTCCAGTCGTTCTTCGAGTGGAGGCACGTTGGGTTCGTAGCCTTCACGGACATAATCGTTGAGTGTGTATTGCACATAGCAGCCTAGCCCCTTCCTTGCGAGATGATTCAAGCGTGGCAGCAGGGGGGCGGGATTTTTGGACCAGAAGACAATGAAGCGCGTATCCGCATAGGCCACATACATCTGCTTGCCGTTAAAAGGATTTGTCCAGACGGAATATCCGGCATCCAGCCGCTTGAAAAACCAGTCGAGGTAAAAGGCAGGAATGTCTGTGCTGCGGCTGGCAGAGACAATGCGGGGATAGAGGGCGTTGACGGTTGTGCCGTCAGCAAGTTTCAGGGGACGGATATTGTCATTGCTTTTGGAGGGCATGGTACTTCCTTTATTCATGAGACCTCAGGGAGAGCCTAGCTCCTTTTGCTGCTTTTGTCGAATATTGCAAAGATTCCTCCCAGGAGGGGCATAACGTCGAGTTCGCATGCTCTTGACCGGCTTGACTCTTTCACATAAAAACAAAATATGCGCACAGTGAACCGCCAAAAAGGACAAGAACATGGGCGTGCCCAAGATAATGCAGGCAACGTATGATGCAATGGCGGAAATTCTCAAGCCGTACTGCGACGAGTACTTGAATGCTGAGTACCTGGAGTTGTGTCTCCATGCCGTGGAAAAATTGTGCCGAAAACGGCCCTCGCCGCTTGTCGGCGGTCGTCTGCACACCTGGGCGGCCGGCATCGTGTACGCCATAGGGCAGGCCAATTTCATTTTTGATCCGAGTCAGCCTATTCACTTGACGGCAGAAGAATTGTCGGCGCCCTTTGGCGTGGCTAAGAGTACGGCGGGCAACAAGGCCGCTGAGGTGCGCAAGCTGCTAAAAATAGGTCGTTGGACATCGGAGTGGATGCTGCCTTCGATAGTCGAAGAGCGTCCTTTTGTCTGGTTTGTCGAGTACAATGGCATGGTCGTGGATGCCAGGGTTCTTCCTTTGGATTTGCAAATTTTCTGCGCAAAAAAAGGCTGGATCCCCTATGTTCCGGCCTTGAAGGATGCTGACAATCAGGCCGAAAAACACGAAGACGCTGAATGAATGACGTAGGGGGAAAAATGCTCTTGCCGGACGGCGTGACCGATGGCTTTTTTCCCGTAACCCCTTCCTTTCGGGATGGTCGCACGTCTCCTCTCCGCACGGTTGCGGCGTCAGTCGGTGGATGGGGCCGACTGGAGATTGTAACATTGTGTGCCGTTCCTGGCCAGGAATTCTATGCGCCGCTGGAGTGCGAGTTCCGGGTGCAAACCCTTGACAGGCAGGGCCTGAACCTTGCGCCAGTCCTCCGTGGCCTTGGTGCTGATGTTGGATTTGGTATCCGCGTCCACCACCAGCCAGAATTCTCGGAAAAACCCGCTTTGGGCGACGCTGCGCAGCAGCGTGTAGCGCGTACCCGGGCGGAGAAGTGCGTACCGACCTGCCTTCATATGCAGGAGCGCCGCTAAGCTGCCTGCCCGGGCATGTCTGTGGGACAAGCCTAGCTGCCGCGCCCAGATGTCGGCCAGGATCGCTCCGCGCTGTTCATGGCCATAGTGACGTGGCCAGAGCGCAGACGGCGTAGTCAGCTTGCCCGCGTCGTGGGACATGGCCATCCAGACGGCCAGAGGGTTGCCGGCCACGGCGTTCATGCAGCACATCAAATGGGTCAGCACGGATCCGCTGTGGAAGGCTGGCGGTCCCGCAGGAATGTTGTCCGCGTCCGCCAGAAAGCAGGGGAGCCAGGACGCCTGTCGGCCTACGGCCTCGGCAAGCAAACTGCCCGGGGCATCGGCGTGAAGTAGGGCGTGTAAGTCTTGCGGGATACGGGCGTTCATGGCAGGAGGGCCTTCCATTCCAGCGTGGGGAAGGCGGGCAGGTCGTCCTCCTTGGCATGCAGAAATTCCAGCGTCATCTTGAACAGTTTTTCGTACTTGGCCTTGTCAATGGGCAGATAGCCGTGGGCCAGCAGGGATTGGTTGCGCGCCTCCAATGCCTGTTCCAGTTCCTTGCTGTGGGTCAGATAGTCGGCCCCCAGGGGATCGCCAAGGCTGGCAAGCAGTAAAAAGGTTTTTTGCAAGCCAATACGCAGCAGACCTTGTGCATCTGCCAGGGGGCGCAAGGTTTCGCGCAGGCTTTCCGGCACTTGTTCCAGCGTCATGGCGCTGTTGTCCAGGCCGTGACGCAGGCGCAGGGTGGTTTTGGCGCATTTTTCCAGCGCGCTGTAGAGCCGCGCCACGGCGTCGTCGTAGTGACCCGCAGCGGCCCGACGTCGGGCATTGCCCAAGAGATCCAGCAGATAGGCCCTGCCCGTGTCCTCAGTCAGGGTGGCATTTTTGCTGTTCAGGGCCTGCACATCTTTTTGCAGTCTTTCCAGGATTTGTGCATCTTGACGTAGGTTGGCGAGCAGTTCGCACAGGAGTTGGGAACCCAGGGTATAGGGATTCAAGCGACCATCAGCCTGCTTCAGTTTTGCCAACGCGCCCTTGTGGTCAAAACTGTCCCAAAGCATATAGCCCTGCACCATGTCGGCAATGGCGGCGTAGAATTTTTGCCAGCGCTCGTCGTCCATATGCTCGGCCAACCTTCGGGCCGCAGCTAGGGCATCGGCGAATTGGGCGCGGTTGAAGGAATAGGCCAGGGTCTGAACCTCGCGCAGGGCCAGCACGTCCCAGGGATTGGCATCCTGAATCACGATTTCCGTGCCGGACTCCACGATGCCCAGACCGTCCTTGGTGCGGGTCGTGCCGCCTACATAGGAAAAGCGGCTGGGGAACTCCATCATGACCAGGGCTAGGGCCGCAGACATGACCTTGGTGCCGCCCGTAATGTCGGCAATGAGCGGCGTGTCCTCCGGCAGGGACATGGCCTGCAGCGCATTGGCTATACCCTTGCGCATGTCCCGCACGCATTGGACGATGTCCTGAAAGTTCGTGAGCGTGATACTCTGGGTGACGCCGATCACCCATTCCAGACCGGATTCGATGTCCTTGTGAATGGTCAGGAGCGATTGCGGGGAGGCCACATAGATCACATGCGTGGGCTTGTGAAAGACAATGCTTGTGCGCAGGGGGGCAGGTGCGCCGCCCACGGTGCAGACCATGACGACGGGGGTGTTCATACTTCCTTGCTCCAGGTGATGAGTTTGTCCGCCAGGGACAGCAGGCCTTTGCCCCAGACGACGCGCACACCTAGTTCACGCGCTCGTTCCCTGTCCTTGGCGGCGAGGGGGCGTACCGAGCAGAGCATGGCCCTGGCAAAGACACCGCCTATGCGGTCATGCAGGGAATCCGCCTTATAGAGGATGGACGCAGCATTGTCGTGAAACATGGCGGCGGTTTTGCATTCAATGGTGAAAAGACGGTTGCGCACGGTGAACAGGGCGTCCAGCTCGTTGCGTACGCCTGCCCGGCGCACCTGGACGGATGAGGCAAAGTCCTTGATGCGTTTTTCCGCTTTCAGGCGGTAGAGCGCCATGCGCACATATTCCTCAAACCAGACGCCGTTGCACCAGCGCAGGGCGTATTCGTCGGGAAAGGCCACAACGTCTGCTCCCATCTGCAGGGTTCCGGATTCATGACAGAGGCGCAACACGTCGCTCCATGCCAGGTTGGGCGAGAAATCGTCGCGCACGCAGTTGTCGATCCTGGACGCCTTTTCCGCCAGATAGTTGAGACGGCCCAGGGCTTTTTCGCCCTCCGGGGTGCAGGCGATTTCCAGCATGCGGCGGAGGGCGTCGCGCCGCGCTGCGGGCAGGGGATCGGTGTCGCGGGACTCTACGGCAAAGCCGTTGGCCAGCAGGATATCTTCCACGTTGAGGACGTCCGGCAGGGGAGCATAGTGCCATGTGCGGTCAAGGCGGATAACCTGTTCTTGGGCCGTGTCAATGTAAAAGGCCGGGACATCGTATGCCTGCGCCCATTCCCAGGCCGCCAGGGCCATGATCTTGGTGCCGCCGGTGAGATTCATCCCCAGGGATTCGCCGTTGCAGGCCGTGTGGATGCTGTCCAGCACCGCGTACATGCTTTCCTGGCTGGTACTGTCAGCCAGGGCGTATTCGCTGAAGGCGCACTGCCGTCTGCGGGCGGTCAGGGCCATGCGCAGCCGTTGCGCATTCTCGCGCATGTCCGGAGTGACGACGGCGTGGATCTGCGCCGGTTCTTTTCCGGGCAGGCTCGCGCCCAGCACCGTGGGCAGTGACTGGGCGGAAACAAAGATAATGTGGTGTTTCAGGCCAGGAATGGGCATGAGCTTTCCCTGCTCGCATGGCAAATATTGTTCTCTGGAAATTTCGTCGCGCTAGGTACTTCGCCTTCGGCTGTTCAAATAACGACCCAGGGCGCAGCTTCCGCCATATCCGGCAGGGGTGCGCCCACGGACATCTTTCTGGCCTGACAGGATGCGCACAGCGGAACGATTTTTACGCCGTCCGCTTCCGGTTCAATGACTTGGGCCAGACGCTGCTGCAAGACCGCGAGGGTATGCCGGTTGCAGTGAACCTCGTAGACGGATTTCTGCACGCGGATGCCATAGTCCAGCACGATAGCGGCAGCCCTGGCCAGGCGTTTGCTGTCCGCAATATCATAGAGGACAAGATATGTATCGTCCATCAGATAATTGTCCATGCCGTTCGCACCAGGTGGATGCCCTGGCCCAGAATGCGGGCACGGCGCGAGCAGCGCGCACACAGGGGATAGATGGCCACGGAATCATGCTCTTGCAGGTTCAGGGATGCGGCGAATTTGCGAACGCCTTGGATGCCCTGCTGGTCTAAATCGCATTCAAAGACGGATTTTTGCGAATGCAGCCCTTTTTCGCGCAGAAATTTGAAAAATTTGCCGCGTGTCCTGTTGTCGCTGATGTCGTAGGCAATGAGAACGTGCATGCTCGTCACCGCAACATGAGTGGGGCGTAGTCCATGATTTCGCCTTCTACAAGCCGACGGTACTGCCTCGCTTGGAAGATCAAGGCGTCATCAAAGGTCATATGCCGTTCTGCTGTCGGGTGAAAGAATTCCGTTTCCATTTTTTTGGCAAAGGCCGTGAGTACTTTTTTGAACGCGTCCTTGCGCAGGATGACGGGCGCCTTGTCCGGTTCATGCGTTGCCGGAGTGGATTCCATCTGTTCGCCAGCGATGGCGCTGATGTCTGGTGTTGCGGCATTGGATGTCATGGCGCCTACGGGATCGCGCAGGGCCGCTTCCAGCGCCGCATCGTCAGATGGCGTTTCATCGTTTGGCGTTTCGGGCGGCGGCGAAATAAAGTCCACGCGCCGCAGCACGTGCATGTTGAAGAGGGAGATGGTCAGTGTGTCGGCAAGCATGGGGCGAAATTCTTCTACCATGTCAAGGGGTAGGGAATGACGTCCGTAGGCTGGAAGGTGAAAAACGCCCGGGTAGGGATCAAGGCCCGCAATACGCACTGCCGCATAGCAGCGGTTGATGAGCAGTGTGTAGAGCAGGGAAAGTACCGAATTCACGGGGTCTGTGGGGGGACGCCGCACACGGCGCGTAAAACCCCAGTCTTCGGTGAAGGCCAGGGACAAATACTTGAAATATTGGGCTGCACCGCTGCCTTCCAGCCCGCGCAAGGCATCCAGATCGTGAACACTGTCAGCCTTGCAGGCCAGATCCCGCAGGGCCGTCGCCGCCAGCCCGGCTTGCGGCGCGTTGCGCGCACGCTTGATGCGGGCTAGGACAGTGGCCTGGTTGGCGAGTTTGGCCTGCACAATACGTCGGGAAACACTCAGACAGAAGTCTTTGTCGTCCAAAAGAGAGAATTGACGTTTGCGCAAGAAGACGTTGGCTTGCTCCTTGGTGGAAAGCCGCCCCATGTACCGTCCGTCAGTGCGCAGGAAAACCGTGTCCACATCTTCACGCAACAAAAAGAGCAGAGCTGGAGGTGTGAGCTGGACGTTGCCGAACAAGAGTAGCTGCTCTAGCTGATCTACGAACAGCGTGCGTTTCATGTCCGGCGTGACGACGATCAGCCGTCGTCCCTCTTTGGAGATTTTTGCCCCTTGTTCCCGGATGTACGCAATCATGGGGGACTCTTTTCACTGGCGTGAAACGTGCTGTGCTTTTTTACGAATGGCAACACCAGGCCAGAAAAAGCAGAAGACAAATACAAATGATGACTTTGGTGGAAAGTGAAACAGGCGCAGCGTTCCCGCTGCGATGATTTGTGCTGCTATTAGGGTTACTGCTAAGGAACTTGGAGTACGAAAGCCCTGTGCCTGGCAAGCCTACTGTCATGCGAGAACCACGCTTGCTGAGATTGAGACATGCTCCTGGTTTGCCAACAGTCAGACTCATTCCGCTCTTGCTCAAATTGACACTCAAGCCGGGAAAGATTTTCAGCTTTTTGTGAAAACGCAGTCCCATGCAGTATTGTCCTTGTTGTCTGTACTAAATTACTATAACTATAACCCATTTTAAATTTTTTGAAAAGAAAATTTTTTTACCAAGTAAAATAGTAGGGAAAAAAGCGATAAAAAAATTTGTCACAATCCCTTTAGAAATCAGGTCTCTTTGAACGCGTGCCCCGCCTCTAGGCATGGGGACGCCAGTCTCCAGTCACAATCCCTTTAGAAATCAGGTCTCTTTGAACGTTAGTCCCACGACGGGCAACCGTCGTCAAGGGCTAGGTCACAATCCCTTTAGAAATCAGGTCTCTTTGAACGGAAGAGATTAAGAATAAAAAATCCCCGGCAAGCAAAAGCGTCACAATCCCTTTAGAAATCAGGTCTCTTTGAACGCCGTGCCGAACGGCGTGCCGAACGG
>JAFTCE010000062.1 GCA_017454855.1 Desulfovibrio sp.
AACTGGAGGTTAACGACGTCCTTCATACCTACAAAAACATCTTAGGACAGCCAATCGACTTGACGGAAGAGGTTAGAGAGGATATATTATTATCTTTCCCACAAAGTTTTCATTGTAGTGAAGATTGCAAGGGCATCTGCCCCACATGCGGCAAAAACCTCAACGAGGGGCCTTGCGGCTGTGGCAAACAGGCTGACGACGACGCGAAGGAGAACAATCCCTGGAGCGTCCTCGACAACCTGAAGCTCTAGCGTTTTCATCATCAAACCACATATTATAGTCTGGAGTACTAACAATGGCCGTTCAACAAAGTAAAGTCAGCAAGAGCAAAGTTCGCATTCGCAAGGCATCCAACCGCTATGAAGGCGTTCAGGCTTCCACCTGCAAGCAGTGTGGCGCCCCCTGCCTCCCCCACCGCGTCTGCAAGGCTTGCGGATACTATGATGGCAAGCAGGTTCTCACCATCAAAGAGAAGAAGACCCAGGAGTAAGCAGGCCTGAAGGCCAGCGGGCTATCCTGTGCCGCAGGCGCAAGCCGTCTGTCTGTTCTGTGCCGCAGGCGCAAGCCGTCTGTCTGTTCTGTGCCGCAGGCGCAAGCCTGCGGTAATCTAGAGGGTGAAAATGGGTGCTACTGGAATCAAAATAGCCGTTGATGTGATGGGGGGCGACAATGCGCCGTCCGCCATCATGGATGGCGTTGGCGAAGTCCTCCAGATGTACGGGGACAAGTACTACCTGTTTTTGGTCGGAAAAGAAGAGATTGTCAAGAAGGAGCTGGAGCGTATCGGCTTTGCGGGCGACAAGCGTGTGGAAATCGTGAACGCCACGCAGGTCGTCGAGATGGGCGAGCACCCTGCCCAGGCGTACCGCAACAAGCGTGATTCCTCCATCTCCGTATGTATGGAACTGGTGCGCAAGAAGCTGGCCGAGGGCGTGTTCAGCGCGGGCAGCACGGGTGCGGCAGTTACTTCTGCCTATTTCAAGTGGCGGATGCTTCCAGGCATCGAGCGTCCAGGTATCGCCACTTTGTTTCCAACGGAGAAAAAGCCCTTCCTGCTGCTGGATTCGGGGGCCAACGTGGATTGCACGCCTGTGAACCTGTTGCACTATGCCTTGATGGGCAGCATCTACATGAGCAATGCGCAGAAGCGCAAGAACCCGCGTGTCGGTCTGCTGTGCAACGGCACGGAAGAGGGCAAGGGCTGTAAGCTCGTGCAGGATGCCTATCAGCTGCTGTCCCGCACGCAGGGCATCAATTTCGTAGGCAACGTTGAGGGGCATGGGCTCTTTTCGGGCGACGTGGATGTTGTCGTCTGCGATGGTTTTGTAGGCAACGTCCTGCTCAAGAGCTGTGAACAGCTGGCAGTCGCCATGGGGCACATCGTGAAGCGCGCGATTATGAGCAAGCTGCTCTGGAAGATCGGCGCCCTGATGGCGAAGGGCGCGTTTGAGGATTTGAAGAAGGAGACCGACTACGCTGAGGTAGGCGGCGCGCCGCTTTTAGGCGTGTCAGGTGTCTGCATCATCGGTCACGGCATTTCCAACGCCAAGGCCGTCCGCAACGGCATACGCCAGGCTGGCGAAATCATCAGGCAGCGCGTGAACGAGACCATCTCGGAAAAGGTTCGCGAACTGGATTTGGGCGTGTAATTGTACTCAGCGTCATTAGGGTTGTGGCACGCATCACTTGTTTTTTTGCAGTGCTATTGCTATCCAGTGTAGAAAGTGTGATGCTGGGAGATTTAAGAGGGTATATCTATGGGAAAATATGGTTTTGTTTTTGCAGGGCAGGGGGCGCAGTATGCAGGCATGGGAGCCCGTATTGCAGATGCCTCGCCAGAGGCCGCAAAGGTTTTCAAGCAGGCGGATGCTGTTCTGGGGTTTTCCATCTCTGAACTGTGCTTCAAGGGCACGCTGGCGGATTTGACTCCCTGCGCAATGTGCCAGCCTGCCATTTTCACGGTGTCATTGGCCTTTTATGCTGCATATAAGAACGAACATCCAGATGTGG
>JAFTCE010000063.1 GCA_017454855.1 Desulfovibrio sp.
CGGCGCGCTTGGGCGTATTCTCCTCGCTTTCGGCGGCCGTGGTTAGCAGATAGATGTCGCGGAAACGGTAGTCCTTGGGATACATCGCGTTCATCCGGTCGATGAGGGTCTTCATCTGGCCGCTCATCTCATAGTAATAGATGGGTGTCGCCCAGCATACGACATCTGCATTCAGCACGCTGTCCATCATTGCGGGGACATCGTCCTTGAACATGCAACTGCCCGTTTTCTGGCACGACAGGCAACCGATGCAAAACTTGATCTCCTTGCCGCGAAGCGAAATCAGCTCCACCTCATTTCCGGCGGCTCTTGCGCCTTCGGCAAAACGCTCTGCCAGGGAATGGCTGTTGGATCCCGGACGAAGGCTGGTTGAAATGACAACGACTTTTTTCATAAATCAGTACTAAATCTGCGATTATTTATTTAACGTCCCGATACTGCTCATCGACAACCGGTTCCAGCCACTCGTTGGAAGCGCCATCTTGAACGTCCTTATGGATGGTCAGGTGCTGCATCCAACTGTCGGCAGCTGCTCCATGCCAGTGTTTGACACCTTCGGGGATTTCGATAACCACGCCAGGAGTGAGTTTCACGGCAGGCTCGCCCCATTCCTGGTACCAGCCTTCGCCGGCAACGCAAATGAGAACCTGAACTTGTCCGTGATGGATATGCCAGTTGTTCCGGCAGCCCGGCTCAAAAGTCACGTTTGTGTACCCCCCTTCGAGAGGGGCCAGATAGCTGTTGCCTATGAAATACTTCGCGTAGGAGGTGTTGGGCTCCCCTTTCGGAAAGGGGCTGACAAGGGTATAGCCTTTTGAGCAAAGCCATTGGCAGAGTTCCTCCACCAGCTCCGGCGGATTTCCCATGTTCACGGCGCCAGCCTTGTGCGCCGCCAGTTGGGGCGCGACGCCCTGCAGGCCGCTCAGTGCTGCAACGGTCACGATTTCCCGGTCGGCTTTTGAGAGCTGGTCACCGGCAAAGATGTCGCCGAAAAGATGCGCTTTCAGGTAATAGTCGTCCTGCGGACAGAAGGTATAATCAAAAGCCCGGCCGCTGAGCTGCGTCTGGTTCTTCTTGCCCAGTTCCCAGGCAGCCTTGGCATCGTCCCATTCGGAAGGGCGCTTCCAGGGCTTGCCCTCCTGCCAGGCCGGATTCTTTTCTTCCAGCACCTCGGCCAGAACGCCAAGGGCGTTCAGCGAGCGCGGGAAACCCGTGTAGGCATAGAGTTGCGAGAATGCTTCCTTCAGCTCATTGACCGTCACGCCATTGTCCAGCGCCGAGCGCACGGCCTGTTCCAGCCGGACTGGGTCCCCCTGCGCCATCAGGCATGCGCAGGCCGCGAGGCCTTTCTGGCGATCCGAAAGTGTTTGTCCAAATGAAGTTGCCATAATCAAAAATGTCGCGAGAGAAAGGAATATGCGTTTCATCAGTCAATGTTTACCAGATTGTACTTCTGCACACCCAGGCCGATGCTTTCGGCATAGCCGATTATGTGGGTGCCATGCTGGCGATTGATACGCTCCTGCAGGGGTTTGGCATCATCGCCTGTGGAGTCAATGTGTCCGAACACCAGATCCAGGCAAGCCTTGTCCAGCGCCACAGGGTCGGTGGAAGCCAGTATGCCTATATCATTAAGGCGCGGTGTCGCCGGATGGCCGTCGCAGTCGCAGTCCACGGACATGTTGTTCATCACGTCAATATAGATGATCTCCTTGCCATCTGTTTTGAAATAGTCGTGCACGGCCTGCGCCGCAGCAGCCATCGACTCCAGGAAAC
>JAFTCE010000064.1 GCA_017454855.1 Desulfovibrio sp.
GTTGAAGCCATCAGGTGCTTTCGTAATGGTGTGAGACCTAATCTGCTGTGGATACTCAAGCTAGGTTGGCGATCGTTTTACTCAAAGGACTTTTCCTTCCTACTTCAAAGGCCTTTTTGCCTACCCACCTGAGCGGTTACCAATGTAGCATAGACTGGAGTCCTTGCAAGATGTAGTTGTTTGGACGCTTACCTTTCATCAGCACGAACACCAGTTATCATTACAGTACGAATCAATTTACTATTATCTACTAGAGACCGAACCATATTCAATACTGGAACAGATTTATGTACACTACAACACCAACGTAGTTGTCTCGATGGAGGTCCAAATAGATTCCATGAATCTAATGCATTCATGTGTGATTTAGCAATAAAAAATTTTATATGCAATGATTTGCACCAATCTTTAATTACTGGTATAAGTTCTAATGTTGTTGGTAATTCCATTCCAGTATCACCAAACAAAACTACAAAATCATTATGTGGCAATGCTTTTTGTACCAAATCCAATGTTACGACACTGTCCTTTCCTCCACTGAATGCAACATAAAAAATATCAACCTTCTTCTTGTATTGCACAAATGTATTGTATATCTTTTTTATCGTCTCTTGCGCTAGCGTTTCCATGATATCAGCGTTCATGGCGACCATGCCTTGCACATCCACAAATCGAAGCTGACCACCATCTGGCTCAGGCGCATCCAATATTTCCAATTTCGGCGGCGTATAGAGAGCGCCTCCTTTCGTCATAGCCACCAAACGTCCACGATAAATATATTTATTCGCTGTAGCCCACATCAGCGGTGCAACGTCATCCTTTGGATACTTCCAATACTTATCAAAGCCCAGAATATCCAATTCCCGATAATAAACAGGCCGTGGCTCCAAGCTCATTTTTTCCACTTCCGGCAGCAGAAGCAGCCCGCCCGTTTCTTCGTCCCAAACGTACTTGTACATGAGATCTACATCGAACTATAAATGCATCGAGATTTGTCTCACTAATAGGATCACTCATTCTATTAGGCAGGCATCGCACCTGCTATTATTTCATGTACCTCTTCCTGAGAAAGTCCTGTCATACAAGCGATTTGATCTTCAGGCATATTGATTGAGGCGAGATTTTTGGCGATACGCCTGGACGCATCTTTTTCACCCTCCTTTATCCCCTCATACTTATACTCTTCCTGCCACTTGCGGATTGTTGTCTCAAGCATGCCACCTAGCTCCTCAAGTTCTACGATTTCTGGGAGTTGTTGACTTTTTAACCCTACACGCTTCATACCAATGGATTGTATCCAATGAGTAAAAATACGGCGTATTTCCTGAAGATGTTCTCCTACAAGAAATTTTGCCGCCTCATTAAATTTCTGAAGTAGTTCCTCCGGTGTGCGCACACGTTCCAAGGCAAAGAATTTGGTAAGAATGCACTGATTCGCGTCAATCAATTCCTGTGCCAAACGGCCTATGTCAATAAGGAAATACTTTTGTTGAGGCTGGTATTCACTCAATGGGGCCGGAAGCTGGTATTGCATTGCAGACAGCGAAAGTGGCGCTGTCCAGTGGCGCTCTCCATTATGGATGACAATCACCAGGACAGGTGGCAATTTCTCCCCCGGCCTGATAGCTCCGTTGCGGATCAGCTCATGCAGGAAAACACTCACATATTCATGCACCCGCACCGCCATCCATGGGTCATTGGAACTTTGAAATTCCGTAAGTATGCAGACATAACGCCATTGCTCATCTGTGGAATGTAGCCGCCAAATGCGATCATTGCGGCGTTCCCTGCGTTTTCTGTTGATAAAACTGTCAGGGCAACGCTCAAGCGTAGCATAGTTCACATGTCCAAGCATATCTGCCGGGATGAAATACCGCAGCAGGTTTTCCATGATGAGAGCATGGCTGAACAACAGCTTATACAGGGAATCATGGAGAGCTTCCCGCCAGACAGTGGCTGTGAATGTTTGTATTTTCTTTTTGCGCTTGCTGACGCGAGCTAGCGTCACACGGTTTTTCGTTGTCTTTTCAGTCATGTTAGGATTCATTGCTTGTGCTAGGAGATGGAAAATATTTCGAACTTCCTGTTGCAAAAGTCTAGCCCAGATGCATCGGAACTCTCATTTCAATTATTCTTCTTTTCTTGGATGAAACGCGCTTGCTTCATCATATCATCTAGTTTTTCATATCGTCTGCGCTTTAAATATCCTTCATTCACCAAGAAGTTCAAAGCAGATTCCCTATTCACCCAATCCTTGCTATGAGCGAGGACGTCTACGAGCAAAGCGGTATAATCGGCAAAGCCTGCATCAATTCTGACAATCGCTCCAGTACAATCATTATCCAAAAAACGGGCGTGAAGGAGTGTGAATATCTTGCTGAAGCCAACATACAAGTAGCTTTCCAAGAGAAACGGCGTCCATTGCACTTCCATCGCTGGAAAGTGAAGAAAGCTTCTCACCTGTGCCAATGGAAAATACGCATTTTGACAGTATTGCTCCAAAAGCCCATCCACAGACGGTATATTGAAATGAAGTAAATTTTTTTGCCAAAATTCCTTCTCACTCACGCGAACCATAAGTTCCCGCACCGTCTCCCAATGGATTTGAGTATTCGTTTCTTTGGCAAACTCCTGCAAGTCGTCAAAAATGAATTTTGCATGCTCCTCACAGAATTCCCGATACATACGAGAGCTGTCGATGTGTTAGTTTTTTCGACTGATGATATGGGTCGAGAATTCAAATTCGTCCTTTAGAAAAAAACTTAATGCATTTTGGAAAGCTTTAAGAGAAAATGCTTTTAAATCATTCGCCAGATATGATAGTTCTTTTGCCACCATCCGCCAACAATCTTCATCAGTAATTCTGCCAGTTTGGGATTCAACCAGCATTTGCCCGATAATTTTTCGTATGTTTCCGATATCTTCTTTGTTAACTGGAAAAAGTTCAACCGCCATGTAGCTTTCATCTTTCGTACAAATAATGGATGGCGTGATGGTTAATGCTTGCTTGATTCTACGAAATGGCATATACCATATCGATTTTTTCAGTTCCGAGTAAGTCATGGAAGTACCGTGTTCCCTCAGACAATTTTTCACGTCTTCATCTGGATTTGGTGTTTTGCAAGTCAAACAAATAGCCGACCCCAGCTTTTTCTGATGGACAATGACATAATCATTCCCCAATTTGTTTTTTAGAATCGACTCCAATTCTTTGTATTGATATATCTGCAGCAATGATTCTACTTGCTCTTTATAGCGCACAAAAAGAGACTCTATGAAAATACAAGAAACCCCGGAACCCAATGTATCTTTTACTGCTTTGCAGATTTCATCTAGCAAGCGTGTTTGCTCTTTCCCACATCGAGCAACAATACGCCCGTTTTTCTCTATTCCTATACGCTTGAGTAGCTGTTCAAAGAAGAGGCTGTCTCCTGGTAGTTCATTGCCGTATTGATCAACATAGAAGTTATAGAATCGGTTTTGATCCAAAGAAGAAGCCAATCGGATGCCTTTGGGAAATTTATCTCGTAATAGCTGCAAACATTTTTCTTCGATAACTGAACCTGTTGCTGTGGATTTTTCACTTGCTGCGGCTTGTTTCACCGCAGCAACCGTTGTCAGCCCCATCCGTCGATTTGCTTCGCCTATGATTTTTTGAAAGGCTTGAGGCTGCATCTGATACAGCGTGACCAATTTTTTTTCCGTGTCGTTTGCGCCTTCCTGTCCCTTTTTGCCATTCGACAGGAGATAATCAATGTACGGCGTACGCTTATTGATGCCATATACTTTCCGCGATATGTCGTTATCTACGCTAGCTCCACGTTGCTTTGCATACCGCAGGAGGGTTTCGGAAAGTTGTTTCATATCGTCCATGAAAGAATTTTGGTTCTGAAGACGTATGCACATTTCTACCAGTTTGGCGGTTTCGTGAATGTCCCAAGCCGAATTTTCAACGTTCACTGGACTTTTGTGACCTTTGCACACTGGAGTGATTTCCTTGAAACGATATTCGGGCTAATATCAATTGAGGCAGCACCTTTATATGCCAATATTCAATGTTTTTTCCCAAGAATGAACTCTGAACGTCAATATCTTTTATTTTCAAGGGCAAGGCAGCTCCTCTAGCCTCAAGGTCAGCTTGAACGTTTTGACTTTTATTTTACATAGAAATATTTTTGAATACTGAGATGAAATACGCACCTTAATAATCCGTACAATAAAATTAAAGTCAAACTTCACTAGCTGGCCTTGACTTTATCGACCGTCAGCCTCCTCTTGCACAAAACGCTGGCTGATGGTTTCGGGCTGGATAGCGGAAAGGATGACATGATTGGAGTCTGTGACCAGAATGGAGCGGGTTTTGCGCCCTTGCGTGGCATCTATGAGTCTTCCCTCAGTGCGGGCATCCTCGCGCAGGCGCTTCATGGGTGACGATGTCGGATTGACGATGCCCACGATGCGACCTGCGTGAACATAATTGCCGAAACCAATATTGATAAGACGGTCATGCAGCATGACTCATTCCAGATTTTGTACCTGCTCTCGGCATTTTTCCAGTTCATTTTTGAAATCAACCACGGTGCGTGAAAGTTGCACATCGGGCAGTTTGTTTCCACAAGTATTGATTTCACGGAAGCATTCCTGCAAGGTAAAATCGAGGCGGCGACCCGCATCCTTTCCGGATTGGAGCAAATCATGCAAATGCGCCAGATGCGTGCCAAGGCGGGTTATTTCTTCGGTCACATCCAATCGGTCAGCAAGGATGACAATTTCTTGAAGAAAGCGGCTTTCATCCAGCTCCTGTCCAAACTGAGCCAAGCCTTCATTTAAACGTTCACGCAGGGCTTCGGTGCGTTCTTCCTTGAGGATTGATGCGCGTTCGGCAATAAAGCCAGTCCACTCCTCCATGCGTAAGAGTCGTGAGTGCATGTCAGTGGACAGCGCGCGGCCTTCGGCAATGCGGGCTTCATCCCAGTCTTCTATGGCGAGGGCCAGCCCCTCTTCCAGCTCTCTGGCGATATTTTCTGACAATTCTTCATTACTGTCGTTCCAGAGTGTGGGAATATGTAGCAGGGCATTGTAATCGGGCTTGAAGGAATGTCCTTGGCCATCTGCTAACTTCTTCAGACAATCAATCATGGCGATAGCTTGGGTGACGTCAAAGTGAACGTCAGGATGTATGCCCTGGGCGTATTGAAGTGTCAACGTAATATCTATCCGGCCTCGGGATGCGTGTTTGCGTACAATTTTTTCCAACCGGAGTTCCATATTGCGGACAGAACAAGGCAAGTGCCATTTGATATCCAAATGGCGTCCGTTGACACTCTTGATTTCCCATTGCTGCGTGCCGTGGTCGTTTTCCACGAGGCAGCGACCAAATCCGGTCATACTGCGGAGCATAGAGTACTTCCTGCTAAAGATAGCTGCAAGTGTAGGGCAAGCCTTGGGCAAATGCAAGGAAGTTCGGATTGCCTACGCATGATTCAGCTCTGGCCTCCACAACCGTTGCAACCACTGGTTGCGCAGGCAGACGGCATGCCGCCACCTAAGGGACGTACCGGACCGGGCTTATAGGGGAAGGCTCCTTTTTTCAGGGGACTGGGGACGCTTAACTGTCGTTGCGCTGGAGCGCCGCACTGCGGGCAGACGATAGGGGCGTCATTGACAACAAGTTCTTCAAATTTGCATTTGCAAGCTGTGCAGACAAAATCAAACATGGGCATGGCGCTGCTTCCTGTCATGGGTTGTCAAGCTAAGCGTTGGCTATTTTTTGCACCTGGAGTCGATAGTAAAGCACTTCACGCCTGAAGACAATAGGCGTCTTGACGACGGATGCCCTTGGGTAAGCATATTTTACTTGATTTTTCCTTCATGCTGGCTTTTTATCTCTGTGCGGTTGCCGAACTTGCGCAAAGGAGGCGTACAGAGATGGACGACAATGCGTTTTTTAGGAGAACAGTGCTTATCGTCGATGACGAACCCATCAATCGTGAGATGTTGGGTGCCATACTCGGCGGGGATTACGAGATCCTGCATGCTGGAGATGGGGCCGAGGCTATGCGCATGATCGGCGATTATGGCATGACGCTTTCTCTGATCCTGCTGGATTTGCTCATGCCGATTATGGACGGCTACGAAGTGCTGCAGAAGCTGAGTGAAGATGAAACTCTGAAGCGTATACCAGTCATCGTCCTGACGTCGGAAAAGTCTGCCGAGGTCAAGAGTCTAGGCTTGGGGGCAGTGGATTTTATACCCAAGCCCTATGACATGCCTGAAATCATACGGGCGCGTGTGCAGCGAACCATACAGTTGGCCGAAGATGCCGCCCTCATCAAGAGCATGGAGAACGATGATCTGACAGGATTGTATACGGGCAGGTTTTTCTTTGAATATGCCAATCGTATTGAACAATATGATTCCGGGCGCGACATGGACGCCATCGTGGTCAATATTAATAATTTTCACCTGATTAACGATCTTCATGGTCGGGACACGGGCGACGAGATGTTGCGTAGTCTTGCGGACAACCTTATGACCGAGCTGGGATCACGCATGGGCGTTGCATGTCGTGAAAATTCCGACAACTTTTATCTTTATGTGCAGCATTTGGATGATTATGCCACTTTTCTGGAGAGTATTGTAACTCGTATGCGGCGTACGGAAGGTATCAAGAATCTGCATATACGCATGGGAGTCTATCCCAGTGTGGATCACAATGTTGCTATGGAGACGCGTTTCGTTCGCGCACGGCATGCGTGCAACGCCATACGCGGCGACCTTTCGCAGTCAGTGGCTGTCTATAACGAAGATATGCACCGCAGGGATGCATTTTCTCATCAACTCCTTGAGGATTTTGAAGATGCACTCGCTCAAGGACAATTTCTCATTCACTATCAACCCAAGTACGATATTTCTGGGGAGATTCCAACCTTGGTAGGGGCTGAGGCGCTGGTGCGCTGGCAACATCCCGAATTCGGCATGATCAGTCCAAAGGACTTTGTTCCACTTCTGGAAACCTACTGTCTCATCTCCAAATTGGATCGCTATGTCTGGAATGAAGCCATAGCGCAGATTCAATCGTGGAAGGCCAGCTTGGGTGTTGCTTTGCCTGTTTCGTTGAATATTTCGCGCATTGATATCCATGACTACGCACTCAAGGACACGTTGTTGGCTATGGTACGCGAACACAACATTGCGCCTCAAGATTGTGTTCTGGAAATAACAGAAAGCGCGTATGCCGGTGATGCCGCCCGTATTGTCGAGACTGTGGCAGATTTGCGGAATGAAGGCTTCCGCGTGGAGATGGATGACTTTGGTAGCGGATCCTCCTCATTGAACATGCTGGCAGATCTGCCTCTGGACGCCATCAAACTGGACATTCATCTCATAAACGATATGCTCGGAAATTGCAGGTCGCTGCAGGTTGTAAAACTTATACGTGGCATCGCAAAACTGCTCTCTCTTCCTCTGATTGCGGAAGGCGTGGAGGATAAGGAACAGTACGATTTGCTGAAAAGCCTCAATTGTGATATCATCCAAGGATATTATTTTGCCAGGCCCATGCCGGCAGATGAATTTAGCACGTTGCTGCATAAGGGGGATTAGCATGTTTTCTAAGGAAGCTCTCACCGCATTCGGCGCAAACTGTGACGAAGGCCTTGCCCGCTGCATGAATAATGAAACTCTGTACTTCAAATTGATACAGATGACTTTGGGGGACGGCAAGCTGGCCGCCCTGCGCAAGGCACTGGAAGCAGGTAACTTGGATGAGTCCTTCGAGTTGGCGCATGCCTTGAAAGGTGTTCATGCCAACCTCGCCTTGACTCCCATACACACCCCGCTTTCGCAGCTGACGGAAAAATTGCGGGCTAAAGACAGTTCAGGATGGGAATCTTTGCTTGCAGAGATAGAAAAGCAAGCCGCTGCACTTGCTGCATTGGCAGGGTAGTTCGTCTAGTTCTCGACGGCAAAGGACGGTTCCTCATGGGAACCGTCCTTTGCCGTTTTCCTCTGCCCGCTTGGGATGGGAAGCCTTGACTTACTCTTCTGATTCCTTTGTGTCGACAATGGCGTCCATGTCGATCATTTGACCCAAATTGCCCGTGGCAAACACGCCCATCAGGGTACTTGCCATTTCCTGGTCATATCGTTGGTAGTCGTCAAGAAGTTCCTTGCAGGCAGTTATTATCTCTTTAGGTTTGCGCCAAGGCCGCTCACAGATCATGGCAGAAAATGAATCTGCTACTGCCGTCAAGCGTCCTACGCGGCTAATCTGCAGATCCTTGGAGTGTTGTGGGTATCCGGAACCGTCCATTCTTTCATGATGTTGAAAGCAGGCATGCACGAGTTCGTCAAATCGCACGTCGATTTTTTGCATCATTTTTGCCCCAAGTAGGGCATGCGGTAGGATTTTTTCCCTCTCATCCATCCTTAATGGACCGGCTTTCTTGAGCAAAAAGGCAGGCACCTTGCTCATGCCAATGTCGTGTAGTAAGAGAGCCAGAGTTATCCGATCCAGCTCTTTTCTTCGGTATTCTGCGGTACTGTACATCCAGATACGTAAACCCACTATCATGGTATTCAGGGCATGTCGGGCCAATTCATCTTTGTGAAAAAGCCGACGCACAAAGGTGTTGATGCGATGTTTATCCTCCCAGATGTACTCCGTCACTACCATTGCATCTTTGTATAGAGCCTCAAACATGTTTTTCACGGGTTGGTCGAAGAATTCCCGTAATCGCAAGAGCAGAGCCCGGATGCAAATATCAACAATTTCCGCATCTGTGAGGTGGTCATCCTGCAATACCAAGTCTAGCTGTTTGACAATATGCTTGGAATAAATGTGATGGTCTGAACGGGCGACAAAAAGACTATCATTGGCACACAAATCTGCCAGTTCTTTCACCTGATCATTATTCAAGCGTTGTCCCTTACGGCAATACGGCGCAAGAACGGCTATATCCTCACGGAAAGAAAAAAGATCAACAGGAGGATGATACTTGGGAAAACTGGACAGTATTTCAGGACTGATCTGATAATACTGTTCGTCAATATTTCCGTCGTTTTGTCGCTTTTTGGCCATGGGTTATTTCCAGTAGATTTTGACGAGGTTAGTGCCGCGTGGCGTCGAAGAATCCATACGAATTTGACCGGCGGTAATCACTGCGCAGTCACCGGGAGCAAATGCAGACGATGTCTGGATAAAGTTCTCTGCGCGAAGGAGATGACTTTCTTCCGTATCCGGGTCATTGACAAAAACAGGGAAAACTCCCCAGACAAAATTCATGGCGCGCATGGCAATGGTGTCGGGGGTAAGGGCATAAATGTCTTGGGGAGGACGCCTGGCGGAAACCTGCCGTGCAGCCGCTCCGGAAAGGCTGTGGGAAACAATGGCCTTGGCACCGGCTTTATCGGCTAAAAGGCAGGCTGAATAAGCCAAAAATTCTGGAATTCCCTTACTCTCATCTGGAGCTTTCAGGGTATGGCGCTGCAGCAGCAAATGTTCCGCCTCATCAGTTATACGACGCATATAGCGCACTGTTTCAACTGGGAAGTTGCCCATGGCGGTTTCTTCTGAAAGCATTACGCAATCTGCGCCGTCCAAAACAGCGTTGGCTACGTCCGTAGTTTCTGCCCTGGTTGGCGCAGGGCTGTTGACCATAGAGAGCAGCATCTGCGTAGCTACGATGACCGGCTTGGAAATGGCATTGCACGCACTGATGATGCGTTTTTGCAAGGCAGGAAGCATGGGCAGAGGGCATTCCACTCCCAAGTCGCCACGCGCCACCATCACCACATCAGTTTCTTGCAGTATGGCGTCAAGATTATCTACAGCGCTCTGACGTTCTAACTTGACGACGACGGGAACGTTACGACCGGATTGCGCGATGATCTGTTTGGCCTCGCGTACATCGTCCGCTGTTTGCACATAGGAGATGGCCACGGCGTCAACCCCAAGTTTCAAACCATCATTGAGGTCTTTTTTGTCCTTTTCTGTCAGTGCTCGCACGCGCGTGGCCTTGCCTGGCAGAGCTAAACCTTTGCGTGAAGTAACGATACCGGCATTCAGAGCTACCAGCACCACAAGTCCGTCTTCACGCCGTTCGCCTACGATGAACTGCAAACCGCCGTCTGCAAGCACCATACGGTCATCAGGTTCCAGACTTTCCAGGATAATAGCATGATCAAAGGGCAGAAAGGGCGCCTCACTGGTATACTTGTCTGTGGGACCCAAGAGGAGACGCATCCCCTTTTGCACAGTAATACTGCCGTCGCGCAGAACACCCAGACGAATCTTGGGACCAGAGAGATCCTGCATGATGGTGATGGGGCGTTCAAGTTCTTGTTCAATATCCCGGATATTTTTGATGATATTGACAAAATCAGCAGCAGCGCCATGTGAAAAATTCAGACGGAAAATACTTACGCCGGCTTCAGCCAATGCGTGCAGTTTTTCCTTGCTGTTGGAGGCTGGTCCGATAGTGGCGACAATCTTGGTCTTCATGACGATTCCTTTACAGATTGCATTCGAGGTTATCAGTCGGAACACAGGAAATTTTCTTGCTCAAGATACTCAGTGTTTTTTTTTGTATTGTCAAGGCATCACTTGATTTCCTCGAGGAAATGCCTTGGCAGCCAGCAGCCAGCCTGGGCCTCAGCGTAGGTAATAAGGAATGGATACATTAATGTAATACTTTGAAATTATTTATAAAAATTTCCACAAGAGCAGTGGACGGGGCAGAGGACGCAGGCTTGACAGGAGGGCAGTCTTGGGAGCATAAGTGGGAAAAAGTGGTAGAAAATAGGAAGAAGTGGTAAATAGTGAAAAAACTTTTTAATAAAAGTCTTTCACGCAGCCTTGATGCCAAAGGCCGTCTGATGCTTCCCCCGGAATACCGCGAAGGCCTTTGCGCCGAGGGAGGAACGGGTATTTTTTGGTTGACGGCATTATACGGCCATCTTGTGGCGTATCTTCCAGCGGACTGGGATGTCGTCACGGAACAACTGAGCAAAATTGCTATTCCTTCGCCTCGCCTTTCCCATTTCAAAAGCAAGGTGATTGGTCTTGCTCAGGAGATGGAGCCGGACGCTCAGGGGCGCGTCCGCATTCCACAATCTCTCATGCGAGAGGCAGGATTGCGCAAGGATGTCATGCTGGTAGGCATGCTGAACAAGTTTGAAATCTGGGATCAGGAGCGGTTTGATGCATTGGCTGTAGAAGATGTTTCTGCGGAGTTGGCAGGCTTGAATTTGCAAATACAGCTTTAGAAGTATCCTGATGAAAGCTGTAAGACGACAACCCGAGTGCGCTGATGTTGAGTAGCATCAGCGTTTCCAACGTCACCTGAAAATGTTCAAGTTTGATGGAGAAAGGGCGTCCAATGTGTCAAGGGAGTTGCCATGTGCCGGTATTGCCCGCAGAGACCTTGGCGGCTTTGGCGCCGCACCCGGGCGGTCGTTATCTGGATGGCACCTTGGGGTTTGCTGGTCATGCTACATCCGTACTGCAGGCTGTTACAGACAGTGAACTCTGTGGGCTGGACAGGGATGCGCAAGCCCTGTCACTGGCCCGAAAAACATTGTTGCCCTTCGGCGACCGAGCCCATATATTTCATGCCAGGTACAGTGAATTCCCGAAAGTTTTGAAAGAGCTTGGTTGGAAAAACGTCGACGGCGTCTTGCTAGATATTGGCGTATCTTCTTTCCAATTGGACGAGAGGCAGCGTGGCTTCAGCTTTAATAGTGATGGGCCTTTGGACATGCGCATGGATCAACATTCCAGCACTCCATCGGCTTGGCATTGGGTAAACCGGGAGAGTTTTGCACGTCTCAAGGAATGTATTGCCACCTTGGGAGAAGATCCACAGGCCGATCGCATTGCCCGTGCCATCGTGGAAGCCCGCCAAAGAAGTCCCATAGAGACTACATGCGAGCTGGCGGCACTGATTGAACGAGCATATCCACCTTCATGGAGGGCCAGGGCCAGACGTCATCCTGCAACGCGAACCTTCCAAGCTCTGCGCATGGCCGTCAACGATGAACTAGGGGAATTGAGGCGTTTTTTTGACCGTATTTTACCCTATTTGTCCCTTGGGGGACGACTTGCCGTCATCACCTTCCATTCGCTGGAAGATCGCATCGTCAAAAGAGCCATGCGGCGTTGGGCAGAAGGGTGCCGTTGCCCTCGTTATGTATCACGATGCGTGTGCGGTCATGTTCCTGAGGTGCGCATATTGTTCAAAAAACCGATTATTGCCTCCGCTGCTGAACTGGCAGCTAATCCGCGAGCAAGCAGTGCCAAACTGCGAGCCGTGGAGAAGATTTCGGAGGCTGTGGTATCATGAACCGCACTCCATCTGCACGGCGGCAAGGCGGCAGCAAGGGCTGGCTTTTGATGTTGGCACTGGGGCTATTGAGCTGCATGGTTATGGGACTCGTACTCGTTTGGAGCAACATTGAGCGCATGGACACAACATATTTTATCAATATGCAGCAGAACGTCCTGCGAGAGCGTCAGAGTCTCAAGGCTAAACTAGAAGTTGAGCGGGAGCGTTTGCTTTCGCCGTATGAATTGCGCCGTAAAGCAAAAGCTCTGGGCATGCGGGAAGCCAAGCCGGGTCAAATACGGCGTATGGAAAATCGAGATTGACAGCATGGATAACATAACATTTACGTTGGAAGACTATGTTCAGATTCGGTATGCGTAAACGCAATGTATCCCGTGAAGTGAAGGGCCGCGCTCCGCGCAGGAAAGAACTCGTGCGCAATATTGCAAAGGAGGAGGGAAAGACTGGGCCTGCCTGGATGAGGAATATTGACTGGGAGCGCGCACGCCTTCGCGTAGTAGTTATGATTTTTTCTTTGCTTTGGGCTGGTTTGTGGGGACGAGCCTGGTATTTGCAAATGATAGAAGGTCCAAGACTGGCAGACCGTGCCCGACGGCAACATATGGCATCTGAGCTTGTCACCGGTCGACGCGGCATGATTTTTGACCGTAATGGGAAGGTTCTTGCCTGTAGTGTGGAAGCTAGATCCGTATATGCACGACCGCAGGAAATCACTGATTGTCGTAGCGCTGCGGACAAGTTGGCATCTATTTTGGGCATGAACCCACAAAAAATTTATGCTGAGATATCAGGCAAACGTCGTTTTGTCTGGTTGAAGCGCAAGGTAAACGATTATACGGCAAAAGCCGTACAGCAGGCAGATATCCCGGGCATAGGCTTGAGCAAGGAGTATGACCGCGTTTATCCGTTCAAGCACATGGCCGGACAGCTATTGGGTTTTGTTGGCATGGATGACAAAGGCCTTGAGGGCATTGAGCGTTCCTTGGATGCCCGCTTGGGGTGTATGCCGACGCGTCAGATAGTGCAAAGGGACGCCATGGGGCGGAAGTTTTATCTGCATGAAGACGGACAGGGCGAACCAGTAGGTGAGGATTTAACCCTGACCATTGATATTCAGATGCAATTTTTTGTTGAAGAGGCTGTGGCTCGCACCGTGCGAGAGTTCGATGCCCGTTGGGGTGGGGCATTGGTAGTTGATATCGCATCCGGAGACATTTTGGCTTGGGCCCAATATCCTTTTTTCAACCCGAATACATACAAAGAGTTTTCACCCATTATATATCGTAACCGTCTCGCAGCGGATGCCTTGGAACCAGGCTCTACCTTCAAACCTTTCGTGATGGCTGCAGCCTTGCAGGAACGCAAAGTGTCACCGACAACGCTTATCAACTGCGAAGGCGGCAAGTGGGAATACAAAAAGGTGACCATTCGTGATACATCACAGCAGAAAATGATCACCGCAGCCAAGGTCTTGCGCTATTCTTCCAACATCGGCATGGCCAAAATTGGCATGATGCTTGGCGTACAGACCTTCCATAAGTATTTGCATGCCTTGGGCTTTGGACAGCGCACAGGCGTTCCTGTGGCAGAGAGCAGGGGCATTTTGCGACCACCCCGCGCATGGAGCGAAGCGGATCTCATGACGACTTCGTTTGGGCAAAGTATTTCTGTGACTGGTCTGCAAATGGCCCAAGCCTATCTGATCTTGCTGAACAATGGTCTTTACAAGCCCTTGCGTCTACTGCGCGAAGACAGTGCTGTCAGTGAGGCGCATCCACGCATCTTTTCAGCTACGACCACAAAAGCAATCGTAACCATGATGCATGACGTTGTTGCAGCCAAGGATGGCACTGGTCGTCGCGCTCGCGTTGAGGGCTTGGATGTTGGAGGCAAGACCGGGACGGCGCAGAAGGCAGATCATCGATCCAGGACATACGGTAGTAAACGATTGGCGTCATTCGTTGGATTCTTCCCGGTGGACAAACCGCGCTACTTTATTTTGGTCATGGTGGATGAACCCACACGCAATCAGTATGGCGGCGTGGTGGCAGCGCCTGTGTTTCAGGATGTGGCCACGCGGATGGTCACCTATACTGGCATGCTCAATGAAACCCATGTAGCCAATGCGGAAAAAGATGATTCTCGCGAGAGTTCGAGCAAGAAACGCCAGCGTGGTTTGAAGCTCGCTGGCATGCTCATCCCGTACCAGACGGATATGCCTAAACCACGGATTCTGCGTGCGCCAGAAGGCATGAATCTGCCTGGTCATCTCGCCAAGGCAGGGAGCCGCGTACCAGACGTGATGGGCAAGACAGTTCGCAATGCTGTGGAACTTTTTGCACGTGCTGGCGTTGTCCCCGAACTTAAGGGTACGGGAACCAGGGTTGTACGCCAGATACCTGCTCCCGGCACAGTTTGGCCAGAAGAGCGTAAGAGTGCAGAATATATTCTCTGGTTATCCGAACGATAGATTTTTCAAGGTGCAATGTCGATGGAGTTGAAGGAGTGCATGTTTCAGGCGTTCTGCCCTCTTGGAGAAAAGGTGATGGAAAGGGAATTTGCAGCTCTTGTAGAACAGTGTGGACGCGGCGACAGGGAAGTGCGCGTGGATTCGCGTCAGGTGCGCACGGGTGACATTTTTGTTGCTGTTCCTGGCGCAAAAGAAGATGGTTCGCGTTTTATTCCGCTCGCTGTGGCGGCAGGGGCTGCCGTTATTGTTTGTCGGCCAGAAGCTGCGGAAGAAGCAACTGCGCGTTTAGCTGGATGCCAGGTCGTGCATCACAGCAATCCACGTGAAGCCCTTTGGCGCTTGGCCGAAGCCCGTTGGCATAGCAACCTACTTTCCATCAAGGTTCTGGGCGTCACAGGAACCAACGGCAAGACGACGTGTTCGTACCTTCTGGAGCGACTTTTTAGCCAGGCCGGTTATACGCCTGGAGTTATCGGTACCGTGAATTACCGTTGGCCCGGTCATGTCGAACCAGCGCCTTTGACGACTCCAGACGCCTTGAGCGTGCATTCCATGCTGTCACGCATGTCCAAGGCTGGCACAGACGTAGCCATCATGGAAATATCTTCACATGCCATTGATCAGCAACGTGTATACGGTGTGCCCTTTTCAGGATCGATTTTTACCAACCTGACTCAAGATCACCTGGATTACCACAGGGACATGGAAAGCTATTTCAAGGTAAAAGCACGTTTGTTTCTGGAACTTCCCAAACATAACAAGGCAATGGCGATTAATGCCGATGATGTTTGGGGCCAGCGTTTGCTTGAACTTTGTCCCGGAGCGCTTTCGTTCGGTCTTCAAAAAAAGCCCTCAGATAAACGCCATTTATGGGGCGAATTGCTTTCAGCTGACAAGGATGGGTGTCATTTGCGTATGCATTACGAAACGCGGCAATGGGAATTGCGTTCTCCATTGGTAGGCGCGTTCAATGCCTCCAATCTCTTGGCAGTTCAGGCAATGGCTCTCGACATGGGATTGGAACCAGCCAGTTTTAAAGCTTTGGAAACCTTTACGGGAGTGAGTGGACGGCTGGAACGTATAGAGAATATGCAAGGATATAATGTTTTTGTTGATTATGCGCATACACCCGATGCTCTGGAGAATGTACTCAAGGCATTGCGCAATGCTGGTTTTCAACGCATCATCACGGTTTTTGGCTGTGGTGGCAACCGAGATCGTGCCAAGCGTCCGCTCATGGGAGAAGCCGTCGCACGCTGGTCGGATGTGGCCGTTCTGACCTCTGACAATCCCCGCTTTGAAAAACCAGAGGCCATACTGGAGGACGTACTCCCAGGACTGCGCAAGGCTAAATCCGTCGTGGTGGAGGTAGACCGCAAGCAGGCTACACTCAAGGCATTGAACATGATTGAAAAGAGCGATGCCTTGCTTATCGCGGGCAAGGGACACGAAAATTATCAGATCGTCAACGGTGTCAAGCACCATTATAGCGATCAGGAAGTTGTACGGGAGTTTTTCCATTGCGCCTAACATTTGATGACATGGCACAGCACTTGGGGCTTTCGACACGAGCTCAAGGCATTGTGTTGAACAAAGTTGTCACGGACAGCCGAGATGTCACCCCTGGTTCGCTCTTTGTCTGCATACCTGGAAATCGCGTGGATGGACACGATTTTGTTCAAGCTGCCATTGCCGGAGGAGCTTCAGCCCTGCTGGCATCGCGGTTCTTGCCCGGTGTGGGTATACCCACGTTGTGTGTGCAAGATACGGTCAAGGCTCTTGGCGAAATCGCCTTGCTCTGGCGTAGACAAACGAAAGCCAAAATTGTGGGTGTCACAGGCACGGCCGGAAAAACGACAGTCAAGGACGTATTGGCGAAGACTCTGGCCGTTCACGGTAAGACGGCCAAAAGTCCTGTCAACAACAACAATCAGATTGGCATGCCCCGCGCCATTCTTGCTACTGACGGAGATGAACAATTTTGGGTTATGGAAGTTGGCATCAGCCATGCTGGTGACATGGATGAACTGGCAAGAACGCTACAGCCAGACATAGGCCTTATACTCAATGTGGGTACAGGGCATACGCAAGGTTTGGGTGAAATGGGTGTTGCCTGGCATAAAGCCAGTTTGTTGCGACATCTTTCTCCTTCCGGCATGGGACTTGTCTGTGCAGACTACCCTGATCTCGTGCGTGAAGCCAGGAACACTGGTGTCGTGCTGCGCTTCTTTAGCGCTGAGGACAGGAATATTCCATATCATGCGTCATATGTTGGCCCTTCCACAAAGGTTCAAGGCTATGGCATATACTCTGTCTGTCTTCATGGATGTTGCCATGATGTGACAGCGCCCTTTATGGGGCACTATGGTGCTGAAAACGTGGCTGCAGTGGCCTCGTGTGCCCATATATTGGGTCTGACAGCAGAAGAAATTATCAGTGGCCTCGCACAGGCATCTTTGCCCGTGCAACGTTTCCGAGAAATTTGCGTGGGTTCTTGGTTATGCATTGATGATACCTATAATGCCAATCCTCTCTCAATGCGGCGCATGCTGGATGCAGCTGCAGAACGTGCTTCAGGTAGACCGCTGGTCGTGGTGTTGGGAGAAATGCTGGAATTGGGAACCAGAACTGCAAGTGAGCATGAAGCCTTGGGGCGATATCTTGCCCATATAAAACCGATATCGGTATTCTGGAAAGGGGGACAGGCAGACGCAGTGCGCAGTGGCCTCGTTGCAGGCGGCTATGCCGGTGAGTGGATGCTGGTAGAGGACGTTGCGCATTTCGTCCGTGCTTGGGAAGCGTGTTTTTCGGTGGAGAGTACAGGTGGTGTAGTTCTATTTAAGGGGTCGCGCAGCAATCATATGGAAACGCTTTTGCAGGCAGTCTTCCATAGAGAGCAAGCATGAACTAATGCTTGAGTGTGGTGAAAGTACAGGCACAGAAATAATTTCCCCTGTATTGATTTTAATCGCAGCAAAATAGTGGAATTTGGCACATGTTTTATAATCTCCTTTTCCCTTTGACTTCAGAATGGACGGCGCTCAATGTCTTCCGTTATATCAGTTTTCGATCCCTGGCCGCACTTATCACCGCTCTTGTCCTTTCCATTCTCATGGGTCCGCGTTTCATTGCCTGGCTGCGCCGTCTCAAATGCGGTCAGTATATTCATGAGGATGTGGCTGTCCATGCAGCCAAGGCCGGCACACCTACCATGGGTGGTCTGCTTATGCTGTCTACGTTGTTGGTGAGTATGTTTTTTTGGTCAGATCTGACAAATCGATATGTCTGGCAGGTTTTGTTGGTGTTTGTCGGCTTTGGTTTCGTGGGTTTTTGGGATGACATGACCAAGCTTCGTCACCATCAGAACAAAGGGATTTCTGGCAAGGCCAAAATAGCAGGGCAGCTTTTGGTGGCCTGCGCAGCCATGGTCTTGCTGTACATGGATCCCAACTATAGTAGCAAACTGACAGTTCCTTTTTTCAAGGAAGTGACATTTGATCTGGGTTTGCTCTATCTGCCTTTCGGGGTGTTTGTCATGGTTGCCGCATCCAATGCCGTGAATCTGACAGACGGATTGGATGGCTTGGCTATTGGCCCATCCATCGTGGCTTGCCTTGTTTTTTCCATCTTCATTTATATTACCGGGAATGCACGATTTGCTAGCTATCTGCTTGTACCCTACATGCCGGGTGTAGGTGAAATAACCATCTTCTGCGCTGCTCTTGTGGGGGCAGGATTGGGATTTCTGTGGTTTAATGCCTATCCTGCACAGATATTCATGGGTGACGTGGGTTCATTATCTATTGGGGGTGCGCTGGGCTATCTCGCACTGTTATGCAAACAGGAGTTGGTGCTTTCCGTCGTAGGCGGCCTTTTTGTCGCAGAAACGCTTTCTGTCATCCTGCAAGTGAGCTATTTTCGATGGACGGGCGGCAAGCGTATTTTTCGGATGGCTCCTTTGCACCATCATTTTGAACTCAAAGGCATACCAGAATCTAAGATCATTATCCGCTTTTGGATTACATCTATTTTGCTGGGACTTGTAGCTCTTTCTGTGTTAAAATTGCGCTAGGCATGGAAGATGGCTTAGGAGTGATGCATATGGCACTGGAAAAAAGGCGTGGCCGTCGTATGCGCAGTGGAGAACAAGCTGTAGTCGTGGGTGCTGGGCGATCAGGTATAGCAGCAACACGTTTGCTATGTCGCGCTGGGGTCAATGTTCGTTTACTTGATAGTAATCCCAAGTGCCTGTCCGGTAGAGAAGATTTGGCTGCAGAATTGACTGCCTTGGGAGTGGACTTGCAATTGGGAGTGCATGAACCGCGCCAGTTTGACGATGCTAACTATGTTGTACCTAGTCCAGGCATGCCTGTAGCGCGTTTGAAAAGCCTTGTGACTTCAAAGTCCACAGAGATTTTGGCTGAAATGGAACTTGCGTGGCGTTTTCTTAACGCTGAACCAGTATTAGCCATAACGGGAACGAGCGGCAAAACAACAACAGCTTCATTGGCTGCTGCCATGCTACATGCACAAGGGTATGCCGTTTTTTTGGGTGGCAATATCGGCACACCTCTTTCTGAATATGTTCTGAGTGGACGCAAGGCAGACGTACTCGTGCTGGAAATTTCAAGTTTTCAGTTGCAGGCTTGCAGTACATTTTGTCCTAAGGCTGGCATATTGCTGAACATCACCCCCAATCATCTGGATTATCACAAGGACATGGATGAATATACGGAAGCCAAATTTCGTTTATTTCGTTGTCAGGATGAAGATGATTGGGCAGTGTTGGGGGAAAGCCTGCTGGAAGAAGCCCAAAGACATCATATCAAGGCGCACAAGATCTTTATAAAAGAGCAAAGACGTTTTACGCACAGTCAGTTGCTGGGGGCGCATAATAGGTTCAACGAGGAGGCTGCCTGGCAAGCATGTCGGCTCTTTGGCGTTACAGAGGCCAACGCTGCCAGAGCAGTGGAGCATTTTGCCCCACTGCCAAACAGATTGGAGCGTGTGGCAGACCGGGATGGTATACTTTTTGTGAACGACTCCAAGTGTACCACGGTATCATCTTTGAAAGTCGCGCTTGAAGCCTTTGACCGTCCCATACGGCTACTTTGCGGAGGCAAATTCAAAGGCGGTGACTTGGCTGCCTTGTCTGGACTTGTACGGGAAAAGGTGCGCGAAGTTGCCTTGTTTGGGGCAAGTCGGGAACATTTTGAGAAAGCTTGGCAGAATCTGGTGCCCATTACTTGGCATGCAACGTTGGAACCGGCAGTGCGTTTTGTATCGGCCAATGCACAGCCAGGCGATGTGATTTTGATGGCTCCCGCAACGTCGAGTTTTGACTTATATCGAAATTATGAAGAACGCGGCGAAGATTTCAGGCGTATTGTGGGAGTCCTCGGATGAAAAATATTTCTCAAATCAATACTGATATCGTTGCACCAAAGCATTCCAGTATCTTGGGAAATATGGGAGATACTGGCACTCTTGGCAGATTTGACTGGTGGTTGTTCACAATTATGCTTGTTATTTTATCCATCGGGCTTATCATGGTGCTTTCTGCCAGTGGCATAGTGGCTGAGCAAGTTAATGGCGACAAGTATTATTTCTTCAAACGCCAATTGCTTTTTGCTTGTTTAGGCGGAGTGGCACTTTGGTGTGCAGCTCTTTTACCGCGCGGATGGTTGTACAAAATGCAGTATCCAGCTCTTTTTATCGCGTTAGCGTTACTTCTTGTGACGCTTTCGCCATTGACTCCATCAATCAATGGAGCCAAGCGCTGGATACCTATGGGATTTTTTTCCGTGCAACCTATGGAATTCGTCAAAATTGCCTTAGCCATATATCTTGCCTATTTTATGAGCGCCAAACAGGATATTATCAAAACATTTAGCAGAGGCGTTGTACCTCCATTCGTCGTAACTGGTGTATTCTGTTTCCTGCTCCTTTTGCAGCCGGATTTTGGCAGTGCAGTCGTGCTGGCAAGTATTTTATTGTTTATGTGCATTGCTGGTGGAACACGGTTTCTCTATCTGTTTTTTGCGTTAGCATTTGCTGTGGCAGGAGCCATGGCTCTGGCAATTTCATCACCGTATCGTCTCCGTCGATTGCTTGCATTTTTGGATCCTTTTCAAGACGCTCACAATACCGGGTATCAGTTGGTGCAATCACTTCTGGCCATAGGTTCCGGCGGTTTTTTTGGCGTGGGAATAGGCGCCAGTAAACAGAAAATGTTTTATCTGCCAGAAGCACATAATGATTTTATCATGGCCGTGCTTTGCGAAGAATTGGGTTTTGTTGGCATGAGCGTTGTGATGATACTTTTTGCTCTCCTGTTCTGGCGTTGCTACAAGATAATCATGGGTCAACGCAATTTGCGTGACCGTTTCACAGCGTTTGGCCTTACAATAATCCTTGCCATGGGAGCAGTGATGAATTTGGCTGTCGTTATGGGGGTGGCCCCCCCCAAGGGCGTTCCCATGCCTTTGATGAGTTATGGTGGGAGCAACCTTCTGGCTACCATGTTATGTGTGGGACTTCTGATGAATTTTTCACGTACCTCGGATGCCACATGAAAAATGTTCTTCTGACTACAGGCGGCACCGGGGGCCATATTTTTCCTGCTCTTGCCGTGGCAGAGGAATTGCGTCGGCGTCATCCAGGAATCGCATTGCTCTTCGTAGGATCACAGTATGGCCCAGAAGAACGCCTGACACGCCTGGCCGATGTTCCCTTTGTGGGTCTGCCGGTGCGTGGTTTGCTTGGCCGCGGCATGCGGGCTGTGGGGGCGGTATGCAGAATGGCTTTCGCTATAGGAAAGGCAGTGGGCATTTTGCGCAGGTTTCAACCAGATGTTGTGTGTGGGTTCGGCGGGTACGCCGCATTTGCTCCAATGATCGCCGCACGTTTCCTGGGCGTACCTGGCGTATTGCACGAGCAAAATGCCATCGCCGGGGCGAGCAATCGTTTCCTAGCGCATCTGGCGTCCAAAATATGCGTTTCGCTTCCCCAGACGGATGGCTTTGATACGGCCAAATGCGTACTTACGGGCAATCCCGTCCGTGCCGCTGTCTGTGGCCTGACGCAGAAAACAGTGTCCAAGGAAGGCCGTCATTTGTTGGTGATTGGTGGGTCACAGGGAGCGCATTCTCTTAATGCTTTTATGGCAGAACATTTGCCACAATTTCGAGAAGCTGGTGTTTGTTTGCGCCATCAGACTGGCAAGAAAGAGGAAGATAGTATGCGCACAGCTTACGCAAAGGCTGGGTATAAACCGGAATGTGTCACAGCTTTCATTGATGACATGGCTGAAGCGTACGCGTGGGCAGATTTGGTCTTGTGCCGTGCTGGTGCTAGTACTGTAGCTGAAATTTGCGCTGCTGGCCTGCCATCTGTGCTTGTGCCTTTTCCCCATGCTATACACGATCATCAGACCAAAAATGCTGAAAAATTGGATAAAAGTGGTGCGTCAATTCTGGTGCCAGAGCGGGAAATGGAGGAGAGACGTCTGGACACTCTTCTTGTGCGTTTATTGAATGATGCCGGACTGAGGGCGCGCATGGGACGTGCAGCCTTGACAATGGCACGGCCTTGCGCAGCTACTTCCGTGGTCAAGGTCCTCGAAGAAACAGCGATCAGTGTGCAGAGAAAACCTTGGGGACGCTGTGGGTAGTACCGGCTGTTGACTGCCTGCAAGCAGTTTTTGTGACCTTTGGGAATTTTCATAAAGGGCGCATATGAACAGTAAGATTCGAAAAATTCATATGGTAGGTATTGGCGGTGCCGGTATGAGCGGAATTGCCGAAGTACTTCTCAATCTGGGCTACGAAGTGTCCGGTTCTGACATGAGCGATTCCGCCGTAGTTCGTCATCTGCGGGGATTAGGTGCACATGTGGCCGTGGGGCATGCGGCAGAAAATGTGGGCAACGTACAGGTACTTGTCAAATCTACAGCCATTAGTGCGGATAACCCGGAGTTGGCGGAGGCTCGGCGTCGCAATATTGCCATCATTCCTCGTGCTGAAATGCTTGCTGAACTCATGCGTTTGCGTCAAGGCATTGCCATCGCGGGAACGCATGGGAAAACCACCACCACTTCATTGACGGCCTCAATCTTTGATGATGCCGGGTTGGATCCGACAGTAATCATTGGTGGTCGTTTGAATGTCTACGGCACCAATGCTCACCTTGGACATGGGGAATATTTGATTGCTGAGGCGGACGAGTCCGACGGTTCCTTTCTCTGCCTGCTACCCATCATAAATGTTGTGACAAATGTCGATGAGGATCATCTGGATTATTACAAAACACGCGAGGCAATTGACGAAGCTTTTGTGCAGTTTATGAATAATGTCCCGTTTTATGGCATGAATGTAGTTTGTGGGGATGACTCTGGTGTGCGTACATTGCTGCCGCGCGTCAAACGTCCAGTGCTAACATATGGTTTTGCCCAGGATAATGTTTTACGGGCTGAACCCCTGGAAAGTGGGCCACGCAACCATTTTGCCGTGATCTATGATGGACGCAAGTTGGGAGAGGTCAGCCTGCCACAACCAGGACGGCACAATATCCTCAATGCCTTGGCAGCAATAGGCGCATCTCTTCAGGCGGATATCGGATTTGAACAGTGCGTTCAAGGATTGAACAAGTTTGGAGGTGTCGGGCGGCGGTTTGAATTCAAGGGGGAGCGTGATGGTGTGACTGTGGTAGATGATTATGGTCATCATCCTACTGAAATAGCTGCTACGCTGACTACGGCACGGCAGGTTTTTCCCAATAGACGCCTGGTGGTGGCTTTTCAACCGCATCGTTTCAGCCGGACGCAAACCCACTTTGGGGAATTTTGCAAGATTTTCGACATAGCTGATTTGTTATTACTGACTGAGATTTACGCCGCTTCTGAAAAGCCCATACCTGGTGTCTCTGGGCAAAGTTTGACTCAGGGCATACGTCAAGTTTCACAAACACCGGTAGCGTATTTTCAAACCTTGGACGAGATGGCATCGGCATTGCCCTCGTTACTTCAGGAAGGTGATGTTTTGCTGACATTGGGTGCTGGAAGCATCACGCGCATCGGACCAGCTTGGATTGAGGGGCGAGATCATGCGTGAGACGTTCGCTCCAGAGCTTTCTCAACGAACAACCATCCATGTTGGGGGAAGGGCCATAGCAGAATTGACCCTTGAAAATCATGATGATGTCCTACGTTTACCAGAGAGATTGCGTGCGCTTGGCGGCACGGCCATAGTGTTGGGAAGCGGAAGCAATACACTTGCTCGTGACGGTGAATTACCCCTCATACTATTGCGTCCATGCTTTGCACATGGGCCTGAAATAATAGATGAGGAAGAGGACAGGGTATACGTGCGAGTCGGTTCTGGCGTACCCCTTTCTAGGTTGTTACGATTCTGCATGGTACATGGGCTATCCGGGCTTGAGGGGTTGGCGGGGATACCTGGAAGCATTGGGGGAGCCGTGGCCATGAATGCCGGGTCTCATGGCACACAAACTGGTGAACATATTCACTCTATTGATGTCTTTACAGGAATCTCCATTCGGCACTGCTGTGCTGCGGAATTGCAATTCGATTATCGCAGCTTGCGCATTACAAACATCAGAGAAAATTTTATTATTCTGGATTCCATATTTTGCTTGACCAAAGCAGTAAAGGGGGACATTACTAGGGCAATACGTCACAACTTTTTTGAGAAAAAATCTAAACAACCTGTGACTGCTTGGAGTGCTGGTTGTGTCTTTAAAAATCCGGCAGCCACGTTGTCCGCTGGAAGATTACTGGATATGGCAGGATTCAAGGGGAAAAAGTTGGGCGGTATGACTTTTTCAACTAAGCACGCCAACTTTTTGATCAATGAAGGTAAGGGGACTGCGACAGCGGCTCTGGAACTCATGGAACAAGCAAAAAACGCCGTTCATCGACAATTTGGTATCCTGCTGGAGCCGGAAGTCAGGATAGTGCCATGCCTTTAGCCCTGAAGAAAAGTGGTAAACGAAACCGTAATACGTTTACGCGGGTATCGCGTTCGTCTCATAAGGCATTGAGTTTTGCTTTGCTGCAAGGGGTGAAAAAGTATGTCGTTCATGCAGGTGTTGTAGGAGGGCTGAAAAGTCTGGCAGTGCTGATGGTGACGGTAGTTGGGTTGGGGGTGACTCTCGTCGGTGTGTGTTATGCTTCTCTTTGGGTGTACAACAACGCCGTTACCAGTGAATTTTTCATCACAAAGCATGTGGACGTCAGTGGTAATGTACGCCTTTCCCGGGATATGGTACTCGAATATGGCGGTATTCATGAGGGGGACAATTGTCTCGCGGTGAGCATCGCCAAAGTTGAGATGAATCTTCGGCGCACCCCGTGGGTGGAACAGGTCTCTGTCAAGCGCCTCTTGCCGGATAAATTCGTCATCAGGTTGAAGGAACGTATGCCTTCCTTCTGGGTACACAAGAATGACGTTTTATACTATGCCAATGAGAAAGGCGAAATTATCGCTCCCGTAGAGAGTAAAAATTTTCTTTCCCTGCCTACATTGCAGGTATTGCCTGGTGCCGAAGAAGATATTCCATATATCCTGCGTTTGATGCAGGGCATGCAGCAGGGTATGTTGCCCGTGGAAATGGGGACGGTTTCGTCCATAACTGTCAGTCCAGGAAACGGTGTTGAAGTGTATATGGAAGACAGGGAAATGCGTCTCTCCATTGCCACCGACGATTGGGATGGAAATATGGTTCGTTTGGGTGTGGCCTTGGGTGATTTGGCTCGTAGGCATGAATTACGTAATGTTCGGGAAGTACGATCCGTCAATGGCAATGTTTGGGTGCTGTTTCATCAACCTGCATAATGTTTGTCATCGTGGCACAGGGGTTTTGAGGAGTACTATATGAACAAGTCCGAGCTCATCGTTGGCCTAGACATCGGCACCACAAAAATTTGCGCCGTTGTAGGTGAGCTTACCGAGACGGGCGTTGTGGACGTATTGGGTATAGGAACGAGTGTTTCTACCGGACTGCGCAAGGGGGTGGTTGTCAATATTGAGCAGACCGTGCAATCCATCCGCAAGGCAGTTGAAGAAGCCGAACACATGGCTGGATGTGAGATTAATTCGGTTTATGTTGGCATTGCCGGCAGCCATATCATGGGCATCAACAGCCACGGAGTCATCGCCGTCAAGGGCGGCGAAGTGGCACAACGCGACATTGAGCGCGCCCTTGATGCGGCCCGCGCCGTGGCCATACCAGCTGACCGCGAAGTGATCCATATACTTCCACAAGAATATATAGTGGATAACCAGCGTGGTATTACCGATCCCTTGGGCATGGCTGGTGTTCGCCTCGAAGTGAAGGTACATATTGTCACAGGAGCCGTTTCTTCTGCGCAGAATATCGTCCGTTCCTGCCATCGCAGTCAATTGGAGGTAGCGGACATTGCCTTGGAATCTCTTGCTTCAGCCAAGGCTGTTTTGACCCCCGAGGAACGTGAAATTGGCGTAGCACTTGTGGATCTCGGTGGCGGCACGACGGATATAGCGATTTTTGCCAATGACGCCATCAAGCACACTGCTGTTCTTGGTTTGGGTGGTCAGAATCTTTCCAACGACATTTCTAAAATTTTACGCACGCCTTTAGCTGCTGCGGAAAAGATCAAGTTGAAATACGGATGTGCTCTTTCTGATATGGTGCGTAATGACGAATATATTGAAGTACCCAGCGTCGGAGGTCGTGAACCAAGACGTCTGTCACGGCATGCATTGGCCGAAATATGTGAGCCTCGCATGGAGGAAACTCTTTATCTTGTGGATCAGACGCTATTGCGTTCTGGCTTCAAGGATATGATTGGCGCCGGAGTCGTGTTGACAGGAGGGGCTGCCCTTATTGAGGGATGTCAGGAATTGGGGGGGCAGATGATTTTCAATCTGCCGACTCGCATCGGTTATCCACGGAATGTGGGGGGACTCAAAGATGTTGTCAATAGCCCCAAATTTTCTACAGCAGTGGGCTTGCTGCGCTATGGAGCCGAGAAAGAATTTACTGGACAGAAAAAATTTACCACACGCAGTGAGAGTGGTATGTTTGAAAATGTTCTCGCGCGTATGAAAAAGTGGTTTTCCGATATTTCGTGAAACGGTTTGGCGGGTATTGGGTTCACTAAGAGGAGAGGAGAGGAGTATGTCCCAGTCCATTATTGACGATATTTCATTGGCCAGTAATGCAAAAATCAAAGTTTTCGGTGTTGGCGGTGGCGGTGGCAATGCTGTGCAGCAAATGATTACCTCCGGTATAGTCGGCGTACAGTTTGTTTGTGCCAATACCGATATGCAAGCTCTGAACAAAAACAGTGCACCACTCAAGATACAGCTAGGAGAAAAGCTGACCAAGGGACTTGGCGCCGGGGCCAAACCGGCTGTAGGTCGAGAGGCGGCAGTAGAAAGCATAAACAGCATACGAGACGCCATCGGAGATGCTGATATGGTTTTCGTTACCGCTGGCATGGGGGGTGGAACAGGCACTGGGGCCGCTCCTGTTGTGGCTCAGGTAGCCAAGGAAATGGGGGCACTTACTGTTGGCGTGGTCACCAAGCCCTTCAGCTTTGAGGGCGCTCAGCGTATGCGTGCGGCAGAAGCCGGTCTTGTTGAGTTCAAAAAACAGGTGGATTGCCTGATTATTATCCCCAATGATCGTCTTTTGGTTTTTGCGCCCAAAAAAACCCCATTCCATGAGATGTTGAAAAAGGCCAACGATGTATTGTATTGTGCTGTTAAGGGTATATCCGATGTGATTATGGCCCCTGGCATGATCAACCTGGATTTTGCTGACGTGCGCACAGTCATGTCAGAGTCCGGTATGGCGCTTATGAGTACGGGTATTGCCTCTGGCGAGAATCGCGCTCGTGAAGCCACACAACAGGCGATCATGAGTCCACTTCTTGAAGATGTATCTTTGGAGAGTTCCAAGGCAGTACTCTACAATATTACAACATCTGGTGATATTACTGCCCAAGAAATGAGCGAAATCGGTAACATGATAGCAGAAGCAGCGCACAAAGAGACGAATATCATTTATGGAATCCTCTACGATGAAAATATAGGTGACGAGCTGCGTCTGACTGTCATTGCTACAGGCATAGAATCCCAGACTGAAGTCAAGCAAGAACCTACTGCTACGATAACTAATTTCAACCCAAAGCGTATTTCTCCAGATTCCACCATGATGACCAATCGCCAACAGGGTATGACCGCCGCTCAAGGGCCTACTGCCGAAGAAATTATGCCTCCAGTACACAATCCACCCTATGCCATAGATAGGAAGACCCAGTTGAGGAGATGGCAGGAATTCGAGGATGACCATAGGAATTTGGGTGGCTATGATGAGCATGGAAATCAGTCAGCCTATGCGCGAAAACAGGCAGCGCTAGGCAGCCACTCGCGCCCACCGTATATACCAGGAGGATCAGGAGGAGTAGAATTTACCTTTTCGGAGGAAGATTTTGAAACTCCCAGCTTCCTTCGCAAACAGGCCGACTAAAGTCGGCACAGAAGTAAAGCTACACAAATTTCAGGGCTTGCCTCTTCGGCCCTGAAATGCCCGCCGGGAGGCCACATTGGGTGGCCTCCCAGTTGTGGATTATTCGTTCCCAGCCATGAAAAATATCGTCGAGCACATGATAACGTCCTATTTTTTCTACAAGATATAATGTTAAAAAAGTCAAAGAGTTATATACGAGGAAAGCCAGATCAAGCTTTTTTTAAGGCGTTCTTGAAAAAAAAATTTTTTTCCGAAATACAACGTTAATTTCAAGTACGGGTAACCACCAAACAAAGGCAACACAGCATGCACTATCGTTCCTTGGGTCGTTGCGGTCTGAACATCAGTGAAATAGGTTTGGGCTGTGAAGGATTACTCGGAAAGCCGGAATCCTTTGTTCATGAGGTTATAAACATGATGGAGGAGCATGGCGGTACTGGAATTGATCTCTATGCTCCCAATCCGGACATGCGCTCAGCTCTTGGGCGCGCTTTGCGCGGTCGGCGTGATAAATTTTTGCTGGAGGCGCATATTTGTACCATCTGGAAAGACGGACAGTACAAGCGCACACGGCGCATGGACGAGGTACGCATTAGCTTTGACGATCAGCTTGTCCGGCTTGGCACGGATTATGTTGAAATCGGCATGATTCACTACGTGGATTCTCTTGACGACTGGCGCGTTGTAGCCGAGGGCGAAGTCCTGCGCTACGCACTTGATCTCAAAAAGGCCGGAACCATCCGAGCCATCGGACTTTCTAGTCATAATCCTCAAGTGGCTTTAGCGGCTGTGAACAGTGACATGCTTGATGTGTTACTTTTTTCCGTCAACCCATGCTACGATTTACAACCTGCTGCTGAAGATGTGGAACAGCTTTGGAACCGGGAGAAATACAAGGGCAATCTGGTAAACATGAATGCAGAACGGCAATGCCTCTACGAAACTTGCCAGCGGCGTGCCGTGGGCATTACGGTAATGAAAGCATTTGGAGGCGGCGACTTGCTGCATGCCGATCGATCTCTTGCTGGCGTGGGGCTTAGCCCATACCAATGTCTAGCCTATGCCTTAGACCGACCCGGCGTAGCATCTGTATTCGCTGGAGCGCATAGTCTGGAGGAATTGCAGCAAAATCTCACGTTCTCCGAAGCGCCGGATAAGGAAAAGGATTATGCGACAGTTCTTGCGTCTTTCCCACGCATTAGCTGGAAAGGACATTGCATGTACTGTGGGCACTGCGCACCTTGTCCTTCCGGCATTGACGTAGCTGCAGTGACGAAACTTCTCAACTTGGGACTGTCCCAGGAAAGCGTACCGGAGACTGTACGAGAGCACTACGCATCTTTGGAACACACTGGAGGGGAATGTCTTCAATGTGGTTCCTGTGAAGATCGTTGTCCCTTCGCTGTAGCGGCCATGCAAAATATGGCCCGTGCTGCACAACTTTTTGGCAAATAATGGAAGAAATTTTTGCAACGGCTGTTCAAAGATGGTAGTAAAAACTCTTGGAGGTTTGATGAATATTTCCCGACGCACCCTTGTTAAGGGCATGGCCGCCGTTGTTGGTTCCGCTACTGCAGGTATCCTGCCCGTACAGGCATCAGGAGGAGAGAAGTCGATGAATGGAGCGAAGCCCAAGGCCAAGGCCGATGGTGATATCTATATACCATATGATCAGAGGGAAGGGCACGAATCCAATGTCTGGTTCACCCGTGATCTTTCTGCTGAAGGCATGTGTAAGATATTTGCCAAGGTCGGCAATGTACTCAAGGGCAAAGTGGCAATCAAGCTGCACACCGGCGAAAAAAATGGCCCTAATATCATTCCACGTCCTTGGGTTCAAAGATTGATTGCTCAAGACTTGCCTAATGCAACCATCGTGGAAACCAACGCATACTATGATGGTGACCGCTACACTACTGCCCAACATCGTGAAACGCTCAAAGTCAACGGCTGGAGCTTTTCTCCTGTGGACATACTGGATGAAAACGGCGCAACAATGCTTCCCGTTAAGGGCGGGAAATGGTTTACAGAAATGAGCGTAGGCAAGAATTTGCTGAACTACGACTCACTGCTCGCGCTCACACACTTCAAAGGCCACGTCATGGGCGGTTTTGGGGGATCGGATAAGAATATCGGTATCGGCTGCGCAGACGGACGAATCGGCAAGGCCATGATTCACACCCGTAAGAATGAGGGGCAGTGGAGCATTAGCGCCGAAGAATTCATGGAGCGCATGACAGAATCTACCAAGGCCACGGTAGATCATTTCGCTCCGCGTATTGCCTTCATCAACGTGCTGCGCAACATGTCCGTATCCTGCGATTGTGAGGGCGTGGCAGCACAGCCCGTGGTTACGCCAAACATCGGCATCGTGGCCTCGTTGGACATTTTGGCGGTAGATTATGCTTCTGTAGATTTAGTTATGGCCTTACCTGCCAAAGACCGTGCAGCTCTTGTTGAACGCATGAGAACCCGTCATGGTTATCGACAGCTAACCTACATGAAGGAATTGGGCATGGGTAATGACCGCTATCGACTTCTGGATATAGACAATGGCGATGCTTGTATCCTCCCCCAGGACGCAGTAGCCGGAGTAAAGCCGTTTACGGCATGAACGGGCATCCTTGACTCTGTTTGCCGTTTGAGCAGTAATATTCAGTGACAGCAACGCTTAGAGACGACATAAGGGGATGCATTTCCAATGTGAAAGCATCCCCTGATAATGTTTTGTTTTTTTGTCACCTTGGTGCAAATTTTACGAATTCACGTCATGTGTAGAACATGGTGAGGGGAAAATATTATCAAGAAAATTGTCACAGCAGTAATTGCATCATATATATGACAACACTATCTGTGTTGCGTGTTCTGAAAAAGCCGCTATCAGGGCATAATTTGAAAGAAGAATCATGTAATGCACTGAAAAAATTCTTTTATTGGTGTGCCTCCCCCCAGTTTTCTCCCTTGCCCCAGTCCACAACAAGGGGGACAGAAAGTTTTTTGCCGCCGGGACATACTTCACTCATAAGCAATGCCACTCGACTGCCTGCAGCCTCAGCTACTTCTGCTGGTGCTTCTAAAACCAATTCATCATGTACCTGCAATAGCAGATGCGCGTTCAGCCTCTGCAATGTGGCGTCATGCGCCACTGCAAGCATGGCCAACTTGATGATGTCGGCAGCAGAACCCTGAATGACGGTATTGATGGCTTGCCGTCGCGCCAGGGCATAAGCTTGTCCATTGTGTGAGTGAATGTCTGGAAGCATGCGTCTTCGTCCTCCCAGCGTTGTCACAAAACCTTGAAGTTTTGCCTGAGTTTCCACATTGTCATAAAAAGTTTTTAGTCCTTTAAGTCGTTCAAAATAGCGCTCAATGAATTCCTTGGCCTTAGCACTGGAGATTTTCAGCTCGTGTGCCAGCTTGTGCGCTCCCATTCCGTAAATAAGCCCAAAATTTATGGTTTTTGCATTACGCCTTTGATCGGCAGTAACAGCCTTGGGGTCAAGATCATAGATAAGGGCTGCTGTCCTTGCATGAATGTCCTCGCCTCTGCGGAAAGCCTCTAGTAAGGCGCTGTCCTGCGACATGTGGGCCAATACGCGAAGTTCAACTTGGGAATAATCCGCTGAAACAAGAACTTGTCCCGTTCCGGCGATGAAGCAAGACCTCATGCGTTTGCCCAGTGGGCCTCTGATGGGTATGTTTTGCAGGTTGGGATTGCTGGAAGAAAGTCGTCCTGTGGCCGTTGCTTTTTGGTTGAATGTTGTGTGGATGCGACCATGACCGTCTACAAGGCGGGGCAAGGGATTTAGGTATGTAGAGCGCATTTTTTCCAATTTGCGAAATTGGAGAATGCTGTCAACAACTGGATGTTTTCCAGCTAGGCTTTCCAGTGTTTCTTGATTTGTTGAAGCCAGTCCTCCTTTGGTCTTGCGTGGTACAGGCAGTTTAAGCCGATTATAGAGTATATCTCCCAGTTGTTGTGCCGAACGGATGTTGAAGTGCGTGCCTGCCATAGCAAATACTGTTTCCGTCAGACGATCCAATTCTTGCTGAACGTCGTCAAGAAAAGTCTGGAAAGCCTTTGGGGCTATGGGAACGCCGTGGCTCTCCATGTCGGCCAGCACCGAAATAAGGGGGAGTTCCAATTCATTGTATAGCTGCATGAGACCGTCGGTTTCCAGTCGTTGTTTCAGCCTAGCTGCCAAGGCCAGCGCCAATGCAGCCGCAGAACCATCCGCAGCGTTTTCACTCAAGGTATGACCCCAACGTGAGACCAGATGCTGCCAGTCATAGTCGTTTTCTTCCGGATTGAGAAGGTATGCCGCAAGTCCCAGATCAAACAAGGCTGGCAACACGTCCTGCTTTTGCGCTATGGTTTTGAGAAGCGTTTGCGCACATTGGGCCTTGAGATCAACCATGACAATGCTGCTTGCGTGTGCCAGCCAGGCGTTCAGCAAGGGCAGGGGGCCTTTCCAGCGTACGTCATTCGCACCTTCAACAGCCACGTGGGGGGGCTGTTGCTCGCCCAATGACCAAATGACGGCTACAGCTTTCCCGTCGCAAGCGGGCAGGTTCTTAAGAGTTTCTACATACGGCGTCTCCATCGACCCAACGGACATGTTTAGCAAGGATGCCTGCGCCTTTGTTTTCACATCCTGCTGCATGTGTACAAGCGCCTCCAGCTCCCGCCGCAGCGCATGCAGTTCATACTCATTGGCCAACGTCGCACAACGGGTGCTATCTAATGGTTGAACGCGGGTATCTTCCAGCCGGACATGGGTACATCTGTTGCGCTCAAGCGTGGTCAGTTGCCTCCAAAGGAACATGTGTTCCAAATGGTCACGCAGCTTTTCCTGCAATTTGAGAGGCAACAGGGAAAAGTGATCCCTGATATCTTCAAGCGTGGGACAGATAGCAAAAATTTTTTCTGCCGTCTTGGGTCCGATGCCAGGAACCCCGGGAATATTGTCGCTGCTGTCTCCAATCAAGGCTTGCATGTCAGGCCAGTGTTCGGGTTTTACTCCCGTTGCGGCAGTAAAGCTCTCCACGGAGATCAGTTTTTCGTCGTGTCCAGCTGGATCCCACATAAAAACATTAGCACAAAGGCATTGCTTGAGATCTTTATCTGCGCTGATGATAACTACCGGCACTTGTGCGCTAAAACGCGCAGCCAAGGATGCGATACAGTCATCTGCCTCACAACCATTTGAAATTTCAACAGTAATCCCCAAGGCACGTACCATTTCCAGGATAGGATCAATCTGACGCAACATATCTTCTGGAGGGGAGTCACGGTTGGCTTTGTACTGTGGGAAGAGTTCATGTCTGAACGTTTTTCCACGTCCATCCTTGACAAAGAGAAAGTGTGTTGGACGTTCTTCCCGTAAAATGCGTAATAATACCCGTGTTACCACTACCAGAGCATTTGTGGGAAAACCGTCAGATCGGCACATACGTTTATTGGCAAAAAAACCACGATATATGAAGGCAGAGCCGTCCATGAGGAAAAGGGGCGTTACGTCGAGCTTGAGGCGTTCTTTTAGCGACATGGCAATCATGGGTTAGAGTTTGATATTTTATGTGTACTTGCGCAGAAATACCCTAACGCGTATACTATACCGATGGAAACAAGGTCGCAAGTCACAGTTCATGTCCAAGGATCCCAGTTGCGCATTTGCGTTGGTGGATGTTGGAACAGGCAAATGCCCTGGCCTGAAGAAGCGCGAGAAGCGTTACACATGGTTTCCGCCAGCAGTGTAAGCGAGTTCTTTCTGGAAAGTCGTGAACTTGTCTCCTGGGATAGCAGCCTTTTGGTTTTTTTGGCCCAGACCACAAAAATTGCCAAAAAACGTAATTTGATTATGCATGTCATTTTGCCACACGGTCTGGAACGCATGCTAAAACTGGCCTTTGCCGTACCTCCGAAAACCGGGGCAAGCCGTAGCACACAAAGGGTAAATATCTTTGCCAGCGTCGGTGAACGAGTATTGGATATTGTGCCCCATGTAACGGATTTTTTAGCTTTTTTAGGTGAAATTATTTTTTCTATCCTACATCTTGTTTCGGGCCGAACACAGATGCGCTCACAAGATCTGTTTTTTGCCATGCACGAATGTGGGATTCGAGCTTTGCCGATCATATCACTGACAAGCCTGCTCTTCGGCCTCATTTTAGCATTTGTTGGAGCTGTGCAGTTGACGCAATTCGGCGCTCAGATATATGTGGCGGGATTGGTGGGTATAGGCATGCTTCGCGTCATGGGGGCTATTATGGTGGGCGTTGTCATGTCCGGCAGGGTTGGTGCGTCGTACGCAGCGCTTCTTGGCACAATGCAGGTCAATGAAGAGATAGATGCGTTGTCCACTTTGGGAATTTCCCCTTATGATTTTCTGGTGCTGCCACGTTTGCTAGCACTCATGAGTATGGTTCCACTGCTCACACTCTATGCAGATATCATGGGAGTGGCTGGTGGCTTTATGGTTGGTACATTGATGTTGCATCTCAACCCCATGGAATACATCAATGCCACTGTAAATATGGTGCCCTTCAAGCATGTGATCGTGGGGCTTGTGTATAGTACGACTTTTGGAGTAATCGTGGCTCTATTTGGATGTTATCATGGCATGCGTTGCGGACGCAGTGCCCAAGCAGTAGGACAGGCGACCACGACTGCAGTGGTGCATTCCATTGTGGGCATTATCGTGGCAACCGCAGTCATTACCGTTCTTTGCAACGTTCTGAATGTGTAATATGTCAAAACATGTACTGTCAGACCCTGTCGGCGATCAGATAAATGAAGGATCGAAACCTCGCATCTGTGTTCGTGACTTGACAGTAGCATTTGGCTCCTTTGTGCTGATGAGCCATATTTCTTTCGACGTGAATGCGGGTGATATCTTTATGATTATGGGCGGATCCGGTTGTGGGAAAAGCACACTTCTGCGTGTACTCATGGGTCTCAAGCAGCCAGCGCAGGGCTTAGTTCAATACAATGGAAGAGATTTTTGGGGAGGAACAGAAAAAACTCGTAATGAACTCATGCGTGACACAGGGGTGCTTTTTCAAAATGGGGCGCTTTGGAGTTCTATGACATTGGTGGAAAATGTGAGTTTGCCTTTACAGTTATATACGAATTTGGATGCCAAAGCTATTCGAGAATATGCCATGCTAAAGCTGGCATTGGCCGGATTGGCTGGATTTGAGGAGTACTATCCATCCGAAATCAGTGGCGGAATGCGTAAACGTGCGGGTCTTGCCCGGGCCATGGCCTTGGATCCTGAAATTCTCTTTTTGGACGAACCTTCAGCCGGATTGGATCCAGTGAGTTCCCGATTGTTGGATGACTTAATTCTGGAGTTGCGCGAGAGCCTAGGAACTACTTTTGTCATTGTATCCCACGAATTGGCAAGCATTTTCGCCATCGCAAATAATGGTATTTTTCTAGATGCGCAAACGCGAACTGCCACGGCACATGGCAATCCTAAAGAACTCGTTGGTAATTCAAATACTGAACGTAATGCCATGTTGTTCCTTACTAGGGGGGCCACGGAGCAGCAGCCGTGAAGTTAGGCTAAAAGTCCATATGGGTAAAAAGGCAGACAAAAATGACAGCACATCAATATAAAACAACGGTTGGCGCTTTCCTGTTGGGAGGTTTATTGCTGTTGCTGCTCGGAGTCATTGTACTCGGAGGCGGTCGTTTGTTTACCAACGATTTGGAATATGTCCTGTACTTTGATGGTTCAGTGAGCGGACTTTCAACGGGAGCGCCTGTCGTTTTTCGTGGTGTCCCCATGGGTAGTGTCACACGAATTAACCTTGTTGCCAATATGCGTGATTCCAATGTGACAATTCCGGTCTATATTCGCATTGATGAACGCAGTTTTGTGCGTGCCGTCGGAACAAGCTCGGACGCGGAATCACTGCAGCAAAAAATTATTCGCCGTATGGTGCAGCGAGGTCTCAGAGCGCGTTTGGAAATGCAAAGCCTGATTACAGGACAGTATCGCATAGAATTTGATTTTTATCCCAATTCACCCGCAAATTTCCGATCTGCGACACCAGACAGAGAAATTCCCACGATTCCATCCCCAATTGATACACTGCAAAGTACATTGGCACGTCTTCCATTGGAGCAGATGATTCATACACTCAGCACAATTTTGCACAATCTTTCAGTAGCGCTTGCTGACAATAAACTGGGAAAGGCTCTAGAGACCTTTACGTTGACATTTGAGGATGCCCGAAACATGCTGCACGGCACTCGCACCCATGCAGAACATGTTCTGCGTACACTGGGAACGGTCGGCACAACCATTGAAAAGGATTTGCCTGCAACAATGTCTTCATTTCGAGATACCATGCGCAGCATGGCAGTTGCTGCGGATCAACTGCGCCTAGTGTCGGCTTCAGCCCAACATTTATTGGGGCGGGAGTCCCCAGTGATGGGTGATTTTCGCCGTCTGATCAGGGAAAGCACGGAAGCCGTGCGTGCCTTGCGTTCGCTGGCTGACATGCTTGAACGCAATCCGGAAGCCTTACTCAAAGGCAGGAGAGGAAATCGATGATTCAACGATACCTATTTTTTATCTTTGTGGTAATTTTTGGGCTTACTGCATGCGGGCATAGCGTGTCTACGCGCTACTATTTGCTTGAAAGCGCACATGAACCCATGAAGGTTGACAAGCTCCCCACCACAAACATGCGCTTGGCACAAGTGACTGTGCCCGAATATCTTGACCGCAATGGCATTGTGAGTCGTGTGATGGGGTCGTCAGAGCTGATAGTTTCGCAGTTTCACGCTTGGGCTGAACCGGTGGCCAATGGAGTGCGTCGGCTCTTACAGGAAAGATTAAGCAAAGTTATGCTTGCCGTGGGCGTTAACACTCTGGCACCTGGTGATGATGCCGCAGCAAAGTATATTTTGTTTATAGATATTCAGCGCCTCGATGGTGATTTTCATGCGGATGCAGTGTTGGAGGCTCGATGGACTTTGCGCGATCATCGTGACAATGTTCTGAACAAAGGTATATATGCCGATAGGGAAGCTGTCAGCGGAAATACTTACAACGAGCTTGTCTCTGCAGAAAGCCGAATGCTTTGCCGCATGGCCGACCATCTATCACAATGTCTCCTGCCCTCGCTAGCCTCAAAATAAGATTACCCCGTGAAGGTGCGACATGTGGTTTTGTCAAGTAAATTCTATCGGTAAATATTTTATTGTTTGACCAGTACCTTCGCAGGACGCAGCAACCTCTCATGTAGCTTGTAGCCGTGCTGTAATACCCGCGCAACGGTATTTGGTGCAAAATCCGGTCTGTCTTCAAATCCTACGGCTTCATGTATATTGGGGTCAAAAACATCTCCTTCCGCGCCTACAGGTTTTAGACCGTGTTTGGCTACTGCATCCAAGAGCAGTTTTTGCGTCATGGCAACACCTTGCAACATATCTTTGCAGGTATCATTCTTGCTTCCATATTGGAGGGCGAGGTCAAGATTGTCCAGCGTTGGCAGCAGATCTCCCAATACATTTTCTGCTGCATAGCGCATTTGCTCTTCGTGTTCCCGTGCTAGGCGTTTTTTGAAATTATCCATTTCGGCTGCTGTTCGTAGTCGCATATCGGCAATTTTTGCATTGCAAAGTTCGTCCATATCCATAGCGACCTGCGGAGCAGAATCACCTTGAGCGTCGTCCTCGGCAGCGGTTGTTTCGGTGTGTGGTTCATTCTCCTTGGTTTCGGAATGTTGTCCAAAGAGCAATGCTTCGTCTTTCAGGAATGCATCTTCAGGCGAAAAATTTTCTTCCTTTTGTTCTTGTTGCTCTGCCGTATGTTTCATTTGAGAACCATAACTGCGGTGTAGCTTATGACGTTGCATGTTCCCCTCTTACCTGGTTAGTTCTGTGAACAGGTTGTGCAGCATATGCACACTTGACTTCGTACACTGACAATAGGTTTTATGTAAGTATGCACCCCCACCCTGTCAATAGACATATGCTTTTCAAAAAGAGAAGCCATTGTTCACGCGTTCTGTCTATTGGTCAAGACACTTTTACGTCATTGTCTGCCTGGAACTTTTGCACTGCATACACCAGACACATGAGACCAATGCCTATTACGTCAGTTACAAGTCCCGGTGTGATGAGCGTAATGGCTGCTGCAATAAGCAAAAGTCGTTCCCATACGTGTAGGTTACGTACCCAGTAGCCAACACTCCCGAAGGAAAGGGCGGCTATGCCAACGATAGCCGTAGCCACTGTCAAGACGATCTCGGCATTGCTTGCGTCTATTAATAGGAGACTCGGATTGTAGCAGAAAATATAGGGTATCAGAAAACCTGCTAAAGCCAATTTCACGGCCATAAAGCCTGTGGCATTGGGTTCTGAACGAGCGATACCAGCCGCAGCATAAGCAGCCAGGGCTACAGGCGGCGTTAAATCTGCCAAAATGCCAAAGTACATGATAAAGAGATGCGCTGCAAGCATGGGAACGCCGAAATGCTGTATTGCCGGCGCGGCGATGGTGGCAAGTACAATATACTTGGCAGTAGTGGGCAATCCCATGCCCAGAACAATGGAGGCAAGCATGGTGAAAAAGAGTGTCAAGGCAAAGTTATTCCCTGAGAGGAACAAGATAGCAGTAGCCAGTTTGAGACCAACGCCTGTAAGCGTTACCACTCCGACAACGAAGCCCGTACAGGCGCAGGCCGCTGCCACGCCTAAGGCAAGGCGACCGCCATTTTCCATGGCGAGCAGAATATCCTTCAGTGCGTTTTTGTTGCAGTCAAACATGGCAGAACCAGCCGACATGTCCGTGTTGCGGACGCCGAACCACGTCAGGCAGTTTCGCGATATGAGTGAAATGAGAACCGTAGTCAGGATGCAATAGTAAGCGGATTTGAGCGGTGTGTAGCCTTGAATGAGCAGGTAGATTAGAACAAAGATGGGTATGAGCAGGTATCCGCCATGCCGCAGCACGGGCAAGGCTTTGGGTAGGCGTTCCTTCGCAATGCCCTTGAGACCGAGGCGTTTGGCCTCCATATGAACCATGAAGCCTACGGCAAGATAGTAGAGGACGGCCGGTATGAGCGCGGCCTTGGCAATTTCCACATAGCCGATACCCAGAAATTGTGCCATAATGAATGCTGCTGCGCCCATAATGGGCGGCATAATTTGACCGCCGGTGGAGGAAGCGGCTTCAACTGCACCGGCAAATGCTCCTCGGTAGCCCACGCTCTTCATCAGGGGAATGGTGAAGGTACCGGTGGAAACAGTGTTGGCTACCGAAGAGCCGGAAATGGTTCCGAAAAAACCACTGGCGAGTACGGCAACCTTGGCTGGCCCCCCTGCATAGCGTCCTGCAGCCGCCAAGGCAAGATCAATAAAAAATTTGCCGAGACCAGTGCTGTGTAGAAAGGCACCGAATAGGATGAAAAGAAAGACAAATGATGCCGAGACCCCTAGTGGCATTCCAAACAGTCCTTCTGTTGTTAGGTACATGTGGGAAACGATACGCTGCAATGAGAAGCCAGGATGTCCCAGCATACCGGGAATGTAATTGCCAAATTTTGCATAGAGAAGAAAACAAATGGCTACAAGGGTGATGGGCAAGCCTACAATGCGGCGTGTGGCCTCCAGAACAAGTAAGATGGCAGCGAGACCGAAGGTGAAATCCAGGGGAGTCATCGGGCCGGCATCGAGAACAATAACGTCATAATTCCAAACGATATAACCGCATACTGCCGCACCGGCCATGGACAGGATGACGTCGTACCAAGCCAACTTGTGCTTGTTGCCTGTGGCTCGGGCAGGATAAAGCAGGTAGATCAGAGTTAGAACAAATCCCAAGTGTACTGCGCGCTGTATCTGCGGCGGATAGGCACCCATAGCCGCCGTGAAGAGGTGGAAAGCCGAAAAAACAATACAGAGAATCTTGATGAAGAACTCCATTTTCCCCTGGAAGGTGCGGTATGCAGATTCCTTGTCATATTTAGCGACAATAGCAGATACATCCACGGCATCCTGGGCTTTTTCGGCGGTGTTGGCATCAATTTGTTCTTCTTTGTGCAGGGAAAACCCACCGGCTCCCTGTTCGCCGATAATTTTCATGCGTTCTTCATGGCTCATGGTCGTGTCCCTATTTCTCTTCAGGGTTTGGCGGCAGTGTTGGATAGTGCAAAAGTCAGAGCATCCCCGGGGGCAGCAAGACATGTCAGGGGAATGATCGCCATATCATCTCGGGCGGGTAATAGTAGTGCATGTTGCGCTATGCGTCCAACACGCACGTCAAAAGAAGGAAGATGGCGATGATAGCCGCTGATGCAGATGCGCCCGTTTGAACACGTCATTCTCTGACCGGAACCTGGTTCATGTGGCAGACCTGCGCCAAAGTCCTGATAGACGGTTTTTTCAAGAAATATCGTCCCATTTTGGATGGTAAACCATTCTTCCACTGGGCTTTTGGCAACCGAATGGACGAAACGTATGCCGAAGCTAGCGCCTGCCTTGACGGCTATGGAAAATACGACGTTGCCATGAGTATTTTTTACCTGCAAAAAGATATGCTCCGTCATGGCATCCGCCATGACTGGAGCAGGCAGCATCAAAAGCGCTAGCATCTTGAGTAGCATAGTTGCGCGAATGAAATCTGGCATCTCGTGTCCTTTGCCCATCATGTTTTTGCAGAGGGTGACAGATGCAAGCTATACAGGTCAAAAAAGCATCACTTCCTCTTTGCACGCATGCATGGAGATATGGTGACGCCACTGTCGGGAGAAGTCTCTCGACAGTGGCGGAGGACAAAAAGCGTTATCTCTTCTATTTTTTGAGTACGCCTTTTTCGAGAAAATATTTTTCAGCACCAGGATGGAAGGGGATAGTTACGCCGTCTGCGGCATGATCCAAAGAAATTTCCGCTGCCTTGTTATGCGCCTTGGCTACATCCGGTAAGTTTTCAAAAAGCGTCTTTGTTAACGTGTACGCAACGTCGTCAGGCATATCCTTTTTTACAACAAGAATGGCCTGCACGGAAAGAGTCGGCACTGGCTTTACTTGTCCCTTGTAGGTTCCTGCAGGGATGGCATCTGCCACGAGATAAGGGAATTGCTTTATAACTTCGTGAATTTTGGAACCTTCTAAAGGTACAAAAACGACATCTTGGGCAGTGGTAATGTCTTGGATGGCAGGATTGGGCGTGCCAATGGTGAAGACAAAACCATCAAGTTGACGATCCTTGAACTGATCTGCGGTTTCACCGTAGGGCAGAAAGATGGGTTGCACATTTTTGTAATTCAGCCCAAATGCTCCGAAGATCTGACGGCAGTTGACTTCATTTCCGCTGCCGCGCGCTCCTACGGATACCTTCTTGCCCTTGAAATCTTCCATAGTCTTGACGCCGCTGTCTTTGCTCGCAACCACATGGAGATATTCGGGGTATAGACGGGCGATGGCACGTACATTGGTCAGCGCTTCGCGGAAGGGGGCATTGCCATTGAATGCTGCGTCTGCCACATCGTTTTGTACCATAGCAATATCAACATCTCCAGCTTGCACGAGACGCATATTTTCGCCTGAAGCACCAGTAGCTTGTGCCGTAAGAGAAAGCATGCCATTGCTCTTGGCGCTGATTACTTGGGCAATGGCGCCGCCCAGGGGAAAGTACACGCCTGATGTACCACCGGTGGCAAAGGTCAACCTTTTTGCCTCAGCAGCAATCGCTAGAGAAGCAGAGAGTATCAGCGCAGTTGTGAGAACGAGCGAGAAAAATTTTTTCATGAACATCTCCTTTTGGGGGAAAGCTGCTGCATAGATGACATGGACGCGAACCGTCTGCTCTTCATGCAGCAAAACAAAGAAATTGGCCCGGCAAAAATTGCAGCCGAACATCTGCCCAAGGACAACGGGTGGTTCAAATATACAGCATAGATAGGTTAATGGCAACGGCGACATTGAGCGAACAATTGTCAACGTATGGCTCCAAATTTGCCATAAAAGTCTTGTCATGATGAAAGGGATTCGTACCTACCAGAGAAAATTTACTGGCGGAGAGGACAGATTTGTTTTACTAAAAATAGAGTGACGTTTTGCATGAGAACGCTCTTGCGTCGCTTCTATGCTTTTTTGCAAACGTCGGAGGAAGAGGAGACATGAATGCGAGTGACGTAGGTTGGTTTTTTTTGCGATGTCTTGCGACGGGCTTACTGTGCTTGTGCTTTTGTGCTTGTCATGACAGAGATGCGTCTCGTAGCGAAAGGGTGCTTGATGTCAGCGTGTTGGAGATGCTGCCCCAACGCGTCTCTTTGTCAGCTGAACTTTCGGCTCGCGTCAGTGCCTTCCGCAAGGCTGAAGTGCGGCCTCAGGTCGGTGGCATACTGCTGCGTCAGCTATTTAAAGAAGGTTCGCTGGTATGTGAGGGGCAATCACTCTATAAGATCGACCCGGCTACGTATGAGGCAGCCGTGGAAAGCGCTCGGGCCGAGGTAGCCAGGGGGGAGGCGCGTTTGCATGCCACGAGACTGACAAGGGAACGCAGACGTGCGCTGCTAAAGGCCAATGCAGTGAGCAAGCAGGCTTTTGAAGATGCGGATGCTGAATATCTTCAGGCAAAGGCTGATCTGGATGTCAGCAAGGCCGCTTTGAAGGCGTCACAGATACAACTTCGCTATACTGATGTTCTTGCCCCCATTACTGGACGCATCGGAAAATCAACGGTAACACAGGGGGCACTCGTCACGGCAAACCAGGCAGAGCCTCTGGCTGTTATTCAACAACTTGACCCCATTTATGTGGATATGACGCGTTCCATACTGCCCATGTTGCAATTGCGAGAACGGTATGCGTCTGGTAGGCTGAAACGTCCGTACAGCGAGGCAGCACATGTGCGCTTGTTGCTGGAAAATCACAAACCGTACCCCTTGGTAGGAGAAATGCAGTTCGCTGATATCACTGTGGACGAGAGTACGGGCATGGTGTTGTTGCGGGCAGTGTTCCCGAATCCCGATGGTATGCTTCTGCCGGGCATGTACGTGCGTGCCATAGTAGAAGAAGGCATTGAGGAAAATGCCTTGCTTGTTCCGCAGTTGGCCGTTCGCCGCAATGCTAAGGGCGGGGCGAGTGTTTTTGTGCTTGCACTGGACGGGACTGTGGAAGAACGCACTGTCGAAACAACTGCACGTGTCGGATCTGAGTGGTTGGTGAGCAAGGGACTCAATGCTGGAGAAAAGGTTGTCATTCAGGGGATGCAACATTTGCGTCACGGTATGAAGGTAAAGCCTCGGATAACGACGAGGACAAACGGCTAAGTCGTATCGGAGCAATAAAAAAAACGAGCAGGCCATGTCGCACTTTTTTATAAGTCGTCCTGTCTTTGCATGTGTGCTTGCCATTTTGATCATGCTGGCTGGTGGGTTGAGTTTTGTCGCCTTGCCGGTTGCTCAGTTCCCGCACATGGCCCCCCCCACGATCACACTTATGGTCGACTATAGCGGAGCTTCAGCCCAAACCATTGAAGATGCCATCACGCAGCCAGTGGAGCAAAACATGGTCGGCCTGGATCGACTGCTTTATATGAATTCCACGAGCAGTTCCGAAGGGCGAATGGTCATGCGCATGACGTTTGAGGCCTCCGTAGATCCAGATATTGCTCAGATGCAGGTACAGAATCGCCTTCAACTAGCCATGCCCCGCTTGCCTGATACCGTGAAAAATCAGGGCGTTCGTGTGCGCAAGGTATCGGATACGTTTTTACAATATTACTCTTTTTTCGATGCTACGGGCAAACTGCCCGTTGAAGATATTGCCGATTTTATTGCTTCCACTCTGGTTGATCCCCTCTGTCGCATAGATGGCGTTGGCGACGCAACACTGTATGGCTCACCTTATGCCATGCGCATCTGGCTGAATCCAAACAAGTTGATGTCTTTCAATTTGACCCCGCGCGATGTCTTGCGTGCCATAGAGGCGCAAAATGACCAGATTTCCGTAGGGCAGGTGGGCGGTTTGCCCAGTATGCCAGGCCAGGAAATCAATGTTACATTGCTGTCACGCTCCAAATTGGAGAATGTCGAACAGTTCCGCAATGTCCTTGTGCGAGTGAACCCCGATGGGTCGGCAGTACGTGTGCGCGACGTTGCCCGAGTGGAAATGGGCAGGCAGAACTACGCCATCAGCGCACGCTACAACGGTCAGCCAGCTGTTTCCGTAGGCATTCAGCTAGCAGAAGGGGCTAATGCCGTTGATACATCCGCTAGGATAGCAGCTTTCATGAAGCGTATGCGCCAGTTTTTTCCTCCTGGCCTTGATTATCTCATACCTTACGATACTGTACCCTTTATTCAGGAAGCCATCCACGGAGTTTTTCAGACCTTGCTGGAGGCGATTCTCCTAGTGGCAATCGTCATGTTTATTTTTTTGCAGAGTTGGCGGGCCACGCTCATACCCACCTTGGCTGTTCCTGTTGTCTTGTTGGGCACGTTGGGGGTCATGGCGGCTTTGGGGTCGACAATCAATACATTAAGCATGTTTGGCCTGGTTCTGGCTATTGGTCTGCTGGTGGATGATGCCATTGTCGTAGTGGAAAATACCGAACGCATCATTCGTACGGAGGGCTTCTCCCCACGCGAAGCCATTGAGAAATCCATGCATCAGATAACCGGTGCACTTATCGGCGTGGCTGCCGTACTGGCAGCGGTCTTTTTGCCCATGGCCTTTTTTAGTGGCATGAGCGGGGCCATTTATCGCGAATTTTCCCTGACCATTGTTTCCGCCATGATTCTTTCAGTCTTTGTGGCTGTCACCATTACGCCACCTCTGTGCGCCTTGTTGTTGCAAAAAAGCAAAACACAACCGCAACAGGGATTTTTCGCCTGGTTCAATCGTCGTTTGGACAGCCTGACTTTTTTTTACGAAGGCGCCGTCGTACGCTGGATACGGCATCGAGGCAAGGTCATGGGCATTTATGTGCTGATGGCCTGTGTAACGGTATTGCTGTTGCGGCAGATGCCGACATCATTTTTGCCTGTGGAAGATCAGGGCGTCGTTAATATCAATGTTTTTTTACCCCCAGGGTATACGCAAGATGCTACGCTTACTGTGCTGACGGAAATTGAAAGATATTTTCTTACCGAAGAACAAGACGCTGTGCAGGGAGTTGAAGTACGTACCGGCATTGCTGCGGGCGGGTCGCGTGGCCAGAATGTGGCTTCTGGTTCTGCCAATCTCAGGCATTGGGACGAACGTAAGACTCCAGAATTGAGTGCAGATGCTGTGGTGCGTCGAGCCCGTGCCCACTTTAGCGGTCATCCTGTGGCTCGCATTCTCATTTCCCAACCGCCACAGGTTCGTGGATTGGGACAAGCTTCTGACATTTCTCTCCAACTAGAAGATCAGGCAAATCTGGGACACGAAGCTCTTATAGCAGCACAGCGGGATCTGTTGGATGCGGCTGTGCGCAGTCCGATCTTATTCAATGTACGCACAACATCCCTGGAAGATATTCCACAGTTGATTTTGCGCGTGGATGATCTCAAGGCGAGCATGTATGGTATCAGTGCCAGCGCGCTCAACGAAGACATGACGGCTGCCTGGGGTGGTATATACGTCAACGATTTTGTGGATAGGGGACGTGTGAAGCGCGTCTATGTTCAGGGCGAAGCTCCATGGCGCATGAACGGCGATGATCTTACCTTCTGGCATTTTCGCAATATTGATGGAGATATGGTTCCTTTTGACGCCGTGGTCACACCGGAGTGGAGTTTTGGCCCTTCCCAGCTAGAACGCTTTAACGGTGTGCCTGCTGTGAGTATTCAGGCTGCTCCCGTTTCAGGAGTCAGTTCTGGCGATGCCATGCAGGAACTCGAACGTTTGGTGGCAGCTCTTCCTCAAGGCATCGGGTTGGAGTGGTCAGGCTTGAGTTTTGAGGAAAGTCGATCGGGCGGCAAGACCTGGTATCTCTATGGCCTGTCTATCTTGGTTGTTTTTCTTTGTCTGGCAGCCTTGTATGAAAGCTGGTCCATTCCTCTGGCTGTCATACTAGTCGTGCCCGTAGGCGTCTTGGGGGCGCTTGCCTTGAGCAGCATCCGTGGCCTCTATAATGACGTATATTTTCAGGTAGGCATTCTGGCCGTCATTGGCTTGGCAGCCAAGAATGCCATACTTATTGTGGAATTTGCACAAGAGTTGGTACGACGTGGAAAAAAACCTTCTCTTGCTGTCGTTGAAGCTGCTCGTCTGCGCTTGCGCCCCATCGTCATGACATCCTTGGCATTTCTCCTTGGCGTTTTGCCATTGACTCTAAGCCGAGGTGCCGGAGCAAATAGCCAGCATGCCATCGGAACGGGCATCATAGGCGGCACGTTTTTGGCAACGGCGTTAGGGGTTTTTCTTATTCCCGTATTTTTTGTTGTGGTGAGCCATGTTTTTCAACAAGGTAAAAGGAGGGCAGATGAGGATCGCCGTGCAGGAGATGCGGAGAATGCACCTCCTGCGAGCGGCGTGTAGGTAAATCAGCCGAGATCCCAGTCCAGCCCGAAGGTATCGTGCAGTATGCGAACGGCCAACTCCAGATATTTCTCCTGAATAAGTATAGTGATCTTGATCTCCGAAGTGCTGATCATCAAGATATTGATGCCTTCCTGCGTCAGAGCTGCAAAAGCCCGCGCTGCCACGCCGGAGTGATTGCGCATGCCTACGCCTATGGCAGACACCTTGGCAACGCTGATGTCGTGCAGCACCTCCGAAGCACCAGTTTTGTGCATCACTTCGTCCATAATTTCCAGTGTTTGCTGTAAATCCTTACGCGAAATAGTAAAGGTCATATCGGTATGGCCGTCTTGGCTGGTATTTTGGACGATCATGTCTACGAGTATGCCTTTTTCAGAAAGGGGGCCAAATACGGCAGCTGCTGTGCCTGGTACATCTGGAAGGTCGCGCAATGTCACGCGTGCCTGATCTCTGTCGTATGCAATGCCTGAAACAAGAACGGCTTCCATTGTAGAGTCCTCCTGGGTGACAAGCGTGCCGGGATCATCGCTGAATGTGGAACGTACGCGTACGGGAACCTTGTATTTTTTGGCAAATTCGACGGATCGTATGTGTAATACCTTTGCCCCCATGCTTGCCATTTCTAGCATTTCATCATATGCGACACGATCCATTTTCCGCGCCGTAGAACAAATATTGGGGTCAGTAGTGTACACGCCGTCCACATCGGTATATATGTGGCATTCCGCAGAATCCAGTACAGCTGCCAGGGCAACGGCGGAGGTGTCCGATCCTCCACGACCAAGGGTGGTGATACGTCCGTCTTGTGTGCAGCCCTGAAAACCAGCTACCACGAGAACATCGTACTCTTTGAGAAAATTGCGCAAGACATCGCTATTAATCTCACGGATGCGTGCACGACCGAACTTGTCGTCCGTGGTAATGGGAATTTGCCAACCAAGCAGAGAACGTGCGCGTATGCCGACATCCTTGAGTAACATGGTAAACAGTGTGATGGAAACCTGCTCGCCGGTGGAAACCAGCGCATCGACTTCCATGCAGTCAGGATGCCCAGACCATTGGTCAGCGAGAGAAAGGAGTTTGTTGGTGTCTCCGGCTCTTGCCGAAAGTACTGCAAGGACTTTGTAACCGTCAGCAAGTGCGTCCTGCACTTTTTCGCGCACTTTCTTCATGCAGTCCAAACCGGCTACGGAAGTGCCGCCGAATTTTTGGACAAGAATTTTCATGCCTGTTTCCATTTTTCAAGCCTTTTGTGAATTTTGCCAGACAATCTTATACGACCTGTGCAGACCACATGTGAAGTAGCTGCCGTTGCAAGGCTGTGGCATGCGGGCCACAGGCGTACAACGTCAGCAAGCGGAGTTCTTCGCATGCCTGCATTGCAATGTCCAGATAATCTTGGGGGAAAAAAACAGCAGGTAGATACTCTGCCCATTCCACAACAGTAAGGATGTGCGGATCATCCAGTCCGTCTAGAATTTCGTCTGCAGGATTGCCTGGACAACGGTAGAGATCGCAGTGCAGAACGGGCGGAGAAGTAGGATACCTGTTACAGAGTGTAAATGTCGGGCTGGCCGGTTCTGCAACATATCCTCCGGGAAGGGCTTCCACGAGCGCACGAGTCAGCGTTGTTTTCCCGCTACCAAGAGGTCCGCGCAAAAGTAGGGTCGTCGGAGCGTTTTCTGTTATTGCATGCGCCAGACAACAGCCCAAACGCTGCATTGCCAATGCATTCTGTACACTTAACGTGGCCATGGCAGGGCATCAGTTTTGGCTTGCCGTCGCAAGCCATATGTGGCCATAGACCGTGGAAGGGCGTCTGCGAGTTCTGAAGCCGTGTTGCCACGCAGAGGCCATTGCCTGGACAGACTTTTGCCTGCAAGCGCATGTAGCGCCACGGCCTGTCCCACATGCAGGAGCGTCGCACATGGATCGGCATCGACATCATCGCCTGTTGTTTCAGCGCGGGCCAGGAGAGCGCCGATGCAGCCGGCAAGCACATCGCCTGCGCCTCCCATGGAAAGTTGTGGGAGATCATAAGGGCAGAGCAATATCGGCTTTTGGGTTTGTCCTACAAGCGTTCCTGCGCCTTTCAGGACAACAACGGCAGGGCAGAGGGTGCATAAGCGCTGCAATGCAGCCATGCGATTCAATTGTACCTCTTTGGCGGTAGAACCCAAGATCATTGCAGCCTCACCAGGATGTGGCGTCAGTACGTCCTTAGCGGAAATCTGTGTCAGAAGCTTAGGACACCGCGCTAGCAGTACGAGAGCATCAGCATCAAAGATTGTCGGAGGACGGAAGGGGATATGGAGCAGCGCGGCAAGAAAGGTTGCTGCATCTTCTCCACGACCTAGGCCTGGCCCCACTACCCAGGAAGAACAACGTCCAGCGAATGCGGTGAGTTTTTCGGTCAAAACATCAGGCCAGGTTGCCGATGGCATGGCAGTCAAGGCATGGGTCATGATTTCAGGCCAACCGTTCTTGATATCGTGCAGGGCAGGGGCCGGTGCTGCTACCGTGACAAGACCAGCTCCAGTGCGCAGGGCAGCGCGTGCTGCCAGATGCGCCGCACCGCCGAGACCTGGAGAGCCGCCGATGATAAGAACATGCCCGTAAGAATTTTTGAAAGCCTTCTGTCGTGACACAGCTAAAGGTGAGATACATTGCCCGTCTACTAAAAACTGTGAGCACGGGGCGGTACTTTGTGTTTTTGTCGGAATGCCGATGTCGCGGACATGTACCGTGCCTGTCCACATGGCTGCCCCTGGCTGCAAGAGTCCCGGCTTGGCTGCTTGGAAGCTGACGGTTGCATTGCTCGCACAGCTTCCGGCAAGGGAATACCAAGGATACCATCCAATCCGGAGGGAATATCAAGGGCCAGAACGAAGGGCGCGGCCATATGATTGATGGCTTGTACTAGCGATTGCGTTTCGGGCTTGAGCGTACCGCGCAATCCCGTACCTAAAAGACCGTCTACGAGAATGTCGGGCGTGAGGCCAAGGATGTTTATGTCCGTTGGACAACGCCGGAATGGTACGCCGCAGGCACGGGCTAGACGTACATGCTTGCCACAAGCCCCTTTGCAGTTTGTTAATGGCCTGGTGTGCAGCACGATCGGCTTAGCTCCGACATCAAGTAAGATGCGGGCAAGGCAAGCAGCGTCACCGCCATTATTGCCACTACCCATTACCAAAACAACGCACTTTTCATCAAGTAATGGATGATATTGTTGCAAAACGGCAAGCGCCGCACGTGCCGCATTCTCCATCAGCGTCTCTTGCGGCAGGCCGAGCGCTGTGGCGTCTGCATCCCAAAGGCGCATTTCTTCTGGCAAAGGAAGCGGTGAAAACCAACGTGCAATATACTTGTCCATATGCTAGTCCTCAAGCACGACGACAGCAATGGCGTTGTGTTGACTGTGGCTTATGGAAACATGACTTGTGCGCACACCTATGCGTTCAGCTTGCGCACGGGCAGAACCCAAAAAATAGAGCAGTGGTCGCCCTTGGGCACCATGTACGATTTCAATGTCCATGAAGGATATGCCTCTGCTAAATCCCGTCCCCAGAGCTTTGACTGCGGCCTCTTTGGCTGCAAAGCGACCGGCTATATAAGCTATGGGGTGCATGGGGAGCGCCATGATTTCGACCGGTGTGAGAATTTTCCTCAGGAAGTGTTCCCCAAAGCGCTCATGCGTAGATCTGATACGCTGCAGTTCAGCAATGTCTGTTCCAAGCCCTATAATCATCGAAGTGTCACCCGTACGCACTCGAAAATGTCTGACCATCCTCTGTTGCCTCTAACGAAGAAATAGCCTAGATAGTTTTTTTCACAATGTAAACTGTTCTTTGGCGACATTCCGAGCAGCTTTCGTCGTCAGGAATGCAAATTTGATTCCAGGAAGAGGTGTTTATGCGTTTATGTATTATTGGAACCGGTTATGTAGGGCTTGTCAGCGCGGCATGTTTCGCAGAAATGGGAAACAGTGTGAGATGCGTTGATGTCAATCCGGCCATAGTTGACAAATTGAACGCTGGTTTTGTGCATATTTTTGAACCAGGACTAGAGGCTTTGGTGCGTCGTAGCCGGGCTGATGGCCGACTGACGTTCACGACGCAGCTTGAAGACGGTATCCGCGATGCAGATTGTGCCTTTATCTGTGTGGGTACGCCACCGCTGGGAGATGGTTCGTGCGACTTGCGATATGTGCGCCAAGTAGCCACAGAGATAGGCAAATACATGCAAAAGGATTTGGTAGTGGTAGACAAATCTACCGTGCCGGTCGGCACAGCAGACGAAGTGCGTGTTCTCATTCAAAAAGAATTGGAAGCTCGCGGAGCTTTGTTTGCGGTCGATGTCGTTTCTAACCCGGAATTTCTCAAAGAAGGGGATGCTATCTCCGATTTTATGAAGCCTGATCGGGTAATCATCGGCACGGATTCCATACGAGCTAAAGAAATCATGCAGGAACTCTACGCGCCTTTTGCTCGCACTCGCGACAAGCTCATTGTTATGAGTGTACGTAGCGCAGAAATGACCAAATACGCAGCTAACTGCATGCTTGCGACGAAAATTTCCTTCATTAACGAGATTGCTGGCATTTGTGAAAAAGTAGGCGCGGATGTGCGGGAAGTTCGCAACGGCATCGGTTCAGACACGCGTATAGGCTATCAGTTCATTTACCCGGGAGTTGGCTATGGCGGATCCTGTTTTCCCAAAGATGTCAAGGCGCTCATACGTACGGCGGAAGAAGTCGGCTCACAGCCGCAACTGCTAAAGGCAGTTGAAGATGTCAATGTTCGGCAAAAGAAGCATATGGCTGTGTGCATCAAAGAGTATTTTGCGCCACAAGGCGGCGTGAAAGACAAAACCCTCGCGCTTTGGGGCTTGGCTTTCAAGGCAAATACAGACGACATGCGGGAAGCTGCTGCTATTGACATTGTCTGTGAATTGACCGCTGCCGGTATGGGCATACGCGCTTTTGACCCTGTCGCTGCCGACAATGGAAGGCGCATTTTCAAAAACAATCATCTTGTTGAAATCGTGGATGATCAATATGACGCGTGTCGGGACGCGCACGGACTCTTGGTTGTGACCGAGTGGAATCAGTTTCGGAATCCAGATTTTGATAAAATCAAAAATTTGTTACGTGCGCCGCTGGTGTTTGATGGACGAAATCTGTACTCCCCTGCGTCCATGACAAGAAATGGCTTTGTGTATTTCTGCATCGGAAGAAGTATGGATGCACTGCCAAGATAGGGTGTCGGCCCGCGCGCGACTATTAAGACAAAAAGACAGTTAGTCACATACCAGATAATCCCATGCGTCGTGGCATTGACGTCGAATCGGAGCAGTTTCATGAAAAAGTGAAACTGCTCCGATGAAATTAGAGCAGTCGCTGTGTGCGTAAGACGTCTTCAAGCCTTTGTTTGGCCGACTCACCCATTGGGCAGAGTGGCAAACGCATTTCTGCGCGCATTATGCCCATGAGTTCAAGGGCTGTTTTTACAGGAATTGGATTGCTTTCAAAGAAAAGAGCCTCATGCAGTGGAAAGAGGCTGTGATGGATTTTTCTCGCTTCTCCAAGGTCTCCTTTGGAAAACGCGTTGTACATGGCGGCCATGCGTGCTGGAACAAGATTTGATGTCACCGAAATAACACCTCTCCCTCCCAAGGCCAGGAGCGCAAGAGCGGACAAGTCGTCGCCAGAAAGCACAGAGAAGGTATCTGGGCATTGTTCCAAAATACGACTGCCCTGGGCCATATCGCCTGTGGCCTCCTTGACGCCCACAATGTTCGGACATTCCCGTGCCAGGCGAGACAATGTGGTTGGTGCGATGCTGCATCCTGTACGACCTGGCACGTTGTAGGGCACAAGGGGCAAGTCAACGGCATCAGCGATGGCTTTAAAATGACGGTATAAACCTTCCTGTGTGGGCTTATTGTAATATGGAGTGATCAATAGTGCCCCATCAGCCCCGGCCTTTTGGGCAAAACGTGTCAATCGGATGGCCTCGACCGTATTGTTGGAGCCAGCTCCAGCCAGCACTGGTACGCGCCCCCTAGCCTGATCTATGCATATATCGATGACCCTTTCGTGTTCTTCGTGGGAAAGAGTTGCCGATTCACCTGTTGTGCCGCAGGGGACAAGGCCATGTATGCCCTCGGCAATTTGTCGCTCAATGAAAGCACGATACACTTCCTCGTCAAGAACATTGTTTTTGAACGGGGTAACCAGCGCAGTCAGAACACCTGAAAATTGCATTGTAAACTCCTGTGGGTTCGCGTCGTCCATGTATGTACGAGATAAAGTACAACGTGTTCAGTTTATCAAACAATCATCTCTCGGCAGGTAATGGCTGTAACACGGAACGTTGTCCAAGCCAATCCAACATATTCAGGCGGATTTGTTGCAAGCGGCTTGCTATGGTACGGAAATCAAGTGCTGACGGGCTTGTAGGTGCATAACGCAGGAGCGGTTGCTGACGGCAGACAGCCTCTGTCAGCTTTTTATCGTTGCGCAAATGGCCCAGATACACTGGATCAAGGTGTAGAAAATGCTGACATGCACCATGCAGCTTTTCAAAGGAAGCCTTTGCTTCGGTCTTGGATGATGTCTGATTGACGAGTACTTTGAAGTCCCGAAGGCCATATTTGTTGTTGAGAACCTTGATTAGGGCATAGCTGTCTGTCAGAGAAGTTGGTTCCGGAGTGATGACGACCACGCGCACCGAGGCCAGTGCCGCAAATGTTTGTACTGTACCTGATATGCCCGCTCCAAGATCCATGAATACATAGTCATATCTATGCAATACCGGTTCCAGTCGTGAGAGAAGCATATCACGTATCTCAGGTTGAAGTTCCGTCAATTCCGGTACACCGGAAGCAGCAGGAAGCACATCAAAACCTTCATCTTTGACATGATACAAGACGTCTTCAATCCCAGCTTCTCCCAGCAGGGCTGTTTGGAGATTGCCCTCGGGGGTTATGCCCAGCAGCACGTCAAGATTGGCCAAACCAAGGTCACAGTCTATCAGCAAGGTTTTAAAGTTGGCATCGTGCAAGGCACAAGCTAGATTAAGCGTGATGTTGGTTTTGCCAACGCCGCCCTTTCCGCTCAACAGGGCGACACTCAATGTTGTGTTCACCATCAGTTGCTCCCGAAGAAAAGAAATCGTTTTTCACTGGAATGCACAAGAGATCTCCGTTGTTCCAATGCCTCACCACCAGCAATGGAAATATGCCCGCGTTGTTGCGTAAGAGCATGACTGAGTGCATCTTCGCATTGCTGAAGTAGGATAGACGGTGTTAAATGTGCGTGTGAATCGGTACAGACAATGCCCACTGCGCAGGTTGGAGACAAGCAGTCTTGTGGTAATGGGCAAAGTTGTTGCGAAAGCGTTTGAAATTTTTTTTGTATATCTTCAGCAAGAAGGCGTGCGTGTAGTATGCCCACGCCGGGTAGCAGAAGCACATATCGTCCAGGACTTGTGACGCCAAGACTATCACACTCTTCTCGGATGTTCGTTAGACATGTAACAAGTCCAGCTTCCAGGGCAACAAGAGTGTGAGAGTCCAATTGAATGGCCAGTGCGTCACGTCCTTGGATTGTTGCTTCAAGAATGGCAAGTTCTCCCCCCGTGCGCGAGAGACGCAGTAACTCTCGTTGAATTTGTTCAGTAAGCAACTCGTTCAAGAGCATGTGCCCCAAACGCAATGCGCCATCGTCGGAATACTCGGTCTCTTCCGGTTCGGAAAAGATCGATGGCCCTACAGGCAATGCACACCAACGACCGCAAAGATTGTTGCGGCAAAGTTCTCGCCAACGACCTATATCTATGCCGGGCAGAAGACGGGCAACAAGCACAGCATCTTTTTTTTTCTTCGTGCTAAGATTCCGTGCTTCCATATCGGCAATGCGCTGGAAGGCGAGCAGCTCGTCAGTAAGAGCGTTGAATTCAGTGGTGTTGTTCATGTCTGTATAAAAGGTAATCACGTTGGAAAACATCAATTTGGCCATCCAGAACACCGTCTACATCACCAACGTCCGTGTTGGTACGATGGTCTTTGACCAGACGGTACGGCTGTAGCGTATAGGTGCGTATCTGGCTACCAAAGGCAATAGCGTCCTTGCCGGCATACTCGGCTTGAAGTTCGGCTTCACGTTTTTGCACTTCCAGATTATAGAGGCGAGCCCGCAGCACACGCATAGCAGAATCCTTGTTGCGATGTTGTGAGCGTTCGTTTTGACATTGAACAGAAATGCCTGTGGGGATGTGCGTCACCCGAACAGCCGAGCTAGTTGTGTTGACGCCTTGACCACCAGGTCCACTGGAGCGGAAAATATCCACGCGGATGTCTGTTTCCTTGATATCCAATTTGATATCATTGCCAGCATCAGGAATGACATCCACAGATGCGAAGGAAGTATGCCGACGACCAGAAGCATCAAAAGGTGATATTCGAATCAGTCGATGTATCCCTTTTTCGCTTTTAAGAAATCCGTAGGCGTGAGAACCAGATATGCGCAAAGTTACGCTTTTGATTCCGGCCTCGTCTCCAGGCAGATAATCAAGTTCTTCCATAGTATATCCATGACGTACAGTCCAGCGTGTATACATACGCAGGAGCATCTCAGCCCAATCCTGGGATTCGGTGCCACCAGCGCCTGGATGAATTTCAAGGATGGCGTCTTGATTGTCCTCTTCAGACGAAAGCAGCATGACAAGTTCTATTTCGTCAAGCTGAGAAGCTAGCTCTCGTTGTTGGGTATGGAGAGACTCCAACGCTTCGGCATCCTCATTTTCCGAGGCAAGTTCTAGCCATTCGAGCATGTCGTCATGGCATTTTTTGAGGCAAGAAAGACGCGAAACGTCATCTTCGAGACGACGTTTTTCCTGAAGCACAGGCGTGAGTACTTCGGGATTGTCCCAAGCGCCAGGGCGGGAGAGCTCTTTTTCTATATCCAAGAGACGCTGTTTGCTTGATGCGACGTCAAAGACGCCTCCAGAGGGCATCAAAACGTTGTGTGAGCGACTGACAAACAGGACGAAGATCACTGAGTTGCTGCATGATAATTATGATGTTGAGGTTGAGGTTGATGATAAACGCCGTGTGGCGTACCAGGCTTTCAACAGGAGAACTGCCATAAGGAATGCTGCGCACAGGGGCAGCCAGGATGCGCAAGAGTGGTACAGGCTGTGCTTGTTTACCGTTGCGGCACGTCCCCATAGCGCTTGTGCCTTGAACTGTTTACTGCGTAAAAGCAGACGTCCACGAGTATCCACTATGGCCGAAATACCAGTATTGGTGCCTCGAAGTATCCACCGATTTTGCTCTAAGGCGCGCAAGGTTGTCAAATACAGATGTTGCCGTGCTGCTGGGGTATCCTCGAACCAACCATCATTACTGATATCTACAAGAATATTGGCCCCTTCCGATACTCGTTCTTGAGCAAGCCACGGGAATATGCCTTCATAGCAAATGAGTACGCCGAGGGCAAGATTATCGTAGCGGAGCGGGGCGCCGGAACTCCCTTCGCTGTAAATGCCCACCCCCTGCATCAATGCCTTCAGAATTTTCCAGTTGAGAAATTCTGGGAGGTATTCGCCAAAGGGTACCAAATGTACTTTGTCGTAATGGGCAACGGTTGCACCGTTTCTCCCTAGCAAAACAGCTCGATTATAGATATGGGGTTCCTCATGCGTGTTTTGGGTCGTTTTGGCGGGGGTACCTAGTAAGAGGAGCGTGCCGTGACGGGCGACCATAGCACGAATGCGCGGGGTGTGCAGATGGTTTTCTTCAAAAAAGAAGGGCATGGCCGTTTCTGGCCAAAGAATAAGCGGTTTTTTCAAGGGGTATGCGGACAATGCCTGTTCAGTAAGTGACAAATAAAGATCAACGGTCTGCCGCTGGAACGTCGGAACCCATTTTTGATTTTGTTCCACATTTCCTTCGACGAAAAGGACGTCTATCTCCTGGGTGCCTTCAGAGTCCATGTGTGTATCTTGCGCGACAAGTTGCCACCAGCCATAGGCTAAGATTGACAGCGCAAGCAGGAAACCGACGGCGAGACAAGTTGGATTTCGCTGTCCACAGCGAACACCGAATGCACACAGGATAATGGACATGATCCAGAGCGCCGAAAGGGCATATGCACCCAACACATCAACCGCTTGCACCAATAGCGGCCATGCCGCAAGGGCACCAGATATGGTCAACCACGGAAAGCCCAATATGTGTGCTCCGACTTCTTCAAGAAGATACCACAGGAGTCCTAAAAGTACGGCTTGCATCCAGGCGGATTGTCTGCGCAAGACATATGCTCCCAAGGAAAAAATACCGCCGGAGGCAGTAATACAAGCTGAGATAACCAGCGCACAAGCCATCGAGGGAAGCCAAGGCAGACCGCCTACATTGTGTATGGGTAATGAAAGCCAGTATAATGTGCATATGCCACCTGACAGGGAACAAAGCCAGCCCTCACGCAAGGCTGACAAGCGATTGGCAGCACTCTGTCCAAGAAAAGTAAGACCAAGAGGCCACAAAAGAACCATAAAAGGCAAGTGCAGAACATCGTTTGGAAAACCGAGCCACATGCTCAGGACAATGATGGTATACCAAAGAATTCTATGCGCATCTATGGTTGCATATGCTCTTTTTTCCAAAACATCATGCTTGATCTGCTCTATCTTGAACGGAAAGAGACATTTCATTTCCTGTAGGCTCCATGCGCAGCCGTTGAATAAGCTTACGATCAGCTTCCAGCACAGTGAACGTCCAACCCTGCAGGGTAAATTGCTCGCCTTGTTCAGGTACATGGCCGGCTTCCATACTTAAATAGCCGCCAATGGTGTCTACTTCATCCGAGGAGATATCAACGCCTAGGTTTTGTAAATCATCAAGTTGGGCACGTCCGGTGAGTTCGTACACCTTGTCCTTTATCTGACGGATATCTTCCACGCGGGGGGCATCGTGTTCATCCTCAATGTCACCAACGATTTCCTCCAAGACATCCTCGATGGTTATTAGACCGGATGTTCCACCGTATTCATCGAGCGCTATGGCAATATGCTGCTTGCTGGCCCGAAATTCCTGCAAGAGCGTGTGAATGGATTTTGTTTCAGGAACAAAAAAAGGTTCACGCATGACTGATGATACGGAAGGAGTTTTTCCTTCATGATCTAGCAGACTGCTGAGGACATCCTTGGCATGGAGTATGCCAACAATATTGTCACGTGTGTCCTTGAAAACAGGAATGCGCGAATGCCCCGAACGGACAATGACATGCGCCACTTCTTTCAAGGAGATTTCTTCGGGAACGCAGTCGATGTCAGTGCGGGGGGTCATTGTGTCCTGTACTTGCAGTTCATCGAAGCGAAGAATCCCCAGTAACATGGATTCCTCATATGGCTCCAATTCACCTTCAGCTCTTGCCTCGACTATAGCCTTTTCCAGGGATTCTTGCGTGTCGTGCCCGAACAGTCTGCTCAAGCGCGACCAGATGGTACTGTGTTCTTCTGTTCCGTCGTCCAAGGATAACCTCCAAAAGGGTATATCAATTAAAGCAAGTTATGCTGCTCTCTGTCTAGCTGCATGACCCATTGTATAACGGGAGATACGCCACTATCTGGCTTACAGTGAAACCATGTGATTTCAGATTTGCCCTGCTCTAGCAGTGCCCAGTTGGTAAATCGCATACCTAGAATCAGCATAGGCGGATTTTCTTGCTTACGCACGTTGAGAACGTCGCAAGTGCAGCAGAACGTGACCATGCGCCCTCCCTTGCCCATCTGGTACACAATAAGGCAGAGTACTTGTGAACCGACAACAAGAGATATAGGAGGACTGTCCAGATCATCCATGGGAAAGGAAAATGCGACTCCCGTACCTGAAATATCTGCTATTTGGATGGTTTCATTGCCTGTTCCATATTTATAGTAGAGCAAGGGTATCCCAATCGCCGATGTGTCTCGCGGGATAGCTTTACCTACAGGCATATTCCACAAACCTATGATACGCACTGATTCCTTTGGGGGATTAACTCGATAGAATTGGCGTTTCTGACCCGCTGTGATATCTTGGGGAAAAGTTAAGGAGAGACGGGATCTTTTTATACTGCCCTGAACGCTTTGCACTGTCGTGGTAAATTTGTAAAATGAATATCCTTCGGAAGAGCGGATACGAAAATAGACGTCAACTTCTTCTCCACTGAATTCTGGAGATGCGTAAGTCAGAACTTCTATTTCAAGGGGTTCTCCGAGAGATACAAGAGTCCCGGATAAAGCATTATGCTTGGTAGTTTTATTTTTAGAACTGATATCAAACAGCTCGTTCTGTGCTTGAGCTGTTTCAAGCAAGGTGCGCATAACGGATAAATGTCGCTTTGTCGCACGCGCTCTTTGCAAACGTTGGAGAATGATTGCAATGATTGAGCCAACTGCCATCAGCAGTACGGCGATCGTTATAAGCAGTTCGATGTTCGTCATGTGACCGCCGTTATATGGTAGTTGGCGCGTCTACGCAGTAACAGGTTGAACATATCTGGTGTTGTTTTTCGATGGAAGTAATCCCAGCTTGTGCAGGTATATCTCCAGACAAGCCACAGCGGCTGGAGTGATGCCAGAAATCCTGCCTGCTTGGCCAAGGTTTGCAGGGCGCACACGGTTTAATTTTTCTACAACCTCCAGAGAAAGTCCCGCTATCATCGCATAATCAATGTCAGGGGGCAAGGGGGTTGTTTCGAGCTTGGCAGTGCGCGTAACGAGTGCCTGTTGACGTAAAAGATACCCGGCATATTTGATTTCGGTCAACACGCTTTCGGCAGCGTCGCCAGCAAGGCATCGGGCTTCCTTGAATTCTGCTCCGACAGTTGTTTCGTGACTGAAAGCGTTGAGAATATGATCAAGCTTGTCCAGATCAACATCAGGGCGGCGCAGAACTTGGGCCAGGGTGCTTCCCGCAGAGATGCGTACATCAGATTGATCCGTACCTGTGGGAAGACGGTGACTGTTCAAATAATCCTTAAAATGTACAGCCGCTTTTTGTTTTTTGCAAAAAATATCCCATTGACGGTCACCTACAAGCCCAAGCGTGCGACCAAGAGGCGTGAGGCGTGCGTCTGCATTGTCTTCACGCAGTAAGAGACGGTGTTCTGCACGCGACGTGAACATTCGATACGGTTCTTCAGTGCCCAGCGTCACAAGGTCGTCCACAAGCACGGACAAATAAGCCTGGTCTCTTCTCGGTATAAAAGGTGCGCAATCACGCAGAGAACAGGAAATATTCAGAGCAGCCCAAAGACCTTGCGCAGCCGCTTCTTCATAGCCGGACGTGCCATTAATCTGACCTGCCAGCCACAGACCATCAACTATCTTGCTCTCCAGTGTAGCGTTGAGTTGAATGGGATCGCTGTAGTCATATTCGATAGCATAACCAGGGCGTAGCATAACAGCTTTTTCAAGGCCTGTTATGGCGTGTAACATGGCATTTTGAATATCCAGTGGTAGACTTGTTGGAATCCCGTTGCAATAAATTTCCTGACTCTGCAATCCCTCCGGTTCCAGAAATATTTGATGCCGTTCCCGCTGTGGAAAACGGGCAACCTTATCTTCGATGGAAGGGCAGTAACGCGCACCTGTTCCTTTGATTACGCCTGTAAATAATGGGGAACGATCATAACCGCTCCGGATAATATCGTGTACACGCGCATTGGTCCAGGCGATATGACAGGACATCTGAGGAAGCCTAGGACCCGGGCCATGGAAACTAAAGCCGTGTGGCGACATGTCACCTGGTTGCTCTTCCAGTCGTGAAAAATCAATGGACGATTTGAGGACTCGGGGGGTTGTACCTGTTTTCAGACGACCAAGTTTCAAGCCGAGAGAACGTAGGCTATCCGAGAGACCCTGGGCTGGAGGGTCGCCAAGGCGACCGCCTGGCAGTTGGGTCAAGCCCATGTGCATGAGTCCATTGAGAAATGTGCCAGTAGTCAGCAGTATATGTCGGGCAGTGAAATGCAGCCCCTGTGCCGTAATAATGCCTGAGGCACGATTTTTGTCCGTGGTAATGGCAACTGCACAATCCTGCCAGAGACGCAAGCCAGGCGTTGTATATAGAGTAGTTTTGAGGACATGCTGATAGGTCTCGCGATCCATCTGTGCGCGTGTGGCACGAACTGCGGGTCCCTTGCTCATGTTCAAGACACGGAATTGAATGCCTGCCGCATCTGCCCATTGCCCCATCATGCCTCCCAGGGCATCTATCTCGCGTACCATATGTCCCTTAGCCAAGCCGCCAATGGCTGGATTGCAAGAGAGATACCCCAATCGATCCAGATTGCCACTGACAAGGAGAACGCTGTGTCCCAGTTTGGCAAGTGCCACGGCAGCCTCGCTGCCGGCATGGCCTCCGCCGACAACAATACAGTCAAATATGGCGTCAGACATGATTTTGCATTAAAATATGGGCGAAAACTCTGGCATCATTGATGGTCGAGACAATGGAAGAATGCTCGTTTGGTGAATGACAACTACCTTCAATACAACTCCAAACGGCTGCCGACAAACCTTTGTCTCGCAGAAAAGCCGCTACTGTTGCCCCCCCAATCCCCACGGGCCGCGCATTGACACCATAAACATGCGCCACGGCATCCTGCAAGAGCGACACAACGCAGCTTGATGAGGGCATGGACGAAGCTTGCTGCTCTTGAACTATCGTCACATTGACATGCACATCATATTGTCTTTCGATGTCTGCAGCCACTTCGTGAAGACGTTTGAGGACATTTTCAGGGGTAATTTGCGGCAGCAGGCGGCAGTCCATATAGAAAACATCTTCACCTGGTATTGTGTTGATATTGGGCACATTGGCATCATGTCTGCTTGGTACAAAGGTGCTATGAGGTGGTGAAAAAAGGTTTTCCTCTGTATCAAAAGTCGAATGCAAGCATTCGTGACAAGCCAATACCAAGGCAGAGGAGGCCAGGAAAGCATTGCGACCTTTTTGTGGCGTGGAAGCATGGCACTGAACTCCAGTCACACGTATTTTCAGCCACAGTTGTCCTTTTTCTGCAATTTCAATTTCATCCCCGCAAGCAGAACCGGAATCTGGCACGATATAAAGATCGTCTTTCTGAAATACAGAAGCTGCACTTGAGAGGATGTGTCGCAGTCCATAAGCACTGCCGGTTTCTTCATCAGACATAAATACCAGCCCCAGAGACAGATCAGGAGTGATATGGTGAATATTCAACTCTTCTGCGAGCAGAATCATGCTGACAATGGCTTGCTGATTATCTTCTACGCCACGTCCGTAGAGGAAGTCCCCATCGCAACGCACCTGCCAAGGATCTGAAGCCCAAGCATTGATATCTCCTGGCGGGACAACATCTGTGTGCCCAAATAGCCAAAGTGTCTTTTTGCTGTGCCCTGGTATGCGTACGAGAAGATTTGGTCTTAACTTACTTTCTACTCGAAAATCTTCTTTGTCCAAATGAACAATATCCCTGACACCGCAATTCGTAAGACAATTGGCAATGTACTGAGTTTTCTCTATTTCGCCCTGACCGCCGTTCTCCGGTCCTAATGCACGAAAAGCGGTCAATGCGCTTTGCAGAGAGATCACCCGCCCTTTACGTTCTCCAAGACCATTGAACAGCGTTTCAAAGGTATTCATCAAAAATTCCTTAGGAGTTTGAAACATCCCCTTTTCTATGGGAAGAAGCGTTTGACGGAAGGCGAAGCCGATGGCATCCCTACCGTACTCCCTCAATTCGAGTGTGAGACAATCCACAGGACTCCTCTCCGCCGACGGCGGAGTCAGTTCGGCAGATGGAGCCGACTGTGGATTGAAACATCATGGAACATATGTCAGGGGTGTATCAAAACAGCGCCTGATATACATTTGTTTTTACAAAGTTTTGGGAATGGTCATAGTTATAAGGCAAAAAACAGCATGCTCGCTGACATGAATCAATGCCCACCCTTTGCAGCGCGTTTGGATGCTTTTAACGGATTTACTTTGGCCGTTGTTGCTACCTGTGTTTTGACATGCGTTGCAAAATTACATCTGCCTGAAGTCCATTTTTTTTCAGGAGCAGGATAACTGGAACAAAACCGTTCGCCTTCAAATTCGCGAACTCGATCACAACCTGAACACTGTTCTACGACGGGTGAAAGAAGGAAACCGTTAAGCATGACCCCTTCACCCGTTTTGACGGCATTTTCCAAAAAAGACATGTAAAACCTCCATGGGGATAGAAACACAGTAGCTCTACGAGGCTTCAGTATTGCGAACTGTAATGTCAATGTTCAATCCACAGTCGGCCCCATCCGCCGACTGACTCTGTCACCGGCGGGATGGGAGCCGTGCTGATTGCCCCTCCCTGAAGGAAGGGATTACGAAAAAGAAAGCCATCGGCTTCGCTGTCCGTCAATAGCATTTTTCCCCCTAAAGGGGGAGGTTTCAAACCACAAAGATATTTTTGATGAACTATTTCCTAACGATGATGACCACAGCCGCCCCAAATTCTCAAACCCAGGGCGACTGTGAGGTTTGTTAAGCCGCTATGCCCAAATGACTAAATCTGTCTCCAGAGGGCTAGCCTGCGCAGGATGTACTGGCATAATCCTCACGCCATAGCGGTAGTGCCCGCTGGAGGAGGGGATATAGCTCGCGGCATAGAGAACCTTGCCATTTACCGGATTAGTGGTGCGCGGTTCCAACCGTAGTACATCGGGTTTGTCGATAAAATCACCAACCAGTGAGGCTCGTCCCATGACAAGCTGTACCAGAATTTCTTCAGGATGCATTTCACCTAGAGAGAGGCGGAGCTGTATATTGACGGGTTCACCGCAAGCCATGACATTGTCAGCCATGCCGCCTACTGAAAGCTCGTCAAGTTTCAAAGTGGCGAAGCGCGACGGAATATCCTTTTGCCATGCGGCCAGAGAACGGCATGCAGCCCAATTATGTTCACGCAACATGGCTCTACGTTTGCCGGCTGGCAGGTAGAAGCCCTGAATATAATCGGAAAGCATACGGTTGCTGCTGTACATGGCTGTAAGGCTCTTGAGTGAGCGTTTGGACATGGCTATCCACGATGCGGGCAAACCGGCGTCGTTACGATCAAAGTACAGAGGCACTACGGCATTTTCCATCAGAGAGTACAGCGATTCTGCATCCGCATAGTCGTTTTGATCGCCAGTGGGCATCTGAGTCGTGATAACCGGGCCAATGGTCCAGCCATTCTGTCGGTTATACCCCTCGCACCACCAGCCGTCAGAAATACTCAGGTTCACGCCTCCATTGACAGGCAGTTTCATACCGCTTGTTCCCGATGCTTCATGCGGTCTGCGGGGTGTGTTCAGCCATACGTCGCAGCCCTGGGCCATGATCCGTGAAACAGAAAGACTGTAATCCTTAATAAAGAAAATGCGTCCCATGAAGCGTGGGTCACGTGCCATTTTCAGGACTTCTTGAATGAGGTCTATACCAGCAACATCCGCTGGATGGGCTTTGCCAGAGAAGACCAGGATAACGGGCCGTGATGGATTATTGAGGATGCGCGCAAGGCGATCGGTATCGGCAAAGATGAGCGTTGCGCGTTTATATGGTGCAAAACGCCTGGCAAAGCCGATGACGAGCGTATCAGGCCGCAACAGGGCTTCCATTTGTTTCCGGTTTTCGTTGGACAGGTTAAATGTGCTTAAGAATTCAGGGATACGCCGTCTTAGTTCGTCCAGCAAGGCTTCCTTCTGGTGCATGCGCGTAGCCCAGTACACGTCATCTGGTATCTGATCGACCTTGTCCCAAATGTCTGAAGCCGGAGATGCCTGCAGCCAATTAGACCCTAGATACTGATCGAGAAGTTCGTGCATCTGACTTCCGACATAGGACGGGGTGTGGATGCCATTGGTTACATGACCGATGGGCGTTTCTAGGGTAGGCAGGCTTTTCCACAGATTGTTCCACATATGTTGCGAAACAATGCCGTGCAGACGGCTGACGCCATTTGCCCAGCAGGCATGCCGCAGGGCCAGCACCGTGAGTTCAAAGGCATGACGGTTACCGCCTTCAATATGTCCTAACTGGACAAATTGCTGCCAGGACAGACCCAAGTTCGAAGCAACACCGCCAAAATAACGTTCCATGAGATCCAATGAAAAAGCTTCGTTTCCAGCAGGAACGGGAGTGTGCGTTGTGAAGACCGTATTGGCTCGGATACGCACTGTCGCCTCTTCGTAGCTCATGCCAGCTCTTGTGTATTCCTGCAAGCGTTCAAGCACCATGAATGCTGAATGACCTTCATTCATGTGGTAGACACTGGGGGTAATACCCGTATTTTGCAAAAGCCGTATGCCGCCCATGCCGAGAAGAATTTCTTGAAGGAGACGTGTTTCGCGATTGGCTTCATAGAGTTTGTCAGTGATGTGCCGATCTTCCTCAATATTGCGGCGCGTGTCTGTGTCCATAAGATAGAGGGTGATTCGGCCAACGGCCATCTTCCAAACCCTGGCAAAGAGAGTACGCCCTGGTAGCTCCAGTTGAATATACATTGGCTGGGCGTCTGCGTCATAGACTCTGGATATTGGTAGCAGTCCAAAATTGTTCTCAGGATAGAGAGAAACCTGGCGCCCATCGCCATCAATTGCCTGTCGGAAATAGCCGTTTTTGTACAATAAGCCTATGCCAACAAGTGGCAAACACATATCTGATGACGATTTGAGATGGTCTCCGGAGAGAACGCCAAGTCCACCAGAATAGATAGGTATAGATTCGTTAAGGCCGTATTCAGTAGAAAAATAGGCAATAGGTGTTTCTGGTCCCACATGATCGCTCAGTGAACGAATCGGAGTTGCCATATATCTGTCAAAATTGTCTACCACCTCGTGGTACAGATTCATATAGGCTTCATCGCGCAAAAGGCTTTTGAAACGACCGGGGTCTGCTTCGTCCAGCATTTGTAGGGGATTGCGGCAAGCTTCCCATCGAGCTGGATTCAGACGCATGAAAAGGGCTTTGGCTTTGTCGTGCCAGCACCACCAGACATTGCGTGCAATATCACGCATGCGAGACAGTTCTTGCGGCACTTCAGCAATAGCCATAATGGAGCGCAAAAAAGGTGTGGCGGAACGACTAGCTGAAAGAACACGGAGTACCGCATTATGCGAGGCGTCTGGCTGTACGCGCAATCCTGCTTTTTTCAGAGCTAGCTCGTAGGATGTCCGGTAGTTGCTGAAAAAATTCGTCCAGGATGTGCGCTCTGCCAGAGAACGTGCCTGAATACGACGTTCAGTCAGTTCTTCATTGGCGCACGTCGCCATTTTGAGTAGCTGTTCGTGCAGCATGGAAGCAGTTTGTTCAAAAGCCATGCCGCGTCGTGGAATTACGGTTACGCCGGCAGATGATGCAGAGTCACGCAATTCTTCACGTGCCCACATGCCGAAACCCGATAGATCTGTTGTAATGGTGGGTACAGACCATGCAGCGCTTTCCTGCGGCGTATACCCCCAAGGTTCGTACCATGACGGAAAGCAGCCTATGTCGCAAGCCATGAGTATATCGTCATAGGGCATATTGAAAAAACCGTCATCGCCATCAAGCATGGCGGGGACGAAGATGACCTTGACTCTATTTTCAGGTTGGTTGTTAAGTCCTAATTTGCGGCATGTATTGATAATGGGGTCTTCTGGTGCATTCCACGCAAAGTGCGTACAGATAAAGGGCTGCCCGTTATCGCTGGCGTTGGGATCTCCTGATATGGCAGAGGGATTGACGCCTGTGTGACCGCCCATGACCAGGCATAAAGCCAACACCGTTGATTGCGTCCCTGCCAGGCTTTTTTCCATGCGTGCCAAGGCATCCAGGAAGATGTCCACGCCCTTGTTATGCATTTCATAACGACCGGAAATAAGAAAGATACGCGTATCTTCAGGCAGCTCGCAACGCAAGAAACGGCTGGCCTTTTCCATGATGAGCTTTCGATTCCCTTCTGGAACGGAACGATCTTTCGAATAATCGGGAATGGAACGCATGTCCAGACCGTTGGTCGTAATGACATCCGGCTTGCGGCCTAGAAATGTAGTTGCTTCCTCGCCTGTAATGGTGCTGACTGTAGTAAAAGAATCTGCTTCTCGGGCGGAAGTACTCTCCATGGACCACTTTGCTGTAATGTTGTGCGCCGCAGCTTCATGGGCAGGATTAATAGAGTGCATATTGGAATAGATATCTCTTCCGGTGCCAGACAAGGCCCGACCAAGCATGGTGGCGTGTGTTGTAAACATGGTTGCCACATCCGGAGCATCTCTTTTCAGACGTAACAAACCTGCGCCGCACATCCATTCGTGGAATAACGCTACACTGCGACCGTTGACTGGTTCTACCCGTGTTTCGTGGATTGCCGCAATAACTTCGCCGCAAGCTGTGGAAAACATAACAGGTTCAATGTAATCCCACCCTCCGGAGAGAGAATCCACACCGTAATTTTTCCAAAGATCGTACAGCAGCTGATTACTGTCGTAGCGTTTGGCAAAATCAACGAGGATGGCCTTGGGACGTCCGGGGATGTTCCAGCGTCCCAAACGGCATTTGATATCTTTGGCAGCAAGCGCCTGACGAAGCGAATCCCATGTATGCTCGTCGGTCTCCTCAAATCCCGCATTATGAGGCAATGATGGGCCAAGGACAAAATAATCTCCGCCGAAATCATCCCTGGTCTGCAGGGCTTTGCTGCTGACAACAGTGTAAATGCCACCCACTTTGTTGCAGACTTCCCAACTCACTTCAAAAAGTGTGACAGGGGAATTGTTGAGCTCCATGCTCCCTCCTTTGTGGAAGCGCCATCGGCGATGCAGTCATTGCCCGAGTAGAAGTCCGTTGGCGCATGCGTCGGTGTGTAATCACAAATCCCGTCGGAGGGCAATGCCAGACGGGGAACAAATCATGTGCGAGGCCGGAAGAACCGGCGCAAGGATGCAGTAGCCTCACTATTTCGGGCGGTGTTTTTCACCGCCCCTTTCAAGCGGTAAAAAAGTCAAACAGTGGTTTTGGCCTTAGCAAGTGTTTTTGTTTTTCTCGTTATCGACCTTCGTGTCGAAGGCTTGCGTGGAGCTGAGTCTCGTGTTGACGACGTGTGCGGAGTTGCATCTTCAACGGCTTGAAGTCGCAACTCAAAATCTGCAAGTATATTCATGAACGTAATGTAGGCGTCGTAAGGGTTGCCAAAGGGGTTTGGTCTGTCCTCAGGCCCGTCAGACGTAAACCATTTTGTGGACATGTGGTGGAAATGATCTGCGGTTTGAAGGCGTTCATAATCACGCAGTAATGTCATGTCTCCGCAAGCCTGTACACGTTGGGCTAGGGCATACAGGCTGTGAATGGCATCTTTCTGCATATCGCTGCCAAGCCAAGCCGTCAAATCGCTCCCTTGCTCGTCCCAACTCATGAATTGCGGTACGTCTACCTGTCCTACTGGCTTATATTTTTTTGACGCCATGTTTGGCGTAACAAAATGAAAGCGTTTGTCGGCAAGTATAGCACCCGGCAGAGCTGCCAAGAATTCAAAGATACCTGTTTCTGGACGGTGGCGCAATCCAAAGATATGGTAGTCGTGCAAAATGCTGATAACATCCGCGCAGTCCGCCTGGGCGTGGCACCACGAGGCAAATTTGTCGGCAGTCAGAGGCCACTGATCCCATGAATGGTCACCGAAACCGACGCCAATATCTCTCGAGAGATTGATATTACGCATTATCAATGTCATGCTAGGCGCTGTCGCTGGTTGATAGACATAGTTTGCGCTCCGCCAGCCTAACACATGCTCAGCGCCTTCTGCCAAGACGGTTTTAAAACCCATCTGTTGCAGGGTGGTTGCCAAATCATTATTGTAAATACAATCCGTATTTTTGAAAGAAACAGGTTTTTTGCCAAACAGCGCCTTAACCTTCGCACATTGCTCCTTTACTTGACGCTCAAATTCCTCGCGCGAATACAAAAAAGCTAACGAGTGTGTGTAGGTTTCTGAGGTAAACTCTGCTCGACCTGTTTCTGCCAAAGCTTGGAAACTCTCAATCACTTCTGGAGCGTACTGCTCAAACATATCCAAGGCAACGCCGGAAATGGAAAAAGACACTGCAAAATCATCATATTGACGTAAACAGCGCAGCAAAACATCATTTGCCGGCAGATAGCATTGGCGTGCAGCACGCAGCAGTGTATCGCAATTACGATCGTCGTCTTCGTAGATGGAGTTCTGCCCCATGTCAAAAACAGTATAACGACGGAACCTATAGGGTTCATGAATTTTGAAATTCAGGCAAAGTGCGGGCATTAGCGGACTCCTGCAACGTCGCGGTAGATGGCCAGCAGGTGTTCTGCGGCTGTACCCCAACGGATGGATTTCATTTCTTCACGGCAATTTTTTACCAATTCGGCTGACAGACATGGATAACGCAGCACAGCGCAAATCTTGTCGGCCATGTCACGAGTATCCCAGAAGTCGGTCTTGAGTGCATGCTCCAATACTTCGGACACACCAGATTGGCGTGAAAGAAGTACGGGCACGTCATAGAGCATTGCTTCCAACGGTGTGATTCCAAAGGGTTCAGAGACAGAAGGCATGACATAGAGATCGCTTAAGGCGAACATATGGTCTACCTGCTCTCCGCGCAAGAAGCCGGCAAAATGAAAGTATCTCCCCATGCGAAGCTGACCCACACGGCGGATAAGTCCTGGCAGCATATCGCCGCTACCTGCCATGAAAAAGCGGACATTGGACATCTTTTGTAACACTAGGCGAGCCGCTTCGAGAAAATATTCCGGTCCTTTTTGGTACGTGACGCGGCCAAGAAAGAGGACACGCTTTTCATGACGGATGCGTTCTGGAATATGGTAGCTTCGCTCAGCTTCGTGACGTGCCACAGCATTGTAGACAACCTTGACTTTTTCAGGCGGAACGCCATAGCGTTCCACAACGGTATTGCGTGTCAGGCGGCTTACCGCCACGACCATGTCGGCGGCATGTAGCCCAGCTCGTTCCATGCCGGCAACCTGCTCGTTGATATTCACACCGCTGCGGTCAAATTCCGTTGCGTGAATATGAACAACCAAGGGTTTGCCAGTAATGGCTTTGGCCATAATGGCGGCTGGATAGGTCATCCAGTCGTGTGCATGGATAATGTCAAAGTCTTCGCGCGTTGCAATAGCGGCAGCAAGGCGGCTGTAGCGCCAGACTTCAGCCATGAGATCCGGGCCATACCCGCCGTGCAGGGTAAAGGTAAAACTGTGTTTTCCCGTGACCTGAACACGTGACGACTCTGTCCCTTCACGCATATAGTGCATCGTCTGCCCATAGCTCTCGGCTGTCATATAGGGCGACAAGGGGCTGTCTACAGGGAGATAACGTATGCCTTCTTCCTGCCAGAAAGTCTGTCCTGCATGCACAATGCGTTCAGTGACGGAAGGTGATATTACCGTACCTGACGCAGAGCGCATTTGTAGAAAGGTATTTTGATCACCGCCATCGCCAATGCGTGGTAAAACAAAAATGATTTCCGCACCTTTTTTGGCGAGAGCCCTAGTCATGCCAAAGCAAGCTGTACCCAGGCCTCCGCTGATGTGGGGAGGGAACTCCCAACCGAACATAAGTATGCGCATGGGAATCCCCTATTTTTTTTCAGCGGGTTTGCCCGTTGTCATTGTTATGCGGCAAACGCCAGCTGTGTCGCCAGATGCAGGATGCGCCATTTGATAGGCAACCTTGTTTTCCCACATCTGAAAAATATCCGTGGCAATGGTACGCAGACGTTTGAGCATGCGTAAACATTCTGCCACGCTCCAGGCTTGAGTAATGCAACCTTCAGGCTCATGTGGCGGCGTTCCATCGAAAACTTCTGAAATACCGCCCAAACCAGCTCTTGCCAGGTGTACGCTGAACAAAGGCGTCACCGTTTCCAGGAGGTCTTGCGCTGCCGCCTGATCATCGTAGACTACGCGCAAGAGCGCATCTGTATAATGCCCCAGCAACCAAGGCCATACGGTACCTTGATGGTACGCGGCGTCGCGACTGGCGGGATCTCCATGATACCGCCCCTTGTAGGCCGAGTCATCAGGTGAGAGCGTACGCAGGCCAAAGGGGGTCAACAGACGATTGCGCACACATTCAACAACCTGCGGCTGATACTCTTCCTGCAGGATGGCATGAGGCAAGGAAACTGCAAAAATTTGGTTAGGCCGTATGCTGCGATCCAGTACCCCATTACGCCATACGTCTCCTAGATAACCACCTTTTTCGCTAATCCAGAATCGCTTGAGAAAAGCTTTACGCATGGTGGCAAGAAGATCGTCACCACTGGGCTTGGGTTCGTTGAAGATCACAGCAAGCTGATCAGTCAGCGCCAGGGTATTGTACCACAGGGCATTGACCTCAACCGGACAACCATGACGAGGTGTTACAGGATGTCCATCAGCTTGAGCATCCATCCATGTAAGCTGTGTGCGATCATCGCCGGCGTGCAACAAGCCTTGCTCATCGACGTAGATACCCATCCCTGGTCCCTTGCGGTACCCTTCAATAATTGCCTTGAGAGCTGACCACGCGTGTTCATGTACCCAGGCCTTGCCACCGGGCATGGTATCAAGAACCGTTTGCACACAGTATGCATACCATAGCGCGGCATCTACGGAATTATACGCATGATCGCCTGTATCGGAAAACATATTTGGAACAAGGCCATTCCGAATATGTGTGCTGACATCGACGAGTACTTTTAAGCCAAAATCTTCCCGTCCACTCATAAAAGCGAGGCCAGGCAGGCTGATGAGCGTGTCGCGTCCCCACGCGTCAAACCAATGATAACCGGCCAGCACTGCAGGCCGTTCTTTTGCGGTCGTGATGCAGAATTGTTGACCAGCCTGTTCCAAATGCCCAATGATGCCGCCCCCATTTTTATGGGCTTTAAGGCGTACTTGACTTTCCTCTTGCCATAGCTCGTCCAGGTCATCATCACAGGGAGACGTACCTACGACCACATAGACGCAACCCCCCTTGGGTAGTTGCGGAAGAGGAATTTCCAACATGCCTGGCATGAACAGATCTTCTTCGTACGGGAAACCGCGCTCCTGTTCCTTAAAATATTCCACATTATGACACCATGTCGGCTCCGGCGTGAAACCAATGCCAGTATTCCCCAGAGGAACTTGGCCTGCGCTTTGCGCTTGAACATAGAGGGAGGGCAGACCGACATAGGGGCTGATACCGAAGCCTCTCTCCATGGCCGACGTTTCTTCACGCAGGGTCGGGTTGGCCTTCGTAAGAGCGTGAAAATTGCGAAAGGCAAGCATTGGGCGAATGCGCAGTGTCAGAGGCGGCATGTTTGCTGGGCCGTCAATGGAATAGCGCAACACAAGACGACTTTCATTTTGCGAGAGAAGAATTTCACGGCACAAGCGTACTTCACCAACGCGGTAAACGCACTGAGGCCATTGTTCAAGATTAAATGATTCCAGATACTGATGGCCGTGAGGATAGAGGGTACCAGGATGCTTGCGCACTGACAAAAAGAACTCTTTACCTCCACCGATCACTGACTCCTCAAGTGTGGAAAGCAAGACATGGCGGCCAAAGTCAGTATTGACTACGAGAAGTCCGTGATACTTGCGTGTGTTGCAGCACAAAATAGTGCTACTTGCGTAATCGCCCCGAGCATTGGTGAGCAGCCATTCCCTGCTGAGGGCCCTTCGGGTATTTTGACAAGCTGCCTTGTCGAAACTGAACCTCATACGTTCTCCTTATCGTACGGGTTGCACGACGGTGTGCGTCACGAGCAGAAAAGAAAAAAAGCATACACCGTCGCACCGTCGCCCGGTCACGGCAACGGTTGTTGTTTGCGGCAAGGCAAAAAGAAGAATGCAGCGACAGAGGCAAAATTATTGCTTCAGGCGCCACAGTGTAAAAGCAGAAGTGAAAAAGTGTCTTGCCGTTGAAAGTTATTCTGTGTATTCTACACAATACCCTTCCGGCTGTCGAGACCATGATACCGTTTTTTTTTGTTTCAGGTTGTTGCCTGGTAGGCGTATCAGAGCGTAAGGGCAAAATCGTTGACGCAAACTTTGGCTTTTTCTTTGCTGTAAATTGGGATAGAATAGGTTGTTCGTATACGTCTGCACCTACTTTCAGCAAACGGAGGAAACAATGTGCGTGCTGGCCCGGTTGTGTACAATATTTCTTTTGACCTTACTGCCCCTTACGGTAGCAGCTGGAGAGTTTAAGATTGGACTCATGTGTCCGCTTACGGGAAAATGGGCATCAGAGGGACAGGATATGAAGAATATTGTGTCTCTCCTTGTAGAAAAGGCTAATGCCAGTGGCGGTGTTGGTGGCAACACTATTTCACTCGTGGTGGAGGATGACGCAGGGGATCCACGTACTGCTGCTCTTGCTGCGCAGAAGCTGGCATCTTCCGGCGTGCTAGCTGTCATTGGCACATATGGTTCTGCAGTGACGGAAGCCAGTCAAAACATCCTTGACGAGGCTGAATTGGTTCAGATTGGCACTGGTTCTACGAGCGTTCGTTTGACAGAAAAGGGTTTACAGCGGTTTTTCCGCACATGTCCTCGCGATGATGCCCAGGGTAGTTATGCTGGCGCTGCCCTTGTCAAAGGAGGCTACAAGGCTGTAGCACTGCTGCATGACAATTCCTCCTACGCCAAGGGATTGGCTGAGGAAACACGCTCTGCCTTGAATACGGCTGGGGTGAAAGTGGTTTTCTATGATGCCTTGACTCCCGGAGAACGAGATTATACTGCCATCCTGACAAAACTAAAGGCCGCCAAACCAGATATAATTTTCTTTACTGGATACTATCCTGAAACAGGCATGTTACTCCGACAGAAAAAAGAAATGGGTTGGAACGATGTAGCCATGATGGGGGGCGACGCTTCCAATCATCAGGATCTGGTGAAAATTGCCGGGCCTGAAGCCTCTGTCGGGTATTTTTTTATTAGCCCCCCTCTGCCACAAGATATGGACACATCTGAAGCTAAAGCTTTTCTTGAGGCATATAAGTCTAAATACAAGACCGTGCCCGTTTCCGTTTGGGCCATCTTAGCTGGTGATGCTTTCAAGGCGATTGAAGGCGCTTTGGCTTCCGGAGCGCATACGCCGGATGCCATAGCTGCCTGGCTGAAACAACTTAAAGGTATGCCAGGACTTTCCGGTACGCTTGGTTTTGATGCCAAAGGAGATCGTGTAGGTGAATTTTACCGTGTGTATATGGTGGACGACAAGGGCGACTTTGTGCTGCAACCCAAATAAGTCAGCAAAGGTGAAAATCGTAAAGCCCATCATTCGAGTTTGTCGCTACTTTGCGTTATTTTAACGACAGCAAGACGCCATGGAACAATTTTTTCAACAGCTTTTGAATGGACTCGCCGTCGGAGGGATATATGCGCTGATTGCGCTTGGGTATACCATGGTTTACGGCGTAATGAAGCTTATCAATTTTGCTCATGGTGATATCTTTACTATTGGTGCATACCTTGGTCTGACACTTTTAGTGAGCTGTAATATTGCTGCAGTACTGCCCCCTACGGCAGCCGTGCTTGTTATTTTCCTCATGGTGGCGCTTCTCGCTGCCCTGGTGGGGTATCTGTTGGAACGGGTGGCTTATCGGCCATTGCGCAATGCCGGTCGACTTTCGGCTGTAGTGTCAGCCTTGGGCGCCTCCATTTTTTTGCAGAATGGCGTTATGCTCATCTACGGTGCACGCTTTTATGTCTATCCTGATTTTTTACGACCTGATTTCACTGTACATCTTCTAGGATTGGCTGTGCCTGGTGTGCGTCTGTTGATCATATTCGCTTCAGTAGTACTCATGGTCGCGCTTTCTGCCTTTATACAGCGCACACGTACTGGCGCAGCCATCAGGGCAGTAGCTGTTGATCCTGGTGCAGCGCAGCTCATGGGCATCAATGTGGATCGCATTATTTCCCTCGTTTTTTTGATCGGGCCTGGCTTGGGAGGGGCAGCCGGTCTGATGGTAGGCATATACTATGGTCAAATAGATTTTACGATGGGCTGGTCGTATGGTCTCAAGGCATTAACAGCGGCCATCCTCGGTGGCATCGGCAATATTCCTGGGGCCATGCTCGGCGGTCTCATGCTGGGGATAATTGAGGCATTGGCAGCTGGCTATGTTTCAATGGCCTGGAAGGATGCCATTGCCTTTTTGGTTCTTATTTTCATACTGATTATTCGTCCCACAGGTATTTTGGGAGAGCGCACTGCGGAGAAGCTATGAAGTTGCAGGATCTCAGAACACCAATAAGTGTTGGCCTCGCTATTGTCCTGCTGGTTTTGCCTCTTGTGTGCAACGCCTACTGGCTGGATGTGTGTGTCAGTATTGGGCTTTATGCCTTGCTGGCGCTTTCGTTGAATGTCATCCTTGGGCAGGCGGGGATATTTCATATGGGGCATGCGGCTTTTTTTGCCGTGGGGGCGTATACCACTGCCGTCTTGAACACCTTGTACCATTGGCCAGTTCTATGGACAATGCCTTTGGCTGGTGTTGCCGCTGCGCTTTTTGCCATGGCTGTAGCGCGGCCTATTATCCATTTGCGTGGCGACTATCTTCTTATTGTAACCATTGGTATTGTGGAGATTGTGCGCATCGCTCTACTTAATGATGTAGCTGGTCTTACCGGTGGTTCCAATGGCATTTTTGGCATTGCCCGTCCTACGCTTTTTGGTTTTCGCATTTCCAAAGGGGTGCAATTCTATTATCTGGTATGGTGCATGGTAGGCGTGAGCCTGTTGCTTTTTCGCTGCCTGTGGCAATCACGCTTTGGACGTGCGCTGAATTACATCAAGGAGGACGACATCGCCGCCGAGGGCTGTGGAGTCAATGTGACAAGATACAAGCTGGCTGCCTTTGTGCTGGGTGCGTTTTGGGCTGGAATGGCCGGTACAGTATATGCAGCCAAGATGACTACGATCGCCCCGGAATCCTTCAATTTTATGGAATCGGTCATTATCTTTGCCGTTGTCATCCTTTCTGGTGGTAGTCAGCTAGGTGTTCTCATTAGCGCATTTCTTTTTATTGGTCTGCCGGAGCTATTACGCGAGTTTCACGATGCACGGATGCTTATTTTTGGCTTTGCTATGATGGCAATGATGGTGTGGCGGCCACAAGGGCTTTTACCTCCCCTACGCAGGCGCTACCGCGTGGCGGAAAATTCTTCGTCACAAGGTGTTTCTCCGAAGGATGTATGGAATGACTCTGCTGTGTCTGAATGATGTAAGCAAAATTTTTGGCGGTCTTATAGCTATCAATGATCTGTCATTTAACGTGGAAGAAGGAAGCATTGTGGGGCTTATCGGCCCGAATGGCGCGGGCAAGACGACAGTGTTCAACTGTATTACCGGTAACTATACGCCAGAGACCGGCAGTATTTTTTTTGATAGCAAACCCATAGCTGGGCTTCCTCCACATCGCATCGTGGAATTGGGAATTGCCCGCACTTTTCAAACCATTCGACTTTTTGGACGTCTGCCTGTGCTGGAAAATGTGCTTGCCGGAAGGCATTGCCGCATGAAGGCAGGTATATTATCCTGCATGTTGCACACAGCACCTCAGCGACGTGAAGAACGAGAAGCCGTGGCACGATGTATGGAAGAGCTGCGTTTTGTGGGTTTGGCAGACAATTACTCGGAACCTGCTGGTGGACTTTCCTATGGAAATCAACGTTTGTTGGAAATTGCCCGCGCTCTTGCTTCAGACCCCCGACTGATCATACTGGACGAACCGGCTGGCGGTATGAACGACCAGGAGACCGCTGCTCTGGTGGATACAATCAGACATATTCGAAACAGAGGCATAACTGTGCTGCTTATTGAGCACGATATGCGGTTAGTGATGAAAATTTGTGAGAAATTGATCGTGCTGGAACACGGCGCAATGATTGCTCAAGGTAAACCAGAGGATGTGCGCCGCAATCCCGATGTCATTGAAGCTTACTTGGGTGCTGATGACGCGCAATGGTGAAGATCATGGCTCTATTGGAATTATCACAGGTATGTGTTCGCTATGGAAGCGTAGAAGTTTTGCATGGCATAGATCTTAGGGTTGAAGAGGGCGAAATCGTCACGATTTTGGGTGCTAACGGAGCAGGCAAGAGTACAACGCTGCTTTCCATCAGTGGACTGGTACGCCCATATGGTGGTGAAATTCTTTTTGATGGACAAAACTTGTTGCGGATGCCAAGTTACAAAGTTGTTAGAATGGGCATAGCTCAATCACCCGAAGGGCGTCGTGTCTTCGGAGTTATGAGTGTGCTGGAAAATTTACGTTTAGGCGCTTTTTGCATTCGCGACAATGTACGCAGCGAACGAACATTGCAATGGATTTTTGACCTTTTTCCTCGCCTACGGGAACGTAGCGATCAGCTTGCTGGTACATTGTCAGGTGGGGAACAGCAGATGTTGGCTATCGGTCGCGCACTCATGGCTGAACCACGTCTTCTTTTGCTGGATGAGCCTTCTTTGGGACTCGCACCCTTGCTGGTACGTTCCATTTTCGATACCGTACGTACCATCAATCAGCGAGGTGTAACGGTGTTGCTCGTGGAGCAAAACGCACGAGCTGCATTACGTCTGGCCACTCGAGGCTATGTCCTTGAAGTTGGCCGCGTGGTCAAGGAAGATAAAGCTGCTAATTTGCTGGCGGATTCAGGCGTTAGAGAAGCCTATCTAGGAAGATGATGTTGAAAGTAGGTTTACCGCCAGCCATCTTTGTCAATGATGATAGAAGCGTAAAATGCCAGCATGGTAACACAAAAAGGCAAATAGTTTGACAGCTAGTAGCTATTCGTGCGACAGGCTAACTGTCA
>JAFTCE010000065.1 GCA_017454855.1 Desulfovibrio sp.
CCAAAGATGACAATCATGACAACTGTCGTATTCATCGTAGCTCCCTTATGGTGAAAACAGCTAGTAAGGCGAAAAAACAGGCCACATACATGGCAAACGGCGTTTTCTCAAATATCGCTACGCCAACGGCAATGGCGGCGACATTGCCCATGATACTGGCAACCAACTTGATTGTTTCGCGATCCCTTTCGTCCATGCATCTTCCTCCAGCCTATAGGCTTCGTTTGGGCATGTCAAACGCGTCGATCTATGGGTTTAGCAAGCCTTGCGAGCGTTCCAGGCGTGTCTTGCAGTCTGTCAAAATCGTGGGGACGCCCAAAACCGGCGGGTTGCTATCTTTATCGCCGATATTGTCCAGCGAAAATGCTGCAATAACCACATCCAGGACGGCTTTGACATCATCAATCAGAATGGATGCCTTCAAGATATCGTTGGCTCTCTCGTCCATGTTTCGCCCCCTATTATGCGTTGGCAGTCTCGGTTGTCAGTGCGGCCAGGAACTCTTGCCCTTGCTGGAGCATCATCCGCAGATTGGACGCGAGTACGGCGAGCTGGGCCATTGCGTCCGGCTGTGGCGCGGGCAACATGAGATGACCTGTCTGACGCAGAGCGACCATGCCGCGTCCGTTAGGTTCCAGGGCTTCGATGAACAGAATGGCATCGTTGACCAGCTCCTCCGGCAACTGGTCATAACGCTGCAAGTTGTAGCGTCGTCTGAGCGCTGCACAGATCGCGGCGCGTGTGCGCAGGTATGCACTCTGGGGGACGTTCTCCATCTTCTGATTCACCTGGGCAACGAGACGACGCTGGGAGGCTATGGACAGGCAGTGCTCAACTTGGTGGCATTCCAGGAGCGCCACCATAGTATGTGATCTCTCTTGGGCGAGGAAAACCTGCCCGAGGACGTGCGCCAAGTCTTTGATGCGCTGTTGGCACGGGAAGAGGACGTACGTCAATCACAGCGCGGCAATGCACGGCGGGAACAATCAGCAGAGCTTGCCCCCGAAATTGCCCCCGAACGAAAAACCGTTCAACCTGACCAGCTATCCGAACCCCCATCTGAAACCGTATCGCCGGAAGCGCCGGAAGACATCCCGGAAGGCGGCGTTGTACGTCGTTCTTCTCTGCCAGAAACCAACAGACAAACGCCACGCCAAAACGTCAACACCGCAGATGAACTCTACGCTTTGGCCGAAGAAACCCGGGACAGCTTCCAGGGCGTCATCCAGGGCATTGCGGACGATACAGGCGGCACAGCGTTATTTCGGGCATCGCCCGATGGCCGTGCGGGCCTGAAATTCAGGGAACGCGCAGAAGAAAAGGTAAACCGCGACTATGACGGCACGGGCTACGATCGCATTGTGGACGTGCTTGGCGGGACGATTTTGTATGATGCCAAGGCCGGGATACAAGACGCCTTGCCCAACGTCTTCCAGAAGGTTGAGGCAATCGGCGGGAAGGTGGTACGCGTCAAGGATCGCTTCGCCAATCCTTCAGGTGGTTATAGAGATGTTCTGATTAACATTGAGATGCCCAATGGTATGAAGACGGAATTGCTTGTGACCACCAAGGCCATGAGCGAAGCCAAGAATGGTCTTGGGCATAAGCTGTATGAAGCAACACAGGTTGTCGATGAAATAATAGCAAAGGAAAAGCTAGAAGGTGACAGGTTACGTGCTGCTGAAAATACGAGAAATGCCCTTCGTAAAGCAATGGGAAATTATTATGAGTCAACTGGCGAAGAAAGCAATTCTACAGCATCGGTTTCTGTAATAGAAAAACCATTATACATGACATCTGCATATCTGCCCTTTTTATCTTCTTCGAGCCTATATCCGAAACTTGAATCTTTACTGCGTACTATTTCAAATAATTTACCGTCAGATGTAAAAGCAAAAGGCTTATCATTATATTCAACAAAATCATCTATCACCACTGGTGCATCTGGCGAACCATCTTCCCAGGTTTCCCCTGACATATCTCGACCATCCAACGAACGGACAATAAGCGGACGCGAAGAATCCATACAAACACCTCCTAGCAACGACAATGCCATAGCTGAAAACAGCGTGGAAAACAAGGGCGGTCAAACGGAAGCGCAAGAGACAGCAACTGCCCCCGAAACCGTGCCCGACACCCTCAATGCCGTGGGCGGCGGAACCACCATCCCCGTTGTCCCCAACAAGCCCGTAGTGCCCCCCAATAGCAAGCTCAGCCACAAGGACGCCATTGCCCTGTCCAGCGTGGTGGAGAGCATCGGCAAGGCCCTAGACGTGCCCATTCGCACGGGCAAGCTTGGCCCAGTTGCCCGCGGCGTCCTGGGTATCTTCAAGCACAAGCCGGAAGTCATCCGCACGCGCATGGACAACGACGTGGCAACCGTCATGCACGAGGCAGGGCACTACATCCAGAAGGCGATCTTTGATGGTGACATGAGCGGCAAGCCCCTACGGCCCTATGCCGCAGAGTTGGCCCCCCTGGCGACCAAGCCCAAGGCCGGGCAATCGCCCCTGCCCGAAGGCTTCGCCGAGTTCGTTGCCAAGTACGTCTGCGATCCCAAAGAGGCGCAAAAGCTGGCCCCCAACTTTTACAGCACGTTTGAAACGCTGCTGGAGCAGAAGTCGCCGGAGTTTAAGACAGCCCTGCTCAATGCCCGCGACGTCGTCCGCAAATGGGCAGAGCAGCCCGCAGCGCAAGAAGTGCTATCGCATATCAACATCGAGGGCCGCGAGAATGAAGGCATCCTTGCCCGCGCCCTGTCCCGCGACACCTGGGAACGCATCTACACCAACTTTGTGGACAAGCTCTATCCCTTGAAAAAGGCCACTGACTTGCTGGCCCAGGGGCAGGAACTCCCGGCTGACGTGAACCCCTACACCCTGGCGCGCACGTTCGCCGGGGCCAAGGGCAAGGCCACGCATTTTCTAGAACATTCCCCGTTCAAGTTCGGCAACTGGGAGAACGTGGGCAAGCCCCTGGCCGCCACGCTCAAAGCCGTGGAGAACTTGGACGAGTTCCGTGCCTACCTGGTATCACGCCGTGGCCTGGAATTGGAAGACAGGGGCATTGCGTCTGGCATCCGCCGGGAGGCCATGGAGGCCACACGCCAGCAGTTTGAGGCAAAATACGAGTCACTAGCCAAGGAGCTGGACGAATACCAGGATCACGTTGTTAACTACCTGGTAGATTCCGGCGTCATGGTGTCAATACGCATGTAAATTTGACCACCCTTGAGCGTAAGAAAACGATTGCCTATGAGGAGTCATTACTCCTATTTTTTGCGGGTTACTCGGCTGCGGGGGGCGGGGTGTGTCTACTGTCCATTCCCCCTATTCCTTCCGTTTTACTACCCTCTTCAAAGGGGGCGGCGGTAGGGGGGAGATGTTGAGCG
>JAFTCE010000066.1 GCA_017454855.1 Desulfovibrio sp.
AAGAAAAAATTTTTCCTGCAAGGCTATTTCATCCTCTGGCGGCACAACAGAGCTTGGGCGGCACAAGACGGCACAGATTTTCAAAGGCGGCACAGGAGCGGCACAAAATCAAAAAGGGTTTACGGGAATTTTCCGTAAACCATTGATTTTATTGGTCGGAGCGACTGGATTTGAACCAGCGGCCCTTTGGTCCCAAACCAAATGCGCTACCAAACTGCGCCACGCTCCGAAAAAGGCACTGAGTAAGCGTAGAAAAAATATTTTGGGGCGAAAGACGGGACTTGAACCCACGACCCCCTGGGCCACAACCAGGTGCTCTACCAACTGAGCTACTTCCGCCTTGATAAAAATATAGTACGCCAACAATGCTGTCCTGGCAAGCATTTTTTTGCCTTTATATCTAGATTTTTTTCAGACAACAACGTATAGTAAAAAAATGCTTGAATAAGGCAGCATATCAGAATCCCATCTAAATAAAAAAAGCGACATGCCGACAAGGGATGGTGCGCGATCAGGGGGAAGGCAATGGACAAATTGGTTATTGAAGGCGGCGTTCCGCTTACCGGAGGTATTGACATCAGTGGTTCGAAAAATGCGGCCTTGCCCATTTTGTTTTCCTGCATACTCTTATCCGAGTCGTGTACTATCAACAATGTGCCCAATCTGCGGGATATTCATACGACGATCCGACTTTTGAACATGCTGGGTTGCTCTTGTTTCTATGAAGAGCATTGCGTCCATGTGCAACCTGGCGCACTTGTACCTGAAGCTCCCTACGACCTTGTGCGCACCATGCGCGCATCAGTTCTTTGTCTCGGACCCTTACTCTCTCGACTTGGCAAGGCGCGCGTGGCCTTACCAGGTGGATGCGCCATTGGGGCTCGTCCTGTGGATCAGCATCTCAAAGGCCTAGAACTCATGGGGGCCAGTTTCCAGTTGGAAGGTGGCTACATCCTAGGTCATTGCCGTCGGCTCAAGGGTACACATGTGAGTTTTGACATGCCCACCGTGGGTGGCACTGAAAACTTGCTTATGGCTGCCTCCCTTGCAGAGGGTGAAACAGTGCTGGAAAACGCCGCCCGTGAGCCAGAAATTGTTGATCTGGCAAATTTTCTGTGTGCCTGTGGTGCCAACATTACAGGACACGGCACATCGGTTATTCGCATTCAAGGAGTGACATCACTGCACCATGCCCAGTACGCTGTCATGCCAGACCGCATCGAAGCTGGCACCTTTATTGTGGCGGCAGGTATTACAGGTGGCGAGTTATTGCTGCGTAACTGTCCTTTCCACGAGCTAGAAGCCGTTGTGCGTAAGCTACGCAGCATGGGCATGGAAATTAGTGCTACTCCTGTGGGAGTTTTGGCTCGTTGCACTGGCCCCATGCGCGCTACGGATGTGCGAACACAGCCGTTTCCTGGTTTCCCAACAGACATGCAGGCGCAAATCATGGCCCTCATGTGTCTAGCTGAAGGCGCCAGCGTGGTGGAGGAAAGCATTTTTGAGAACCGCTTCATGCACGTGCTGGAGTTGATGCGCATGGGCGCACAGATTAAGGTCTCCGGCCATACGGCCATGGTTCGGGGGGTGCGGCAGCTAACCGGGGCACCGGTCATGGCTTCCGACTTGCGGGCCAGTGCCTCGCTTGTCCTGGCAGGGCTGGCCGCACGTGGGGTGACCGACGTACGGCGTATTTACCATCTAGACCGCGGATATGAACAGATCGAACACAAGCTGACGGCTGTGGGTGCACGCATACGCCGTGTGCAAGAATAGCCTGGAGGTAACATGCAAAAGTCGGCGTTTTTGCTGCTGCTGTTTTGGGTCATAACGTTGCTCAATGGCTGTGCCTATTCCGTTTACGACGACCAACGGCTTATGGGTACCATGTCTTCTGATAAGAAAATTGCGACTAAAATCAAGGCGGCACTGCTCAACGAAAGTTTTGTCGGTGGATGGGAAATTGCCGTATATTGTTTTTACGGCCATGTTTTTCTTGTCGGTGAAGTGCCCGCAAACATGCAGCAAAAGGCACTCACCATTGCCCGGCGTTACAAGCCACGATCCGTTACGTCTCATTGGTTTGCGAAGGCCAAAAGCGATACTGCAAATTTCGCGTTGGCCACAAGGCTGCGTTCCAGTCTCATCGGTACCGCTGGTCTGTCTTCAACACGCATAGAGACGGAAGTCAATTCGGGACGCGTTGTGCTGCTGGGCGTAGTGCGAGATATGCAGGAAAAACAATTAGCTATTGATGCAGCACGTAAAGTGCAAGGCGTGACATCGGTGACGAGTTATCTCATGCTGCCGCAGAAAGCGGGACAGATTGACGACTTTCCCGAGGTACAGGTAAAAGGCACGATGCCGAAAGGCGGCGGATATGCCTCCCCCGTATCTGCTGTCGTGCCCCCCGCGCATGATGGGGGTGTCGTCGTAGAAAGCGACAATCTGCCGTAACATTGCGGGAATGCGTATGCAGCGACCAGTCCCATCTTCCATACCCCAGTCGCCTGGCGTGTATATGTTCAAGGATGCCCGTGATCGCACAATCTATGTAGGTAAAGCCAGAATATTACGACGTCGCGTCCTTTCCTATTTTCGTACGGACGGCCAGCCAGCCAAGACGCAGGCCATGCTTTCGCATGCGGCATCTATTGTCTTCATTGCCACAACGACGGAAAAGGAAGCCTTGCTGCTGGAAGCTAGCTGCATCAAACAGCACCGTCCGCACTATAACATCATGCTGCGTGATGACAAACAGTACGCACTCTTTCGTATTAATCTCAAAAATCCTTTCCCACGCTTGGAAATAGTGCGCCAGGCTCGACGTGATGGCGCGCAGTATTTCGGCCCGTTTACTTCAGCTCTTTCTGCACGTGAAACATGGAAACTTCTTCATCGGGCCTTTGCACTACGTCGCTGCAGCGATCGTGCCATGAAAAATCGCATCCGTCCCTGCCTATACTACTTCATGGGGCAATGTCCGGCGCCATGTATGGGTTTTGTATCGGTGCAGGCGTATCAGGAACGCGTAAACAAGGTGACAGCCCTTTTGCAGGGGCGTTCTCAGGAATTGCTCACCGCGCTGCGTTCTACAATGAACCAGGCAGCAGATGCCTTGGAATTCGAACGGGCTGCAGTCTTACGCGATCAGATTCGGGCCGTTGAGGTCACTGTGGAACGCCAGGCGGTCGTTCTGCCTGGCAAGGGAGATATGGATGCCGTAGGCATCTTTGCCTCGGACAAAGGTTTGTCCCTAGGTGTCGTCTTTGTGCGTAATGGTGTCATGACGGATGGTCGTGCTTTTTATTGGGCAGGCCTGACACTGGAGGATGCACCGGAGCTGCTGTGGTCCTTTCTTGGTCAATACTACATGGACGCTATGCCACCACCGCGCATTCTTCTGCCTTGGATTCCCAAGGACACGGACTGGGAGGAGGGCGGTGATGCCACACTTCCGGTGGTGACAGAATGCGCCATGCGCGAACAGGCTTTGGCTGAACGTCGGCAGGGTGCTGTCCATATCTTGATGCCCCAAAATACTTATGACAATCGGCTGATCGACATGGCTCGAGCCAACGCACGCGAAGAGGCCAGGCGTCAGGAACTGTCGGGGGAAACTGGTATTCTGGAGCGCCTGGGACGTGTCCTGCGAATGTCAGCGCCACCACGTCGCATTGAGTGCGTGGATGTGTCCCACACAGGAGGGCGGCTGACGCGTGTGGGCATGGTAGTCTTCGAGGACGGGCGTGCGGAACGCTCACAGTTTCGCGTCTACGCCATGCCGGATAGCGGCGATGACTATGCAACGCTGGCGGCCTGGATACCCCGGCGTCTAAAGAGCGGCCCGCCCTGGCCGGATTTACTGCTCATTGACGGTGGACGCGGACAACTGACCGCTGTGGGACGCGCCTTGCGTGATGCAGACGTGGAAGGACTCTTTGCCCTGGCCGCCATAGCCAAGGCGCGGGATGCTGCTGGTCATGCCGACCGCCGTGCTGGCAACGTGGCCGACCGCATCTTTGTGCCCGGAAGGGTCAATCCCTTGTCCCTGCGTGCGGGCGGGCCGGAACTACTTTTTTTACAACATGTGCGTGACAGTGCACATCGTTTTGTCATTGGCAGACATCGCCAAGCGCGCCGAGGCGCAGCCCTTTCGGGGGAACTCATACGCCTGCCAGGTATAGGTCCTGCTACGGCGAGAGTACTTTGGGATCACTTTGGCAGTCTGGAAGCCATGCGCGCAGCAAGCCAGGATGACCTGCAAAGGCTGCCAGGCATTGGTGTCGGCAAGGCTGCACACCTGCAACGTGTACTGAAGGAAATATGATACAAGGCTATATGGGCATGTCCTACCAATATTGTCTCCTTGTCCTCTGAGGTTGAGAGGTTTTTCATGGCTCAAGCCTTGGCAATAACGGCCTTTTACCGCATTTATTCCCAACTGGACTCAGCACTGCGCAGACGCTACTGGCGTGTCCAGGCCCTTTCCGGCCTTGTCAGTCTCATGGAGCTGGCCATTACCGCAGCTATTTCGCTGCTGGGCGTAGCTTTGGCCGCGCCGCAAAGCCTGTTAGAACATCCCTGGACTCAGCACCTGTTGGTCGCTGTGCCGACTTTGATGCCGATTGCGCAGGATCAGCGTCTTCTTCTGCTTTTTTTTATGGTCGGGCTGTGTGTGGCCATTGCCGTCAAGGCGGCTTCCCTGGGCTTTCTCACCTGGCGGCAGGCGGCATTCTCGCAGGCCGTCGGCGTGTTTTTCAGTGTGCGTTTTTACAGGCTGCTGCTGCATGCGCCGTACTTGTGGCATGTGCGACAGGACATGAGCATGTTGCAGACGCGGCTGACGTGGGCGCGCTTTAGTGCAGACTTTCTACTAGCCGTGCTACAGTCGTTGTCACAGTTTCTGGTGGCTTTAGTACTTGTGGGCGTTGTCGTTGGCGTGTCGCCCTGGGCTGCCCTGCTGGTTTGCCTGACCATGGGCCTGAGTACACTGATCACCTATCGTCTAGCCCGAAGCAAGGTGCGGCAGCTCAACGCCATTTCCATGCAAACGGAAGCCAATGCCAACAAAGTAGCTTATCCTTCCCTGGCCGGTATACGCGAAGTCAAGATATATGGTCAGGAGCAAGCTTTTTTACATCAGTTCACATTTCAGCGTCAAGCCTTCGCCAAGGTACAGAGTCTGCTGCCGGTGGTATATCCTGCCCCCTCATGGATTCTAGACTTTACGGGCATGCTTATGCTGCTGCTTGCCCTGTTAGTTATGAGCGGGCAAGGACATTCCGTAGCGCGATTGACAGGTGAACTGACCTTGCTGGCGGCTGTGACCTGGCGCTTGCTGCCCACCATGACCACCTTGGTCGGGTATCTTCTACAGGTTCAACAGCACATGATGTATACGCAGGACGCCGTTGTTTTCATAAATACTTTGGAAAAGGAACTGCAAGAATCGTGCGTGAGCGTGAGGGATGTCAAGCCAGAACCGTGCCCTTTGACAAATTCATTGGAATTGCGACATGTGTCTTTTCGCTATCCTGATACGCCACCTGACCGACAAGATGCTCTGTACGATCTCAATATCTGTGTGCAGCGAGGCACAATGGTAGGGTTCATCGGTTCGTCGGGGGCTGGCAAGAGTACGGTCGTCGGTCTGCTCACGGGTTTACTGGAACCCACAACCGGGGAATTGTTGGTGGACGGATCACCTCTTGCCGCTGAGCGTAAGGCTGGTTGGTTGCACTCCATTGGCTATGTTCCACAGTCTCCTTTTTTGCTTAATGCTTCTATTGCGGCTAACGTAGCCTTTTCCCATTGGGGTGGGAGAATTGATCGAACCCGGGTGGAAGAGTGCTGCCGAATGGCGGCTATGGATTTTCTCTCCGATCTGCCGGAGGGACTGGACACCGTCATCGGCGAGCGGGGCGTACGCCTTTCCGGCGGACAGGTGCAGCGCGTAGCTATTGCTCGAGCCCTGTATGAACGTCCGCAACTCATGCTTTTCGACGAAGCAACCAGCGCCTTGGATGGTGCTTCGGAGCAGGCCATTCAGCATACCATTGAGTCCCTAGGTGGTTCAGCCACGTTGATTCTTGTGGCACATCGATTGAGTACAGTTAAAAACTGTAATTATCTCTATTGGCTTGGCAATGGAACCATCGTCAAGCACGGCACCCCACGAGACGTACTGCCCCAGTATGAGGCATGGTTAGCGCACAGGGCTGCATGCATGGGTGCTGCAATGTAATGTTGTTGCGATATTTTTCAATGTATCTGACAACGCTGCGTATCGGCATCCGATTCATGGCATTCGGTAGAGTACCAAGGCGACCATAGGGGGTAAATAGAGCCGAATGTCTCCTTCGGCACGATCTGGCAAGGGCATGGTAAAATGCGCTAATGGTGGTTCTGTTACATGCAGGTTCCCATGTCCGGCAAAGTCTCCATCGTCAGAAGAAAGCAACTCTACATATTTCCCGGCAGTTACAGCGAAACACAGTTCATCCTGCGCAAGTGTCTCGTGCATGTTTACAACTATTAACAGTCGCCCGCGTTCATAAGCCAGTAGACGTTTGTCCTCATGGATGAAACGAAACATTGGCTGCGAGTGAAATTCCTCAAGAAAAGGCTGTACCATCTTTAGCATCTGCGCTTTGTCCCAAGCCGCTAGAGCGAAATACTTGAGCTGTGGAGATTCCGAAAGCCGCCACTGACGATGGGCGTGTTCTTCGGCATCCAGCCACTCGGGATGGCCGAACTCACAACCCATGAAGTTCAGATAGCCGGCGTCGGCCGTTGTAAGTGTCAGAAGACGCATGATGCGGTAGAAGGCCAGCCCTCGAGAGATATTCCAGGTGTCTGTACTGAACGCCATGTAGCGGTACATGTCATCCCCTAGCAAACGCCAGATCATGGAATCCTCGCCATTGATACTTTGGTCGTGACATTCTACATAGCTGATTGTGCGGTCATAGGGACGATGATTGGTCATTTCATACCACAGGCTGCCCATATCTCGCGGTTTTGCGATGCATTTAGCCCAATAATCGGGAATGCCCATGGCAAATCTGTAGTCAAAGCCGAGTCCGCCAGCTTCAGGTGGGCATGTAAGGCCGGGCATGCCGGAAAATTCTTCTGCGATGGTTATAGCTTTTGGGTAAATATCATGAATGAGCATGTTTGCAAGATTTAGATAGAGTTCACCTTCCACATTTGCGCGAGGTTGTCCATCCTTGCCGTAGAAACAGCGTCCCACATGGGAAAAATCATCGTCGAGACCATGATCGCAATACAATATATTGCCAACGGCATCAAAGCGAAAACCGTCTACCTGATATTCTTCTAACCAGTAACGACAATTGGAAAGCAGAAAACGACGCGCCATATCCTGACGAAAGTCAAAGGATGGCGTACCCCATTGGTTGTACTCCGGCATGAAAAAGTAATTGCTTCCGTCATAGCGGGCTGGCCCTTGTTCCGTATTGGCTGCGGCATGTCCGTGCGGGATATCTAGGATAACGGCCAATCCCATACCATGAGCGGAATCAATAAGTGCCTTGAAGTCGTCAGGCGTACCATAGCGTGAAGAGGGCGCAAAATAATTGCTTACCTGATATCCGAAGGAACGATAGAGCGGATGTTCGAGTATGCCCATGAGTTGCACGGCTGTATAGCCATCGGCCTTGATGCGCGGCAGGACATGCTGTGTGAATTGCGCATAGGTGCCTACGCTTTCTCCCTGATGTTCGTCAGCGGATTGTGCCATGCCCACATGGGCCTCATAGATGCGTGGGAAGGAAGAAGGTTGAGGACGATTGTTGCGGAAAACATAGGGGGTTGGTGGATCCCAAATTCGTGCGCACCACTGTTCCGGTACGTTCTTGTCCTGCAACACCCACTGCGCAAAAAGTGGGATGCGGCGTTCCGCCTTGCGTGACCATCCTGATCCCTTGTCGTCTTGTGGAGTCATGCGCAATTCAACGTAGGTGCCATGTTCCAAAGCGTCACCCGGCATTTCCAATTCAAACATACCGTCAGACGTTCGTTGAAAACGAAATTTGGCGTGGCGTTGAAAATTCAGCTTATCCGTAGTCACCCAAAGTGCTTCGGCATGCGGCATGTATTCCCGCCACCTCCAAAAACGCTCTTTACCCATCATGCCTCGGTGCGGACCGAGAAATGTGTGCAGGTTGGCATAGTTGCGTAGGGAACCATGCGTGGTGGCAATCCGTTCTTTTTCGGCGACAAAGGCTTGATTACGGCGTTGTAGAAAGGGAAGGTATGAAACAAGAGCAGGATCTTTGAGCGGTCCGCCAACGGGATCAAGTGAAGTCTGTAACGCCATGTCTGTGTTCCTGTGGTACTTGTGGTTGCCCAAAAGCGTAGGGTGTAAATACGTCAATGAGAAAGCGTCCCGCTCGGAAAGTGAAAGTCAGCTTTGAAATCAGCGCTGTACACGGGAGAAAAAATTTGCATGCCTGCGCAAGGCGCAGGCATGCTTCAGAAGCTCTACCAAATCATGCTCCGCCATGCCACTGCTTGGCTGAAAGCTCTGCCAGGCTGGCGATCAGCGCCTGTGTTCCTTCCTTGCCTTTGCCCTTTGCCTGCATGCTGCGATAGAGTTCGTCTGCAAGGGTGATGCCCGGCAGGACGAGGTGCATGCGTCGGCATTCATCAAGGCAAAGGCCCAAATCTTTGATAAAATGATCAATGAAGAAGCCTGGAGCGAAATCCTTCTGCAGCATACGCCGTCCCAAGGTGTTCATGGCAGCGCTGCCAGCGGCGCCGACAACGACAAGTTCCATCCATTGCGCTACGTTGAGACCTGCTTCCTGAGCAAAGAGCAGGGATTCGCATGTACTGAACATCACGCCTGCAATGGCGACCTGATTGGCAAGTTTGGCTTTTTGTCCGAAACCAGGCCCGCCACAGTGCAGGATTTTGCCGCCCATTTTCTGAAAGCAGGGCAACAGGCGTTTGTAGCTACTTGCTTCTCCCCCCACAAAGATGGAGAGTTGAGCTTCCCGTGCACCAATGTCACCGCCCGTTACGGGGGCGTCCAAGGCGTCGCAGCCATGCAGCCGTGCTTTCGCTGCAATGCGTTCTGCCAAGGCCGGACTGGAAGTACTCATATCGCAAAGGATCCCGCCTTGACGTAAGCCATGCAGGGCGCCATTTTCGCCAAGCATTACTTCCTCCACATCAGCCGGGTAGCCTACTATGGAAAAAACGACATCAGACACTTCTGCGGCTAAGCGGGGTGAATCTGCCCAACGCGCCCCTTTGTCGAGAAGCGGTTGGGTTTTGGACTTCGTACGATTATATACCGTCAGCGTATACCCGGCATCCAGCAAATGCCCTGCCATGGACAAGCCCATGACCCCGGTGCCAATCCAACCGATACGTAGATCCTGCATCATCGAACTCCTTTTGACGTGATGGACATTCTACACGGACAAGCCAATGCCTACGGAAACGCGGCGTCAATATGAATTTGTCGTATTTTCTCATTTTTTGCAAGACCGTGACATTGGGCCTTGGGCTGTAAACGTTTCCATATCAGCATGATACGTTGCGTTCTGCAAAATTTTTAGAAAAATGATAATAAAGTTCAAGTTTTTTGAAGTGTACCTCAAGTGACCTTTGTCTACTTGCAACATCGAGGAGCAAAACATTCATATGCAGATATCTCACAGAGGAAGTCTTTTGAGGTGTCGTTGCGGTAGCACATCTTTGAGAATCGACAGACATGGTGGAAAGTCGTGCGGCTTCAGATCCAATCTGGCCATCACCATTTTCTTCAAGAGTATGAAGTTGTATCTGCGGAGCGTCTTCGGCATTGTTCAGCCGATGTTCCTCAAAGCTGCGCTTAATGCGGGGAAGAGTACGCAAATCTATTTCGAAATCCAAAAGTTGAGGACATCCGCCCGGGATGAGGCTGTTGCGTTCCTTATACTTGGGCATGGCGAACATGCTTATTTCCTCCGGCAGGATTCAACTCGGACAAAGGGGATTTCATAGGATTGACGTCCACCATTGGCATCCTTGAAAACCCAGGAACAGGGGGTTCTTTGGCCCTTGCCTCGACATATCATTTCTGCTTGGCCCCAGCGTTCTCCATCCGTACAAGCTGCGCCGCTAGACGTTACCGAAAGTACACCATTATTTCCTAACCTGGCAGAAGTAGCACCAATGCACATGCGACCTCCGCTGGGGTCAAAGACGCGGCGTTTGCCGTTTTTTCCGTTTGCTCCGAAGCAGAAGCATTCACGTATGGTTCGTTTGGAAAAGTATTCCGGTCGTGTACCCTGCCAGCAACCCTCCAGAAAATCGAGATTTCCTGACTTGGCCGCATCGGGGGGAATATGTAACTCTTCTCCAATCCGTGGTTTCCTAGAAGATTTTTGAGGAGGGACTCTTTTTTCCTCTTTTTTTTCAATTTTGGGCTGTGCAGCTGGCACAGTGTGTTGCTGCAGAGGTTTTTCTTTCTTGGGTGCGACTGTGCGCTGTTTTGGCTTTGAACCAATTTCCTGCGCTTGGGGCATGGGCGTCGTGGGCAGCAGCTCAGCCAGAGTCAGCTGCTGGGTCGATTGATCGTGAACAGTGTCATCAGGTGCAACATTTTCTTGAATTGCTGAGGATCCGGGCACATGTGCATGAGTATCTGTAATATTTTTGGTAGTTACAGGCGCAGCCTCCATAACGACCACAGCTTGCTGTGTATCGGGAATATATCCTTCTGCCGTTATGATTACGCCTTCTGCCGTCTGAAATGATCCATCTGGCAAACAGTGTAAAATACGGGTTTGCCGACCATCAGGCAAACGAATTATTGCTCCTGGCCCAAGATGTAGTGGTGCGCGTGGAGCAGGTATGGACGGCGAACGATTCCCTAATTGGTCATTGCCATATGAGGCATCCCGTGCCAATAAGAAAAAAAAGAACGTAAACATCATGAACATCATGCAATACTTCACGGTTTCCTCCAGCGCACACTTGCCGCGATTGAGTTCAGACGAGAACCCCGTTCCCATGAAACAATCATCGTGATATTTTATGGTTCGTGACGAAAACCTTACCAGCATGGGCAGTCATAAAACGATTTTCACCTCAATCAGACTGTCTATCTGATTCGATGAAAATAGGCATCCCATGTAGAATTATCCTTATTCATCCCCTTGCACATAGTACCATGCTCAGAGGTTTTGTGGCAGATAATGTGCAAGCTATCGTAGAAAGTCTGATTGCGACGGCATTTGGGGCTACTTAGATCACTATACAACATCCCTTCCTTAAGACTTGCGCTTGCATCACCTGCACAGATGTCGTGTTTTTCATGGACAAATTCCCTGCCCTTTGCCATGAGCGTTAAAAGCAAATTCGAAGATAACAGGTTCATGTGTACGCATATTCTCAATGCCTGTGTCATAATGCCATCGACCAAGTATAAAATCTAGATTGTCGGCATTTGGGGGGATGATCAAATCCTGTTTGCGTTCTGCTTGTTCAGTCTGGTGGGAATGTTGCACCACGACCGTTGGTGGAATAGGAGTGACTGTAGGTTGCAATGACTGGCTTGGACGTGCGGGCGTACAGGACGAAGCACGCGCCAGTGCTTTTTCACGCAGTCTATCAATTTCAATTTTACTTTCACTATACCGTCTTTCCATCAAATGAACGTCATAGGTATTTGTGAAGGGCAGTGCTGAAAAATGGGGTAGATTCAAGCCGCTCAGCGCTGGCAAGGATCCAAAACTCGAAAAAAGCAATATGAGGAAGAGCAGTAAAAGAAACAGTGGTAACAGCCACCATAACAGAATTCCCCGATTCTTTAAGAGGATGTGAGTTACAGCTATGGGAATCATAGGGGACAGTTTGCGAATGATGGTATGATTTATGGCGGGCATGGAAGTTTTTTTCCCTAAAATCAGGCTGTATATTAATCATCTATTATATAGCACTATATCGATAAGGTTTTGTTATCGTGAACCGAACATTGGCAGTTTGGCTACATAGCAAGGATCCAAGTTTTCCAAAAAAGATAAAAGATCGTGAACATTATTTGTGCGACATGCCAGATACGCCAGGACATATTCCCTATGCGTCAGACGATTTTGAAAGATGGTATACCGCCGTTCGGGTTCGGTAAAGGAAAGTTTGAGCATACGTCCTACTGCTGGATGGATTGGCAGCCAAAAGTCGTTGAACGGATGGACATATGTCGAACGAATACATGGAGGAATACTCCCAAGTTCGAGCAGTTGTAACAGGCTGTCAGCGATGTGAAGCACAAGGTCTGGCCCCGGGTGATTGATGGTCAAAAAAAGTTGCTGATCGCGCCATCTTTCACGCAATAGGGGAGTACAATGGATAAGAGAATTTTTTTCCTTGAGTTCCTCATGAGCCAAAGAGTCTTCAGCGATTGCTTCTAGGACTGATTGATCACCAAGAATGGCTGGACTGCCCTTGAGGTAAAGGCGTAAGGTTGTTTGGGGATCGCTTTTTTGCAATAGCTTTTCCAGTAAGCTATTAGTAAAATTGATGGGACCACCACTTTGCCAGAACGGCCAGTACCCTTTGAAAAAGAGATTTGGAATTTCGACATGCTTGCAATGAGAGGGCAGGGATGCAAGCATCTGCTCCGAGGAATGTTCCTTCCATTTGGACGGCAGATATTGGTATAAAAAAAGAGAACAGCGTTCCAAGTCTCTCGCGTCGACAGCTTCTTTGGTATAATTGATATAGCGGCGTACATGGAAATAGCGGGTAAAAGCTGGAGTATTCTTCAGTATAGGCAACAGCATGTCGCCTTGGCAATTTGCGTGAAGAATACAGAGGGACTGAGGCATGGAGTAGCTTCGTCTATAAATTGTCAAATTGAGATTACGGAATCATGAGAGAATCCAATACAGGATAAAGGCTGAAAAAATAACGATAACCACAGCCAACATGGTACGAGCATGCTGATTCCACTCAAATGGGGCATCTTCGTCTTCGAGGTTCTCACCATCGGTAGAAGGAGCCTTAAACAAGGCTTGTAATTTAGATTTGAACGACATATACATCCCTTTAAATTTTTTGATATTTCAGCTAGTTGTATTAACGATTACGGTATCAATGACATTGCTGATGCTGTAACTAGTTGAATTATCTTCTATCCCATCGGGACACCATGTATTACCCACAAAAATCAATCCTTAAGCCTAGCCTTCACAATTCGTAAGTTGGATTCTTTGCGTTACGGCCTACATCATCTCGTAATAAAATTAAAGGGTATTTTTCGGCAAAAACTTACGATGCCCATGCAGTTAATGCCCTTTCCAGCTCAGGCCCCGGTGACACCTTGAGGGCAGAGTCAAGGTGCAACACACACATATGTCCATCAAGATGGACTTCGGCATACGCCTCTACAGTCCCTGCAAATTTTTCCAGAATGTTGCGCAGGGCGAGCATATCATCGCGTCCCAACCGGTTTTGGGGGATATGGATTCTGATGGGAGCATCGCTTTTTCCACAAATATCTATGAGAGAAACAGCACTCAATCCAAGCAGTCTGGTTTCGGGCAGCGTATCTTCATTATTGTCGTCAATGCCATGAGCATTGGTATTTTTCGTTTGCTGTTTGTCCAATCGGGCCGTCAGACAGATGGGTTGGTCAGAGTGCAACAAATTACGACAAGAAGTATATACTTCGGGGAAGAAAATCACCTCTCCGTGCCCTGTAAGGTCTTCAATATCAGCAAATGCCATGCGTTCCCCTTTTGATTTGGTGATTATTTCTTTGATGTTGGTCACCAATACAGCACATCGAATTTCTGCCTCTGGGCAAAGGTCATGTGTATCTTTAAGTTTTGTTAGCCTTAGGCGGTCTATTTCACGACTAAATGGTTGCAAGGGGTGACTTGTGAGGTAGAAACCAAGGGCGTCTTTTTCGGCTTGAAGTTTTTCGTCGTCAGGCATTTCGGCAATGGATGCTTCCGGACAGTCTATACCTATACCGGGAAGGGATTCGGCGTCTTTAGAAGAAGACATGGCAAGCAGTGAAATCTGTTTGGATGTTTTGTCCTTTGCATTTTTCTGCGCACGAGATACTACGATATCCAAGGCTGCCAACAATGCCGCACGGGGGACACCAAAACAATCGCAAGCTCCTCCCTTGACAAGGGATTCCAGAACTCGTCGTGTGACCTTACGCAGATTTACACGACAACACATATCGAGGAGAGAGCTGTACGGGCCGTTGCCTAGACGTGCTTCCACAATTTCACCTATGGCTTCATCACCGACATTTTTGATACCCCCCAAACCGAAGACAACCTGGCCGTCGTGGGCTGTGAACTCTCGACGGCTGACGTTTACTGATGCTTGAGCTACAGAAATATTCATATCCCTGCAGCAGGAAACATATTTGAGCAGCTTGTCCTGGTTGCCTATTTCAGAAGTCAATAAAGCAGCCATGAATTCTTCTTTGTAATGCACTTTGAGATAGGCCGTGTAATAGGAAATAAGCGCATATGCAGCGGAATGCGACTTATTGAAACCATATTGGGCAAATTTTTCCATCAAATCAAAAATTTCATTTGCCTTGTCCTCACTAATGCTGTTTTTCGCCGCTCCAGCAACAAAGTTGATACGTTCCTTAGCCATGGCCTCGGCTTTCTTCTTGCCCATGGCTCTGCGCAACAAGTCAGCTCCTCCCAATGTATAATTGGCAATAATTTGCGCAATTTGCATGACTTGTTCTTGATAGACGATAACACCATAGGTATCACGCAGACAATCCTCAAGAGATTCATGAGGGTAGACGACAGGCACCTGACCGTGCTTGCGCTTAATGAATTCATCCACCATGCCAGAACCTAAAGGTCCAGGACGGTATAGGGCAAGCATGGCGATGATGTCTTCAAAGCAGGAAGGTTTGAGCATGCGCAGGTACTGACGCATGCCAGAGCTTTCAACTTGGAAAACACCGTCGGTATCTCCTCGAGAAAATAGGTCGTATGTTTCATCATCGGTGAGGGGAAGAACATCTAGATCGGGTGGCGTTTTGCCTTGCAGAGCAATATTATCCAATACATCTTGAATAAGAGTCATTGTCTTGAGGCCAAGGAAATCGAATTTGACAAGTCCTGTTTTTTCGGTCATGGGACCGTCAAACTGGGTAACCAGTTCATTATGCTTGCCTAGGTAGAGGGGCAGGTATTCCACCATGGGTTTGTCCGATACGACAAGACCAGCCGCATGGGTAGATGCATGACGTGCCAGTCCTTCCAGACGTTGCGCTGTATCCAAAAGATGCTTGACCCCAGGATCCGTTTTGTACGTCTGGGCCAGATCCGGCTCTCTATCCAAGGCATCTTTAATGGTGATATTGATGTCTGCAGGTACCAGTTTGGCGATTTTGTCCGTTTCCGCAAAACTCATACCTAAGGCTCGTCCCACATCACGGACAACTCCCTTGGCTTTCATAGTACCAAACGTGGTGATTTGCGCCACTGAATCCGCACCGTAGGTATCGACCATATGTTTAATGACTTCGTTGCGGCGACGTTCGCAGAAATCTACATCGATATCGGGAAGTGAGACGCGTTCTATATTTAGAAAGCGCTCGAACAGTAAATTGTAGGGTAGGGGATCCAGGTTGGTAATGCGCAGCGCCCAGGCAACCAGTGAACCTGCAGCCGAACCACGACCGGGACCCACAGGAACTTTATGATTCTTTGCCCAATTGATAAATTCCTGAACTATAAGAAAATACCCTGGAAAGCCCATTTCCAGGATGACTTTCAACTCGTATTGCAAACGATCTCGATAAACGTTTTTGTCAATATTGTCACGATCGGGATGCGTCGCGAGACGTTGTTCCAAACCTTCTTCGGCGAGCTTGCGAAATTCCGACTCCAGGCTCATGCCCTTGGACAATTTGTAGGCAGGAAAATAGTGATGGCCGAAATCCAGTTCTACTTGACATTCTTCAGCAATGCGCATGGTATTAGCAAGCGCTTCTGGCACATGTGAAAATGCGTTCTCCATGTCTTCGGAGGATTTGAAGTACAGTTCATTGGTGTTGAATTTCATGCGCTTCGGATCGTTCATGGTTGTCTGCGTCTGTATGCAGAGCAGCACCTCATGCGCTTCGGCGTCTTCCTTATTGAGATAGTGGCAATCATTGGTCGCTACCAAAGGCAGGTTTTCACTTTCGGCCAATTCCATAAGGGCCGTATTGACCAATTCTTGTGATTGTAGTCCGTTGGATTGGAGTTCCAGATAGAAATGGCCGGGATAGATGGAGGCATATTCGCGTGCGAGATCGCGGGCTTTGTCCATCTGATGTGCGAGAACAGCCTTGGGAATTTCACCTGCAATGCAGGCAGAAAGGCATGTCAGACCTTCGGCATATTTGCGAAGTAAGACCTTGTCCACACGTGGTTTGTAGTAAAAGCCCTGCAAATAGCCAGCAGTAACAAGTTTGACCAAATTATGATACCCCGTCATATCCCGAGCGAGGAGGATGAGATGATGACGTATGCGTGCAAGGGGTGAATCTGAACTCTTATCCGCATGATTGTGACAGACATAGACCTCACAGCCGAAAATAGGCTTGATGCCCACATCCTTGCAGCCCTGAAAAAAATATGCTGTACCGTACATGTTCCCGTGATCCGTGATGGCACAGGCACTCATACCAAGCTCCTTGGCACGAATGCAGGCATCCTTGATGCGGATAGCGCCGTCAAGCAGACTATATTCAGTATGGCAATGCAGGTGGACAAAATCAGTCATGCATTAACCTCCACGAGGGCTGTCAAAAAATTTTATAAGCGCTGCTCTTCATAAATCATCGGCAAGGGTGAGTTCTTGAATCAAAACGTCACGCAGGGGAGCTTGCGGCGTGCCGTCGGGCAGGCCGCGTAGCAGTGCCAGCGCATGTCCATTTTTCAAAAACATGCGATGAGAAGATGTGAAGTGCAGATCGTAGAACCATGTGGCGAGTAACAGACGGAGATCATTGACACAACGTAGGTCGGTATAGGCTGCTACGCGGCGCTCGCGTACGGCAGCGAGGATACCTTCTCCGGCAATGGTCGCGTCGTCAGGTTGCTGCAATATCACAGTGGGATTGTATACACTTGAACCATTCAAATGCTCATGCATGACGCGCAGTATGTCCAGTTTATCTGCATCGCGCACAACATTGGTGACCAGAGCTGCATCAGCAGGAATGTGCGCAGGCAGAGTGAACCGGTTATGGAGTCCCACACCGGTCTGGACAAGTTTGCGCACAAGAGGACTTTCTTCGGCTAGACGACCTTCTTTTTTGAGAATGCGCACTCCTAGTTGTCCATGATTGCAGGATTCTTTGTCACGAAAGGTGTGAAAACGTAAATATTGCTCAAAGCGACCTACATCGTGGTAAAGGGCGGCCAGCAAGCACGCACGGGAAAGCGAAGCGCAAAAACCTTCATTCTCAACGATTCTTCGTGCATTGTCGAGGACTGACATGGTGTGTTCGCGCTTCAGATCAATAGGGGAAGCATCTCCTTCTTCTTTGACGCGTTCTTTGGCAACATAAGAGGCAAACCATTGTTCATGCGAAGTAATACTTACGGAAACATTGATGTTATTCATTACATTTCATTCACTTTTGGTAGATGTCAGGACAGTTTGAAATATGTAGATGCCTTCATGCGGTTATGGGGCTTTCTGTGACATGGAAACTGACTTATTTCGTATCATGACCAGGAGGATCGACTGATATCAGTTTGTCTGAAACCTCTCCAGGTCCTGGAATCACAAGTGTTTCGGGATTTATACTGTACCAGGCGAACCACATGGAATAGCTTCCATAATACTGTGTCATGGATGCACCTTTCATGTTGCCTGAAATGGCCACACCGGTGCTTGGTTCCCAGATGCTGCGTGTGGCAATGTCCATGAGTTTACCCTGATGGAGTATGAAAAGGAAAGGTTCTGCCCAGACCTGTCGGTTGAAAATGCGAACGACAGCAAGATTTTGGTCATAGACGGCCAGCAGGGCATTCGGCCCCATGAAAAAATTGACCGCACCTTTTTTTTTCACATAGCCGATGTCGATAGCTACGAGATATCCCTGATGCTCTAGGCAGAGCATGGGGGTTTTACGATGGAAGCGTCTGTCCAGCCTTTCTACGGGATAAATAAGCTTGTCGTTGTGGTAATAGCTATCCTTGCGTTGATAGCTACCATAGGGATCGCGCCCGTACGGACGATTGCCCGCAGGCTTTGAAAGTACGAGAGCTTTAGGGAAAATGCGTTTTGCGGCACCCCAGTTTGTCCAGAAAACGGGCAACATGGGAAGTCCACGTCCCATCAGTGGTCCAGCAAATGCCATGCCAGTCTCCTGGAGCCAGAGACTTCCAGAGTTGCGATCTATGAGAACGCTATTACCATCCACAATGCGTCCTTCCGTGTCAAAAATGAGGTTTAGTCCAGACATGGAAGCATCATAAGCCATAAGTGTGCCCGTGGTGGGGCAATAGGTAATGGCATAGGCCATGTCATCCACGATTTCGTTCACTACTTGATGCCAAACCATGATGCGTTGCGGATAGATGCGAGGTCCGTCGGGCAGCAAAACAACAAAAACAATCTCCTCATCACTGCTACTCAAGTTACCATCCTGGATACGATTGTATTGAGGACGGTAGAGTGACGGTATGGCACCATACTCGACTCCAGTCGAAAGCAACCTTTCGGATATTTTGCCTAAATCGTCCATCGTGCGTGGTCTTGCCGCTGCGTAGGGCACTGTCATGCCCAAGACTAAGAGAAGGGTAGCCGCTGCTGGCACTGCCACACTGGCCGTAAGGTGGCGGAAAAACAGTATTTGTTCCAGACGCAGGAAAAGCCCTTGCATAACAGTCCACAGAATTCTTTTCCGCAACAGGTGCATACTGTTGAGACTGTACAAGGTTTTCTTTTTACCTAAAGGAAAATGAAAATAATTTCGACAAAGGCACAATGCTGCCTTTAGCATGCATCTTCTCCTTGCTGGGCTGGTAAATATGTGCTGAAAATATACTCTCGAAGGGCTTGCGTCCAAGGGCGTGGCGGCTTTCCTATCAATGCTGCAAGCTTACCATTGTCCAGCACAGAGAACACGGGACGTTTGGCTTTTTGTGGCCATTCAGAAGTGGCAATGGGTTCAACACGGCAAGAGGCTCCTGCCAGAGATACGGCTTCACAGGCTAGCTCACACCACGACGCCTGACCGCTATTGACTGCATGCCAGATACCAGAAGCTCGTTTCTCAGCTATAACGCGACACCAATGAGCAAGATCCAATGTATATGTAGGGGAACCTGTTTGGTCATGAACTACTTTGATAGTGTCACGGTGTTTACAAGCGGATATAATTGTATCGACAAAATTTTTTCGTCCGGGACCAAACAACCATGCCGTACGCACGATGCAAGAGCGTTCTGGTATTAAGGCCAGAACTGCCTTTTCGCCTTCCAATTTGGTACGACCATATACCGACGTCGGTTGCGGCTCGTCTTCTTCCTTGTGTGGTGTGTATCCTGCGCCACTAAAGACAAAATCAGTGCTGATATGTACAAGGAACGTTTTGCTTTTGCTCAGTATTCTCGCCAAGGAATGGGGCAACGTGCGGTTGAGTATTCCAGCCTCTTCTGGATGATCCTCTGCATCATCAACTGCTGTCCACGCGACGGCGTTGAAGACCACATCTGGACTGATTTTCTCAAGAGATGCTTGAAGAAACTGGGGATCAAGAAGATTGCCATTACGACGACCAAGAGTCTCAACATTCCAGTTAGATTTGTCAAGCACCATTGTCAACGCCTGTCCAAGTAGGCCGGTGTCTCCTCCGAGAATCAGTGCCTTTGACATACATCCTCCGCAGTTAGACACAACATGCGCAATGATATTTTCATAGGTACTTGTATCCTTGCAAAGGGAAGGGGTCAACAGTGAGCTGAACGTAAGTAAGGTATAGATATGGAACAGGGCATGGAGTAGGACGCCTATCGGCGCAGAGTGCAGCTCTTGAAAAATTTGCGGCTGCAATTGAGATTGCAGTTTCTTTCTGCCGCCATAACACGATGTTTTTTTCAGGAAAGACGTTAAAAAGTCGTCTTGAGCAGCGAGCGGAATACTGCTAGCAAAGAAAATGGGCTTACGAGATGTTTTCCCGTAAGCCCTTGATTTTCTTGGCGTCCCCAAGCGGATTTGAACCGCTGTTGACGGCGTGAAAGGCCGTTGTCCTGGGCCGACTAGACGATGGGGACTTTAAAAAATTTTTGGCTGGGTTGCAAGGACTCGAACCTTGATTAGCGGAGCCAGAATCCGCCGTCCTGCCAATTGAACGACAACCCAACGAAAACAAGATATTTATGTTAAAGAGTTTTGTCAAGACATTTTTTTGTACACGCGAAAAATATGCGAGTGAACCTTAAGCACCAATTAAAGTATCTTAAAGACAACATATTCAAATATCAATGAATAAAGTTTACATAATTATCATTATGTGACATTATTTCTCAAAATTTCTCAAACACTTCTACTTGCCCCAATTCCATCTCTGACATAAAATACATCAATTGCTCGTTTTTAAATTTATTAAGGAAATTATCCCATGGGATTTGCCTCACGATCTTGTAGTTTTACACGTTTCAAAATCATAGACCCTGTATCTGAGGAACTCTTGGCGCAAATTATTCTCAAATTAAAGCAAGCTGCATTTCGTGATATTGATGACACTCTCGAAATGGAAGCTCATGGCTGGGTCAATTTCGAGAATATGCTAGATAGTGAATGGTCATCAACTCCACCCCAAAAAGGAGCATATATTGTTTTTTCTTTACGGCAGGATCTACGCCGTATACCTGTAGCTGTGATAAAAAAACATTTGTCTCTAGCCTTGATTGATGAAAAAAATCGAATATCCGAGCAAGGAAAAAAATTTATCTCTCGTGAGAGAAAAAAAGAAATTAAAGAACAGGTTTTACTTCGCCTACGTTCGCGTTTTTTACCTATTCCAGGCGAATTCAATGTTCTTTGGGCAACCACAAAAAATGAAGTCTGGTTTGCCTCTACACAATCTAAAATGATTGATCTATTTATGGAACACTTTTTTAATACATTTGATCTTCACCTCGAACAAATGACTCCATATAATTTAGCTAATTCTATGCTTGGTGAAGATGCTCAAGTACAGCTTGACAAACTTGAAGCTACACAATTTACAATCACTTCTTGACGAATATATGGAGATCCTTGATGGTTATGCCCTATCGTGGAGAATCAATTGATTCTATTTTGGGTCAGGAATTTTTGACGTGGCTCTGGTATCAGAGTGATAATGCGCCAGAAACTTTTACAGACTCTGAAGGCAATCCATTTTCTATTTCCATGGAACAGCGCATCGTTGTTGAAGGAGGTGTAGGTGAAACGCGCGAAACAGCTACTGTGTCTGGCACTGGCTCACCTCTGCGTGAAGCGCGTTTCGGCTTGGGGATGGGCAAAAAGGTTAGTCGCGCACTATTACGCCTTGAAAAAGATGATTTGGCATTCCAAGTTGTTCTTAAAGCAGAAAATTTTTGCCTAAACAGCCTTACAACTCCAAAGTTGGAGAGATCAGATGATGAAGATCAAGAGCCAGATGCTTTATTGCTTGAAAAATTTTATCTTTTAGAGATGTGCGTTTCTCTGATAGACAATTTGTATGCACGTTTTCTCAAGTTACGTCTTTCACACAATTGGGAAAAAGAGGTATATGGAATGCGACAATGGATGATTCGCACGGAGTAAGTTCGGCCCATGAAAGCCTTCTATCATTTCTTTTGCACTTCGTCGCACTTTTCTAGGTTCGTACTTCGTCTTTTCAAAAAAGTATTGTGGATGCTTTTTGTATTGTGGGGCATAACAATCATCAGCTTTTGGGTTATCCATTTGGCGCCTGGCTCACCTACAGATATGGAAACAACGCTCAACCCATTGGCTGGAACAGTTGCACGGCAACGTCTGGAAACAATATACGGTCTGAACCGACCTTTGTATGTACAATACTGTGATTGGCTTGTCCGTTTGATTCACATGGATTTCGGCAATTCCATGTCGTCCGACTCTCGACCGGTTTTAACGAAGATTATGGAACGCCTCCCCCTCACTGTGGGTATGAACGTCGTTTCTCTTATGCTCACCTTGATTATCTCGATACCGGTAGGTATATTTTCGGCTTGCCAGCGCAATTCATTTGTAGATAAAACGATAACAGTTTTGGTTTTTCTTGGCTTTGCCATGCCCTCTTTCTGGCTTGCCTTACTACTCATGATGTTTTTTGGAATAGAAATGCATTTTTTCCCCATTTCTGGCCTTACTTCTGTGAATTTTGATCAACTTGAGATGCTGGATAAAATTTTAGATATTATAAAACATTTGACTCTCCCTATTCTTGTTTATACTATAGGTGGATTAGCGGCTATGTCGCGCTATATGCGGGCCTGTATGCTTGAGACATTACAACAAGATTATATCCTTGCCGCAAAGGCAAAAGGCCTGAGCAGCCATACTGTTATTATACATCACGCACTTCGCAATGCCTTATTGCCAGTTATCACCTTATTAGGGCTATCTGTGCCAGGACTTATTGGTGGAAGTGTCATTATAGAATCCATTTTTGCTCTTCCCGGTTTGGGCCAACTTTTTTATGGTGCAGTCATGGCACGTGATTATACCATGATTATGGGAAATCTAGTTTTGGGTGCCATCCTTACTTTAACAGGCAATATTTTGGCAGACATATGCTATGGACTCGCTGATCCTCGCATACGTGTAGGGAGGAAAACTTCCTAATGCGTTTCCGACAACTCATAAAAAATTTGTTAAGCCGCGACATTATGCTCATCCTTGGCCTCACTATTGTTCTCGCTATGACACTCGCCGCGCTGCTCGCTCCCATTATTGCCCCTTATAATCCAGATGTATTGCATTTGGATCATATTTTAGAGCCACCATCTTCTCTTTTTTGGCTTGGTACAGACCGCTTGGGACGTGATATTCTGTCTCGTTTACTCTATGGTGGTCGTATATCTCTATGGGTCGGTTTTGTATCCGTCAGCATTTCCATCAGCATTGGCACAATACTAGGCATGGTTAGCGGCTACTTCAGCTCATGGATAGATGAATGCATTATGCGCATAGTTGACATAATGCTTTGTTTCCCTTCATTTTTCCTTATCTTGTCTGTTATCTCTTTTTTAGAACCCAATTTAACTAATATTATGGTTGTCATAGGTTTGACTTCCTGGATGGGCGTAACTAGGCTAGTGCGCGCAGAAACACTTAGCTTACGAGAACGTGAATTTATTTCAGCGGCCCGTTTGGCAGGAAGCTCTATACTGCGTATTCTTTTTTTTCATATTTTACCAAATACACTTGCTCCTGTACTGATCACGGCTACACTTGGAGTTGCTGGGGCCATTTTAACAGAGTCCAGCTTGAGTTTTTTAGGGCTTGGAGTACAACCTCCTACAGCGAGTTGGGGAAATATGCTCTTGGATGGTAAATCCGTTATAGAAACAGCACCGTGGCTTTCACTTTTTCCAGGGTTGGCTATTCTTGTCACAGTGTTGGGGTATAATTTATTGGGAGAGAGCCTGCGTGACTATTTTGATCCACGTTTGAAATAAAAAATAGAATACTCGCATTTATACCTTCTGTAGTGTGATATGCTTGAATATCTTCGTATAAGAAATTTGGCTCTCATAGATGACATGGAGCTAGAATTTGAGGCGGGAATGAACGTCCTCACAGGTGAAACTGGTGCTGGGAAAAGTTTTATCCTTAAAGCTCTTGGTTTTTTGTTGGGAGATAAGCTTTCCTCTGATATGGTAAGAAGTTGTGCGAAGCGAGCTTCTGTTGAAGCCGTGTTCCATTTCTCTGAACGAGATTTACATTTACGGCGCGAGCTTGCATCAGAAAGTGGTCGCAGCCGCATTTACGTTAACGATGAACTCCACTCACAAGATTATTTGCGTGATTTACGCCCCAAGTTGGTAGTATTTACAAGCCAACATGCACAACAAAAGCTCATGCAAGCATCCTTTCAGGCTGATTTGCTAGAACGTGACATGCATTGCGAAGAACTAACAGAACGCCGTGAATTTTTGCTTGCCGCACTGCATGATCACGCAGCTAAGCGCAACGCTTTGCTAGAACGTCAGTCTTCTCTCGCCGAAAAACGTGAATTAATGGAAATGCAACAAGAAGAAATCGACAAAATTGCTCCTGAAGAAGGTGAAGAAGAACGTTTAGAAATTCTTCGCACAAATGTGCGTGCCATAGAACATTTGCGTAAAAATTATGATCATGCTCTAGCCCTATTGCATGGCGACGGGCAACAACATGGTATCCTTGATCAGTTGAATCGTCTTGAAAAAATTTTGTCCACGATAAGTTCTGAAGATGCCTGTTTTGAAACGGATAAAGAGAGTATTGCAACACTGCGGCAGCAAATACAATATCTAGACAGCAGATTACGCCATCCTGCTTTCATAAAAGACATAGATGAAAATGACGACATGGATCGTGTAGAAGAACGTCTTTTTGCTTTGGCCAATCTCAAGCGTAAACTGCATCGAACTTTGCCGGAAATATTGTCACTGCGCAAGGAAATTGCTGAAAATCTCTCTTTCCTTGATCTCTGCGCGCTCAATGTACGTCAAATGGAGAAAGAAGAAAAAGCACTAAAGAATGAATTGACCGATATTGTGACAAATATCAAGCCTTTAAGACGTAATGCCGCTGTTAAAACTGCTAAAGCACTAGAGAATGAACTGCGACAACTTGGTTTTTCTGAGGCAGTACGTGTTATACCGGATTTTGTGCCATATGAAATTTGGCCGGGTGTGATAGATGAACGTGGAAGAATTCTTTGGGCTCCCAATCCAGGTCAACCAGAGCAAGCTTTGGACAAAATTGCCTCTGGTGGAGAACTTTCCCGCTTTCTTCTAGCTCTGACAAGTATACAGAAGGATAATGAATCAGCTACATTTCTTTTTGATGAAGTTGATGCAGGTGTGGGGGGCTTGACGTTGAATAAGCTTGCAGAAAAACTATCTGATTTAGCGTCGAAGCGACAAATAATACTTATTACACACTGGCCTCAATTAGCGGTACGTGCCCGCAAACATTTCCAGATTATCAAGGTTATCCGTGACTGTTCAACATCTACACTTTGTACACCTCTAAATAACTCAGAGCGACTTGCGGAACTGGCTCGCATGGCAGGCGGTGGAACACAGGGTGAAGCTCTTGCGATGGAACTGAAAAATACTTATTTATAGATAAATTTGCTCAGTAATCTCCTTTGCAAGTGTAATCAATACACGTCGTTATGAATATATCTGTGCAGAATCGGTAGAAATTTGTCATTGTCTCTTTTGACCCGGCTCCCGCTTTTTTGACGTACATCATTGAACAGTTGATGTTCAATAATGAAGGAGCCGGGCCTATCCTATCATTTTTAGATGGCGGTTCTTCTGACCGCAAGCTGCTTGTTGATGGCAGCGATCATCACGGCAATGTCCAAAGGTTTGGATAGATGTCCGTTCATACCACTTTCGAGGGCTTTACGACGGTCATCATCGCTCACGTTTGCACTGAGCGCGATGATGGGTATATTCCTGGCATCTTCTCGTGGCATAGCGCGGATGGCCCGAGCGGTTTCGTAACCATCCATAATGGGCATTTGAATATCCATAAGGATGATGTCGTAGTATGCAGCAGGTTTTTCGGCCACGAGATCAACGGCATCCCGTCCGTCCATGGCCATTTCAACCAAAAATCCGGCTTCTTCCAAAATAGTGGCAGCAAGCATTCGGTTGACTTCCATGTCTTCCACAAGTAGGACGCGGGATTTTTCTGAGTCTTCCCAACGAGAATAGGTCGTTGCACGTGCGGGTTGCTCATGGCGTCGTTCTACGCCCAGCGTGAGTGGTAGATCCACGGAAACTACTGTACCCTGGCCCTTTACCGATTCCAAGGCAATACTTCCACCCATGGCCTCAACGAATTTGCGGGCGCTTGCCAAGCCAATACCAGCCCCAGACAGGCTTCCTTCACCAGGTGCTGTTTCGCACTGAAAAGCCTCGAATGCCTTGTCTACAAAGGCTGGATCCATGCCTGTACCCGTATCAGCGACTTTGATGTGATAGCGGGCAAGCGATGTGGAAGAAACTTCCCCTTTGCTGGCTGAAAGGGTCACTTTACCGCCAGTAGGAGTAAATTTGGCGGCATTGGATAGTAGATTGGCCATGACCCGCTGGAATTTCCCTGAATCCAACATAACTTCATCATCTACGCCCTGGACATCAAACACGAAATCCAGGCCTTTACCTCGGATCATTTCGCTTGCTGCGTTGTATGCTCTCTGAAGTTCCTGACTAAGATGTACACATGTTGGCGTCAGTTCCACACCCTGAGCATTGATTTGACCGATCTCAAGAATGTCATCCACCAAGGTGAGCATTTGCCTGCCAGCATCCTGGACATGCCCTATATCCTCACGGACTTTACTAGCATCCCACATATGACGCAGGGCAAGAGAAGCATAACCCATGATGGCATTCATAGGAGTGCGCAGGCCATGAGACATGCTGGCCAGGAAAACATCGCGGGCTTCTCTCCACCGTTTTTCCTTGAGCATACCCTCTGTAGCTTGACGCGCTTCTTCTTCAGCCTGGCGTTTGTCTGTTATATCGCGTATGAACACATAGTAGACGCCGCAGCCAAGATGCTGGTCTCGCAAGAAGCCACCTTCGGCTTCAAGCCAAACGGTTTCACCATCCTTTCGGATAATGCGGAAATTTATATGACTGAACGCACCGGATTCCTTACGCGACTGCTCCGCAACGGCTTTTTGGACATCATTCGCATCATCGGCATGGATGAGACCGTTGAATGTGCCTTTGGAGAGAGTTTGAAATTCCTCCTGTGTGGTGCAGCCGCAAAGCGCCAGCATGCGGTCGTTCGCGAACAGTATACAACCGTCGTCCGCGTTGTAAGCCAAAAAACCGCTTGGAATGAACTCTGCGAACTCGCTCAGATCAGATAATGCAATGGGCTTCTTCATAGGGAACCTCCTTTGCTTCGCCTACATGTTTTTTCAAGCTAAATCAATGGATGATAAGGCATGGTATAATAGCTTATTTATCCGTTATTACAGGACAAACAACCCAAAAAGAATTTTTTCTTTGCAATCAAATCAGGTTCACCTTTACGGTAATAGTGAGGAAAACGTAAATCGACGTTAGTTAACGTTTATGGTTTTTAAAACAATTCGCATATACTACAATCTTGATTCCTTTTCAATTTACAGGTAAATTTATTTTGATCTAAGGGGGGTAAGTTCTCGAAACCAGTCTGGTAGGGGTACAGGGCGTCCTTCCGCGTTGATAAGTGCGTGTTGAGTCGTTCCAGTAGCCAACAATTGTGACTTGTTCTCATTCCATAACTCGTATACAAAGCGCAGAGATGCCCTGCGGAATTCGCTGATGGCCGTACGCACATGCACGAGATCGTCGTATCTAGCGGGCATTCGATAACGGCATTGCGCCTCACGCACAGGCAGGTAAAGTCCTCGTTTTTCAATTGTTCTGTAGCTCATGCCACAGGCACGGATGTAGGTATTGCGCGATCGTTCAAATAAATGCAGGTATTCCGCATAATAAAGGACGCCCATTGCATCCGTTTCTCCGTAGGAAATGCGGTGCTGCTGCCAAATATCAGGAGTCGGAAATTGTTCATGCATACGATAGCTCTGCGGATTTTACAGTACGGAAAGATTTGTCACTCCATTATGCGGAAGGTGCAGTTCCTCGCTTTATCATTGCTGATAGCCGTCGAACTTTGCGCCTGTGCAAAAAAATCTACACCAGAAGAGGGATCGTCTCTGCCACTGGTAGGTTTTGAAAGTCCGGAAGTGTTCGTTGCCAATCTTTTACCGCACAATCAAAATTTGACAAGCTGGAAAAATCTGGCCCCAAGTGTGCGCAAGTCGTTGCTCTACGTCAAGCGCAAACCGCAAAATACTTTAGCTGTGAAGAGGCCAGGGCTTTCCCTTACATGGGGAGACCTTACGAAAACACTCACACGCCTGAGAGATTTGTTGCCGAAGCTCGATGCTGAACCACATCTTTTGTTAGAGAATTTTCGCTGGGTTGAAATTGACGGCGGCATCATGTATTCAGGCTACTATGAACCTACACTGCGCGCAAGCCGAACGCGCAAACCCGGATACCCTCAAGCAATCTATAAGACCCCGCCCGATTTGCATAAAATCATAGCCCGGCGTGGTAAATATTATGACCGCCGAACTATTGAAGAACAACAAATTTTAGCAGGCAAGGGACTGGAGCTGGCATGGGCCGCTGATCCTGTTGACGTTTTTTTTCTAGAAATTCAAGGTTCTGGTCGCTTGCAATTCGACGATGGCACACAAGCCTTTGTCAATTACGCCGGTCAAAATGGCCACAAATACAAAAGTTCCGGACGCATTATGCGTGAAAAGGGCTTGCTCAAGCGTGGCGATATTTTCGAACAACGCGAATGGTTCAAAAAAAATCCAGGACGTGTGCGGGAAATTCTCAATGAAAATCCCAGCTACGTCTTTTTCAAATTCGGAACACAAGGTTCTGTAGGCGCCATGGGCTATACGGTAGATGATTGGCTGTCGTTGGCGACAGACAAAAACTTTATCCCCATGGGAGCTATCGTGGCTTACGGCGTCAACGTGCCGAACGAAAAAAAAGGCAGTGTTCCCTTGCGAGGCATAGGTTTTGCTCAGGACGTAGGTGGTGCCATTAAGCGCAATCGCATAGATATTTTTTGTGGAAGTGACTCTCATGGAAATTTTGTGGCCAGCTTTCTTGACGCCAAAGGACCAGCCTGGGTGCTGTTAGCAAAATAGAAGCGTGAATGTAGTAAGCGAGTTTTACCCATCGTCTAGTTCAGGCTTCATGAGTTCCTTACGATTACTCTTGCTTTCCAGTACCAAAACATCATTATTGACAGAAAAACGCGCAATCCCTCCCTTTTTAAGTTTGCCAAAAAGCAAAATTTCTGCAAGCCGGTCTTCCAGCTCTGTCCGTATCAGACGACGCAAAGGCCGGGCTCCCATGATAGGGTCAAAGCCTTTATGCGCCAGCCAATGTCTAGCATTGTCCGTCACGATCAACGACACATTGCGCTTTTGTAGACTGGTAGTTATTTCTTTAATAAATTTATTTACTATGCGTAACATCATATCTTCTGATAGACTGGCAAATGGTATCAAGGCATCTAAACGGTTACGAAATTCTGGACTGAATGTATTTTCTACCGCCTTGAGTCCTTTGTGTACGGCATCCAAGGTTGGCATTCCTCCAAATCCCATTGAATGGCGCGACATCTCGAAAGCTCCAGCATTGGAGGTCATGATCAGGATAACATGTGAAAAATCTGTCTTTCGTCCGGTATTATCCGTAAGCGTGGCATAGTCCATGACCTGCAAGAGAACATTAAAAATATCTTGATGTGCCTTCTCGATTTCGTCCAACAAAATAACAGAATAAGGAGCTTTTCTTACGGCTTCGGTGAGCAATCCACCTTGGTCAAAACCGACGTACCCCGGAGGAGCGCCGATAAGACGGGAAACTGCATGTTTTTCCATATATTCACTCATATCATAGCGAAGAAATTCTACTCCCATAAGTTTTGCGAGACTGCGAGCTACTTCCGTCTTGCCAACGCCTGTTGGTCCGTAGAAAAGGAAGGAACCGGTTGGTCTTTGCTCTTGCGAAAGACCTGCACGTGAACGCAAAATAGCTCGGACAACAAGTTCGATTGCCTCATCCTGACCAAAGACAATATCCTTGAGATTTTTCTCCAATGCAGCCAAGCGATTACGTTCCTTGCCTGAAACTGTGCGGACAGGAATGCCTGCCATGCGTGCCACAATACGTTCTACATCAGCTACTCCAACCATAGGAACAGCATCCCTTTGCGAAGTTCCTTTCACCCCCCGCGCTAGCCGCACTGCCGCTCCTGTTTCATCCATTACATCAATGGCCTTATCTGGCAATAGACGGTCACGAACATGGCGCGCTGTTAGATCTACCATGGCCTTGAGTGAAGAAGGACTATATCGCACGTGGTGGTAATCAGCATATCGCATTTCCAAACCTTCCAGAATTGCCAAACATTCCTTAGAGTTTGGTTCGGCAATATCGATACGCTGAAAGCGACGGGCCAGGGCACGGTCTTTTTCGAAATGATTACGATATTCCTCATAGGTAGTCGAACCAATACATCGCAGCTCGCCATTTGCCAGTACTGGTTTCAACAAATTGGAAGCATCCATTGATGCACCGGATGTAGATCCAGCCCCAACGATTGTATGTATCTCATCGATAAACAAAATAGCATCATTTTCTTTCTTGAGCTTGTGAATCACAGCTTTCAGGCGTGCCTCGAAGTCTCCACGGTAGCGCGTACCTGCCAATAAAAGGCCCATGTCCAACGCATAGATTTTCGTTTTGACAAAAATTTCGGGCACATCTCCAGATGTAATGCGTAGCGCCAAGCCCTCAGCCAGGGCAGTTTTCCCAACTCCGGGATCACCCACAAAAAGTGGATTGTTTTTGCGTCGACGACAAAGCACTTCTATGGCTCGATCCAATTCAACGGTTCGGCCCACAAGCGGGTCTATCTTGCCTTCACGCGCACGAGCAGTCAGGTCTGTCGCATAAAGTGTTAAGGGGTTGCCTTTCAAATCATTGACACTTTCCGCCTGCTCAACAACACCTTTGGAGCCATTTCCATCCTCCATGCCATGCGATATAAACGTCAAGACATCTACCCTTTCCACACCTTGTTTACGCAAATAAAAGTGAGCGTAACTTTGCTCTTCATCCATTATGGAAACAAGCAGATCTCCTAGCTCTACGGTGTCACGCCCAGCAGTACGAATATGCGCCATGGCTCGTTCCAAGACACGCTGAACACCTTCTGTTTGAACTACTTCAAAAGGACGATCCAAACTTACAGTTTCAATCTCATGATGAAAAAACTCCTCAAGTTGTTCACGGAGTACCGGGACGCTGGCACCGCTACCTTCTAGAATGATGCGCCCTTTCATACTGTTTGTCAGAGCGTAGAGAATATGCTCTACAGTGAGCAAGTCATGACGACGTCGATGGGCGTCCATCAGAGCATCCCGGATGACGTACTGCACATTTTTACTTAACATACGATATTCCTGTTCGGTAAAAGTCGCTTTTTCGGAGACGATATTTACGACTTTTCCTTAAAGAGCTTTTCCAAAAAATCAAGGGCGTCTTTTTGTATGGACTTCAGATGTTCATCGCCAACAAAACTCTCCGTGTAGACTTTGCAAATAGCCTCTGTTCCCGAGGGGCGTACGGCAAACCATCCATTTTCGCTGACAACTTTTACACCGCCTATGGGCGCATTATTACCCGGAGCATGAGTCAATATTGCAGTTACAGGGGCATCGCCGAGTTTTTTGAGCGGAACACTTTCTGGCGTAAGTGCTTTTAATTTGGCACGCACAGTATCATCTGCCGGGGCGTCCAGACGTTGATAGACGGGGGCACCCAAACGCTCTGTGATTTTGTCATACAGTTCACTGGGTGATGCCTGTTCCACGGATGTCATTTCCGCAGCCAACAGACACATAAGAGGACCGTCCTTGTCCGTACTCCATGGTTCGCCATCAAAACAGAGGAATGAAGCTCCAGCACTTTCCTCACACCCCATGCCGCATTGCCCGCTGTGCAAATAAGGCACAAACCATTTGAAGCCCACTGGCACTTCTATTATTGGCCTTTTGGCTTCCTGCCCTACCCTGTCCAGCATGGCGCTTGTTACAAGTGTTTTGCCAATGCCACGCTGAACAGGCCAGTTTTTGCGAGTACGAAAGAGATACCAGGCTGCAACACTGAGGAAGTGATTGGGATTCATCAACTCGCGTCGAGTCACTATGCCATGCCTATCGGAATCCGGATCACAGGCAAAGCTCAAATCGAAACGATCACGCATATCCAAAAGTCGACTCATGGCATAAGGGGACGAACAATCCATGCGAATTTTTCCGTCCTTGTCGCAGGGGACGAAGCGAAATGTAGGATCTACGGTTTTGTTCACCACCTCTATGTTGATTCCGTATGTATCGGCAATAGGTTCCCACATTTGCAAGCTCGCCCCGCCCAGTGGATCTACTCCCAACGAAAGGCCTGAAGCCGCGATGGCTTTCATGTCCAGCACTTGAGCCAAATCCTCTACATAGGAGCGGATATAATCATATTCTTGCACCATGGGTGAGCTGAGCGCAGAACGCAAATGCATTATGTGTACGCCCTTGTTGCCGTTTTCCAGATAGGCATTGGCACGTTTTTCAATTTCCTTTGTGACATCGGTATCTGCTGGTCCTCCATGTGGTGGGTTGTATTTGAAACCGCCATCGCGTGGAGGATTGTGGGATGGGGTAATAATAATACCATCGGCCAGCCCACTTGTACGGCCTCTGTTCCACTTGAGTATAGCATGCGAGACTGCAGGTGTAGCAGTATACTTTCCGTTCGGGGCTATGCGTACATTGACGTCATTGGCTACAAGTACTTCAAGGGCGGAACGAAAGGCTGCTTCAGAAAGAGCATGAGTGTCCCCACCTAAAAAAAGTGGGCCATCAATTTTATGGGCCTTACGGTATTCACACACGGCCTGGGTAATGGCGTAGATATGTTCTTCATTGAAACTGCATAACAGAGATGTTCCTCTGTGTCCTGAAGTTCCGAATGCCACACGTTGTGACATATCGTCTGGTTTAGGGAATTCTGTATAATAAGCACTCACAAGCGCAGGAATATTTTCCAGTTTTTCAGGTGCGAGTAACTTTCCAGCGTCGGAATGTACAACAGGCATAATCCTATCCTCCCGATTGCATCGTTGAAAAAGGGCTGAGGCAAGTCGTAACAGTTGCCTTTTTGACCATAAAAATTTTTTTATTGCATTGCAATAAAATGAAGTCACTCTCGAAAAGTAACATGTGCTTCAATACTAGATCCACAGATATTTAATTTCAAAAAATGCCCCCAGTTGCGTCTATCACCCGGTCATCGTAAAATCTCTATTATTATCAGGATGATAACAACTCATTAGTGCAGAATATGTTGTTAACACCTATTCATTATCCAAAAAAACCCAATGTAACATACGCTTGTGGACTCGAAGGCGGTTTTCCGCTTGCTTATGCAAAAGTGACGTTTTCCCGACCATTATATCTTTATCTACATGAATGGCCCGCACAGGAGACGCACTGAGCATCACGCGTGCATGATTCTCTGCCTTCGCCATGAGCGCAGGAGTCAGTTGCCAGTGTTGCAATTCTTCTTCGCTCAAGTTTCCGCGGGGGCCAGCCATGACATAATTTGCTCCGGCTACAGCTTCTTCAGGAGTATCCACCAAAGTGATCTTGCTTCCCAGACGGGTCTTGGCTTCCTGCACAGGTGTAGCATCGATACTTGGAGGCAGCGCAACTCGCAGTGCAAAGGGGAACCAAGCAGTTGCCTCTATAAGTGACAGCAGTGTACCATTGATGCATCCAACACAGGCACAAGTAACGCTTGGTAAATATCGGGAATAACGCAGCATACAAGCAATATCTGCGAGAGCATGGGCTGGATGAGCGCCTGGGCTGCCTGCATTGATGATAGGAAATTGCAATGCTTCTGCTCTTCTGCTGTCAATTTCTGTTACAGGCAGTCCATAGGTATACATGCAATTGATGAACGTGCTGAAAATTGGAATTAATTGATCCTGGAATGTATATAGCTCAGAACGCCAGATATCCAAACTACCTTCATAGATGACGTTCCCCCCCATTTGCCGCACAGCAGCTGAAACACAGAGTCGTTCTGGCAAAGAAGGTTGAGCAAAAATAAGCAAAGCTACGCGCTCAGTCATAAAATCAGTTTGCATTTTGGCATCGGGCATGCCTAGGGCTTGTTGCACAATGAGCCAAGAGGCGTCTTCACCGAATTCTCGAATTGTCAAAATATGCCTAGCCATCGTTCCTCCATCAACAAATTTTTTCCAAGCGGCATTTGAGGGGAAAGCTTGCCGCACGCGCCATGCTATGCACACGACTTACCTTGCTCTCCGCTATTTCCAATGTATAAACGCCGCACAGACCAAACCCTTTTTCATGCACAGACAACATAATGGCTGTAGCATCTTCATGAGTTTTATAAAAAACAGTGCGTAAAACCGACACGACAAAATCCATGCTTGTATAATCATCGTTCAGCATTAGAACCTGATAGCGATCCGGCTCCTTGATTTCCTTTTCAACAATGACATGACATTCACCTTCTGATTCACTATCTTTACGAAAAGACATGCACTCCTCCTCGCACTTATGTGATGCCTTGCTCAAGGTATAAAAGTTTACCTGAATCCGTGAATAATTTATTATAATTTAAAAATAAAATAATATTATCGATTTTGTAATTAATATAAATTATTGAATATTTTTGCATGTGATCTTTCTTCTCATTCTTCACCCAATGGGTGAAAGATAAAATTATGATTTTTTCTTTATTTTCAATATATTATATAAATTTTCATTAGATTACTCACGGATTCAGGTATTCTACAAATTGTACCTATTCAGTAGCCCCCTGTTTTGATTTTTTGGGGGGCATGGCGCAAGAAAAAATTTTGTTTTTTGCAACGGTTGGTTTTGAAACCTCTAGACTTTGTTTCTGGTCTGTGCAATTCTGACCCTATGGAGGTTGG
>JAFTCE010000067.1 GCA_017454855.1 Desulfovibrio sp.
AATTTTGGCGATGGCTTTGAACATATCTGCCAGGCCCTGGCAACCATTGCCGAGCGCGATGACGTGCAGATTGTCTATCCCGTACACCTCAATCCGCATGTACGCGAACCAGTAGCGCGCATTCTGGCCCATACGGACAATGTCTTTCTCCTGGAACCGCAACCCTATTTGCCCTTTGTGTCGCTCATGAACCGCAGTTATCTGGTTCTCACGGACAGCGGCGGCATGCAGGAAGAGGCCCCGGCCCTGGGCAAGCCCGTCTTGGTCATGCGCAACACCACGGAACGGCCTGAGGCCGTCACCGCAGGCACGGCCCGCCTTGTGGGCACGGACAAGGAGACCATTGTGCGGGAAACCTGCCGCCTGCTCGATGACAGCGAAGCGTACTCCGCCATGTCCAAAGCGCGAAATCCCTATGGGGATGGCACTGCGGCGCAACAGATAGTTCACATTCTCAAAAAAGGATCAGCGAAATGAAATTCGCCACTGTCACCGTTATGGGCCTGGGCTACATCGGCCTGCCCACGGCCTGCCTCATGGCGCAACACGGACTCGAAGTGACCGGGGTTGACGTCAGCGAACGCGTGGTTCAAGCCGTCAATGCCGGACGTCTGCACATTGTGGAGCCGGGACTAGGGGACGTCCTCAAGGCCGTGGTCAACGACGGCAAACTTCGGGCTGCGTTGACGCCGCAGCCAGCGGACGCCTTCATCATTGCCGTGCCCACGCCCTTTACCGCCGGGCATAAGCCCGACTGCAGCTATATCCAGTCTGCGGCGCAAGCCCTAGCGCCTGCACTGCGCAAGGGCAGTCTGGTAGTGCTGGAATCCACATCGCCAGTGGGCACGACGGAACAGCTCGCGGCCTGGCTTGCCGAAGCCCGACCTGACCTCACGTTTCCACAGCAGGCAGGAGAGGAGGCCGACGTGCAGGTGGCCCATTGTCCGGAGCGCGTCCTGCCCGGTCACATCCTGCGCGAATTAGTGGAAAATGACCGCATCGTGGGCGGTCTCTGTGACAAGGGCGCCCGGCAGGCCGCAGAACTCTACCGCGTTTTCGTCAAGGGTGACATTGCCCTGACCAATGCCCGCACAGCGGAAATGAGCAAGCTTACGGAGAACAGTTTTCGGGATGTGAACATCGCCTTTGCCAATGAACTGTCCGTACTCTGTGACGAACTGGGCATTGACGTCTGGGAACTCATCCGCCTGGCCAACAGGCATCCGCGTGTGAACATTCTCCGCCCTGGATGCGGCGTGGGCGGGCACTGCATTGCCGTGGATCCCTGGTTCATCGTGGACAGCGCGCCCTTGAGCGCACGAATCATCCGCACGGCACGGGAGGTGAACGACAGCAAGCCGCTCTGGCTCCTGGACAAGGTGAAGGTCGCCCTTGCTGAGGCCCTGAGTGCGCAGCCGGAAAAAAGCCTGCAAGACATGAGCGTGGCTTGCCTGGGCCTGGCCTTTAAGCCAGACATTGACGATCTGCGGGAAAGTCCTGCCGTACGCTTGACAGCGGACATTGCCAGCATGGGCTGTGGCGTGCTGGCCGTGGAACCGCACATTACGGCCCTGCCAGCCAAGCTGGAGAAATTGGAGAAACTCTCCTTGGTCGATCTTGACACTGCCCTGGCCCAAGCCGACGTCACCGTGCTGCTGGTGGCGCACAGCGCCTTTGTGCGCGAAGCGGAAAAAATTCTGGCCATCCCGCGCATCATCGATGCTGTGGGATTGCTGCAGAGCGCATGATCAGCAGTTACAATGCGTAGGGGGACATCATGGCAGCATCCTTGATATTTCAGGCCAAACAAGCCTTTGATCGAGGAAACTACCTGCGCGCCCATGCCCTCTACGCCTGGCTGGCACGGCGTTTGGGAGAGCAGGCATTTCACGCCAATAGGGAGATCTGCAAGCGCCGTCTGGCAAGCGTCTGCACGGCAGAGCATGTGGAAGACGTGACCAATGACCTGCTTTCTGGCCTTGATGATTGCAGCCTTGCCGAAGATGTCGCGGCACAGATCCCCGCCACGCTGTATGGAGACTGTCTCAAGCCCGAGCATCGCTTCCGTGTGGCGGTTATACTGGACAATTTTTCTTGGCAATGCCTTGCCCCGGAGGCAGAGCTGTTGCGCCTGCATCCGTCAACCTGGCGGCAAGAGCTGGAACGTTTTGCCCCGGATTTTCTCTTGGTGGAATCCGCCTGGCTTGGGGAAGCCGGAGAATGGAAAGCCAAGATAAATCCCTGCTCGCCGGAACTGCGGGCCGTGATTGCCTGGTGTCGTATACACGAAGTTCCCACAGTGTTCTGGAACAAAGAAGATCCGCCGCATTACAAGGAATTTCTCCCCGCTGCTCAGCTCTTTGACTTTGTGTTCACCACAGATGCCAACTGCCTGCCGCAGTATCGGCAAGACCTGGGCCACAGCCGTGTTCATGTGCTGCCCTTTGCGGTACAGCCAAAGCTCTTTCATGCCCAAGGCCCTGAGAAGCGGAAAGCGGCCTTCTGCTTTGCCGGTTCCTGGTTCACACCCTACCCGCAGCGCAACGCTGACTTGCTCATGCTCGTGGACACGCTCAAAGAGTTCGGCCCTGTTGACATCTATGATCGGCACGCTGGCGAGGCCAGGCCAGAATGTGTGTACCCCGAGGTATTGCAACCGTATATAGCTGGCAGCGTGGCCTATACAGACCTTGGCCATGTGTACCGGCAATATCAGTTTGGCATCAATGTCAATTCCGTGACCGATTCGCCCACCATGTGTTCTCGCCGTGTGTTCGAGATGCTGGCCAGCGGCATGGTGGTGATTTCCAACAAGTGCCGGGCCATAGAGAACCTGTTCGGCGATGTGGTTCTCATGGCCGAAGACGCGGACGACCTGCGGAAGAAAGTACGCGCCTTGCTGGACGATCCCGACAGGGTGCAACGGCTGCGGGACAGGGGCCAGCGCGCCGTACTGGCCTACCATACCTACGCGCAACGGCTGGTATTCATGGTTAAGAAGCTTGGCGGGTGGGGAATGCGTCCGTCTCGGGACTATGCGCACCTGGCCAATAAGGATCTGCGCGTGGCCGTGAGCATGAATCCTTTGTCCTTTGCCTGCTACGCGCCAGAGGCCCATCTGAGTACCACAAAGGTGTTAAAGGAACGCAAGATTCTCCTTGATCGCGCCAAGGCGGGCAAAGTTCACGGCTGGATTCTGAAAGAACAGGGTCTGAGTCAAAAGGCCGTCATTGTTCGTGCCTGTTCCAGCCATGAGCTATACATCTTCGACATCCCCAAGGGCGAATATGTACTTACCATAACCCATCAAGACGATGTACTTGCGGCAAACAGCAAGTCCCTGGTTGCCTGGCTCGACTTTCCCCACATGACTTCGACAGCCAAATTGGCCAACAGGATTGGGCTTTACTTCGCCAATGGCATGTATTTCTACGCTGGTGGTGGCAAGAAGGGTAGAGACGATACATTTTTCTACAGACGTCAGTCGATCATCTTTGAAAGTGACACGCCCTATGTGCGCTTGCGTTGGCAGAACCGCTTGCACAAGGACGTGGACATCTGCGGTTTTTCCCTGTCTATGGTGGACAAGATTGCTGACCTATCCTACCTGCGTGAGCTTGTGCGCACCCAGGAAACCGCAACTATTCTTTACGCCAACGTCAACGTCAATATCATCGACGGCTCGTCGGTCTGGTTTTCCTCCATGGCCAGTATTCTTTCCAGACTAGGGCCGGTGATCGTCATTTCGCGCATAGATGACAAAAACAGTTTGATTACCGCCAACATCGGACAAGAGGCCGTACAGATTCTCTATCCGAAAGACTTTTTGCTTAATGAAATCACGCCCGTTGACGCAGCCAAACTCATCAACAGTTTGGACTGCATCTTGGTACGGCTGAAAAACATCGTGGTGCGTGGCTTGGATGAAACCTTGCTACTGACGGCCAATCGCTGCTTCAAGGGACGCATCTATCCTTATCTGACCAATATTTTTGCCATCAAAAACGGGCGATGCGTGGTCAATGCGGACATTGAGGCGCATGTGCGCCGCATCGTCCCATTGGCAGGCGGATTTCTCTGTCAGACCCCTTTGTTGCGGGACATGCTCGAAAGAATGACTGGCGGGGCCGTCAATTGTGCCATCCTGCCTCCGCCCGTTCCTGACGACTTTGCCGCCATGCCCGCATCCGTTTCTCGGGCAGGCCAAAATGCGCTGTGCATTGGCTATGCCGGTAAGATAACCCCTGTTTGGGGCGTCGTGCAGCTCCTGTGTTGGGCCGAACGACTGCGCAGAGAAGGTTTACCTGTCACCGTGACCATCGCCTTTAACAAGATCATGGCCAGGCGGAATATCCGGCCCAGGTTCACACGTTTTCTACAACGGTATTTTGATAAGGACTGGGTGGAGGTCAGGAACGGCCTGAACAGGGTGCAGGTCAGCAATATGCTGTCCAGCATGAATTTTGTCTGGGCCTGGCGTCCAGCTTTTTTCGAAAACAATACTGTCGAGCTTTCGACCAAGCTGGTGGAGGGTGCTATTCTGGCCCGTCGCTGCATTTGCTACCCCAGCCGGATCAATCAGGAACTGCTGGGCAAGGGCTATCCTTGGTTCGCACGCGATTTCACGGAGTTTCGCCAGGCAGTGCAGAACGAGCAGGAGTATGACATGCAGGGGCTGGCCACATCAGTTTTGGCCAGGCATTCTTTTGCCAGATCGGCGCAGACGCTCAACGCCTTTCTGCGCCCTGGCGACGAAGTCGGGAGTAAGTGCATCTGTTTTGCGGGCCATGATTTCAAATTCATCGATCCTTTCATATCCAGCATCAAAAAAAAAGGTTTTCCTGTGCGCAAGGATGTCTGGGAATGGGGCGGGCCGCGTTCACTTGTGGAATCGAAGTTGAATCTTAATGAGGCCGATATCGTCTTCTGTGAGTGGGGTTTGGCCAACGCTGTTTGGTACAGCCGCAACATTCGTGAGGGACAGAGGCTGATCATTCGCATTCATGCTCAGGAGGTGCGCGAAAAAGCACAAAAATTTGGGCAAGCCATTGTCATGGACAATGTAGACAAGGTTATTTTCGTTTCGCCGGAAATCCGTAATCGGGGGCTGGAACTGTGGGGCTGGCCTGAAAACAAAACCATCGTTATTCCCAATTTTTTGCTGACGGATGAATATCGTCTCAGGCCAAGGCATGGCTTGAAGAAGCCGCTTCGTCTTGGTCTGCTTGGCATCATTCCCAAGCTGAAGCGCTTGGATAGGGCGTTAGATTTGCTGGTGGAACTAGCCGCCAGGGGCATTGAAGCACATCTACATGTTAAGGGTAATCGTCCAGAGGAGCTTGCCTACATGAAAGCCCCGGGACGGCGTGAGGAACTTGAGTGGTATGAGCAGCTCTATGCGAGAATCGCTGACAGCCAGATATTGAAAGCACGTGTTCACTTTGAGCGCTATGGGAACGATGTGGCCCAATGGTATGAGAATATCGATGTCAT
>JAFTCE010000068.1 GCA_017454855.1 Desulfovibrio sp.
GAGCAGGTGAAATTCAACATTTTCCGGCGTATCAACACAGGGGGCATGCCTCTCACCAATCAGGAGGTGCGGCACGCCCTGCACCAGGGGGCGGCCACACGATTTTTACAACGCCTTGTACAAAACAAAATTTTTGCCGCAGCCACGGACAAGAGCGTGAATGACGCACGCATGGAAGGACGGGAATTGCTGTTACGGGTCATCGTGCATTTTTTGTTGCCGCTCAACGACAAAATATCCAAGATTGACATCGAAAATGAAATGAACAAGGCCATGCGAGTGTTGAATCACATCGGCGGCACCCCGGAAAAGTCAAAAGAACCTCTGCCAGTATACAATCCTTATACTCTGGATGCCCTGGAAGCGCTCATCATCCAGGGCTTGTCCCGTGCGGCAACGCTTTTTCGCGACTATGCCTTCCGCAAGGCTGTTCCTCCGAACAAACGTACTCCCATAAACAAAGCCCTGTTCGAAACATGGACTTCCTGCCTGGGTGAAATCCCTGAAGAAAACTGGGAACGTCTCATGGGGAATATTGCGCGTTTTCGCAATGACGCATGGGGGCTCCTGCAAGATCCGGTTTTTTTGGATACCGTGGGAAACAGGGGCTACCTGACGTGTTCCATCCAACATCGCTATGCAAGCGTGAGGGCTATAATAGACAATAATCTTAAAGGGTAATGTCATGTTGAAAAAAATCCATATAGATAATTTCAAATCCCTGCTGTCGCTAGACATGGAAACAGCGTCTTTGAACATTCTAACCGGTTTGAACAGTTCTGGAAAAAGTTCAGTCATGCAAGCTTTGTCTATGGCTGAAAAAATCATGACAGGTCACAGCATAGACGACATGGGCCATGTGAGTGATCTGCAATGCAGATACGCCACAGACAAGAGCAACTACGGCATTACCTTATGGAATCAAGACGGTGAAACAAGAAAAGTGCGTTTTGATGGCTCTCGCTGTGAGAGCACATCTTTTTGGAAAGAATTCCATTTCATAGGCGCGGATCGACTTGGCCCCCGCGTTTCCTACCACAGCCCTAAAGGGGCAAACCCAGTTTCCGTCGGTGAACACGGGGAAAACGTTATCGCGTACATCAGGCATTATGAGCGTGACCTCCTCACTGACAGCCGTCTGCATGAGGATGCCGATGGTGAGACCGTGTACGACAATGTCAATGCCTGGATGGGAGAAATATGCCCAGGTATCAGCTACTGTCTGGAGCGCCGACACAGTTCACATTGACTGGCAAACGAATGCGGCACGAGAGACCATGACTTTGCCCTCGGAATGTCCAAACATAGCCTCACCGGCACAGGTAGGCTTGCGTGCGGACGCGTTGGAGCAGCTGAAGTCTTACACCCAGGAGCGCTTGTCTTCGGAGATTCCTGGGGCAATCATTACTGACAGATTTTGGCAATGGTTTAAAGAACTGAATCGCACTGTTCAGAATTTTTTGGTAAAAAAAGCACAATTTTGTGCCTGTCAAGGGTGGCGTGCCCGGAAACAAAGCCCCTACGCCCCGCTTGAAGGCATAAAGAACAACCTTACCGAGCTGCGTATTTGGCCTGTGGGCAAGACATTGCGCATCTATATCAAGCAGGAGAGCCCAGCCAGACTGATCCTTCTGGGGGGATCCGACAAAGACAGTCAGGACATCACCATACAAAACGCTGACGAGTATTATGCCGCCTTCTGTTCCAAAACGGAATGATTTGCCCCGCAACAGCCATTTATTCAGAACATGCCCCTGTCCACAGATGACTTTCTTGTGCGGCAGGAGTAGGCCAAGCAACGGCACGCGTGCAGCCCTATGAGGCACGGTACAGACGCAGATGCACGTGTGCGCAATGCCCTGCCTACCAATCTTCCCGACCTGCTGCCTTAGCAAAACATGCTCTGTTGATAGGATACAATGGCACGGACAAAGCACGCTGAACCCGCTCCCCAAGGAGATGCCATGCCCGCTTCTTCCCCACCGGCCGCCGCCAAACGCCGACGATGGATAGTACTGTTTCTGCTGATCGTGGTGGCGGTGATCATCGGTCGCCACTTTTTTGCTGCCGCCCCTTCAGGAAAACGTGGCATGCCGCCCAACGTGCCCCCCGTGCGCGTGGCTCCAGCCCTGGCGCAGGACATGCCCCATATCCTTTCCGGCCTGGGCACGGTGCAGCCATCCAGTGACGTCTTGGTGACCAGCCGTGTGGATGGCCAGCTCGTGCGTTTGCACTTCCGCGAAGGGCAACGCGTCACTGCCGGAGATCTGTTGGCCGAGATCGATCCCCGTCCTTTCCAGGCGGCCCTGGATCAGGCACAGGGAACCCTCGCACGGGATCGCGCCCAGCTCGAAAACGCCCGCAAGGACATGGCCCGCTATGCGAGCCTGTCGCGCAGTGATTTTATCGCCCGCCAGGAATACGACAACCAAAAAGCCCTGGTGCGGCAATACGAGGGCACGGTACAGGCCGACATGGCGGCCGTGGAAGCCGCACGCCTCAATCTCACCTACAGCCGCGTGACGGCACCGGCCGGTGGCCGTCTGGGCCTGCGCACTGTGGACGAAGGCAATATGATCCGGAGCAATGACACGGCGGGCATCGTACGCATTACCGAGACACAGCCCTGCCATGTCCTTTTTACACTGCCAGACCGGTATGTCCCGCTGATTATCGAAGCCCTTCGGAGGGAACAGGGCACGCAAGGGCCTCGGGTGCAGGTCTGGGACAAGGAAGAAAAACGCCTCCTGGACACGGGTATCCTGCTTTCGCTGGACAACCGCATTGACGCTACCACGGGCACCGTGAAGCTCAAGGC
>JAFTCE010000005.1 GCA_017454855.1 Desulfovibrio sp.
AGCTGCCCCCTTTGCTGGTACACATGCTTGACGGTATGGTGCATTTTGCCCTTGAAGACTGGGATGCGGCGGCACAGTGCCATGAGCAGGCCTTGCAACTCTGCCCGCTGCCGGGGCTTTTTTACCGTCTGGGGGAATGCCTTTACCGACAGGGCGATGCAGGTGCGACGGCACTGTTTAACCGGGCAGCGATGGAAGCCCCTTGGGACAGCACATTGCTGCTGCGTCTGGCCGACATGCGTGAAGGCCTTGACCGCCCCGGCCCGCTGCCCGACGGGCAGGGTGTCATCCTGCTCTACTCATGGAATCATGCCGTTGACCTGGAAGACACGCTTACTCATTTGCTCACATCTGAATTGGGCTCAGCCAAATTGTTGCTGCTTGATAACGGCAGTACGGATGACACTCCTGCCGTGGCAGAATATATGCGCGAGAAATTTGCAGGACGCTTGCGTTGTATCCGCCTGCCGGTCAATGTGGGGGCACCTGCTGCCCGCAACTGGCTGTTGCAGGAGCCCGAGGTCGTCAAGGCCGACTGGGTGGCCTATCTGGACGATGATGCGCTGGTGCCTCCAGACTGGTTGCGCTATATGGGCACAGCCCTTAAGGCATTTCCCAATGCGACCATTGTGGGCTGTCAGGTTTCTGCCGTGCAAGGCAATCTGACGGTACAAAGTACAGACTTGCACCTTTCGTGTGATGCCATGGTTGGCACAGGGACGAACGGCGCTTCCGTAGCTCTCAAAATGGACGATTATGCTTCTGGTCTTTGTGACTTCGGTTACTTCAAGTACATACGACCCTGCATGTCCGTCACCGGCTGCTGTCATCTTCTTCGGCGTGAGAGTATTGAGCGGGTGGGCGGTTTTGACATTATCTTTTCTCCCTCGCAATACGACGATCTGGAACGGGATCTCAGGGCCGTACTTGATGGACAGTGCGTTGTATTTACCGGGCACTTGTGCATTCGTCACAAAAAACGGACAGGTGTGATGGTTCGCACCAATCCCAAGCAGGCGGCCAGCGGGTTGGGCAATTTGATTAAATTGCGCGGGCTGATGACTGAGCAGCAGCTTGGTGAAATCCGTCGTGCGGATTATGCTGCAGTTTTCGATCAGTTGCTACGCCGCGTTCTCCAATACGGCGCGGAGGGACAGGGCTGATTGCCCATTGAGGTGAGCCGTGCAGTTCTGTGTTGTGGGTAGCGGCTTTTTTGGCGCAACGGTGGCGCGCTTAGTGGCGGAGGAGCTGAACGCGGACGTGCTGGTGATAGACGAGCGTGAGGCCGTGGGTGGCAACAGCCGCTCGTTTTTCGACGCCGACACCGGCATTGAATGCCATCAATATGGCTCCCATATTTTCCACACATCAAATTCTCAGGTCTGGGAATTTGTACGCCGCTTCACCTCACTGAACGATTACCGGCACAGGGTCTTCATACGCCGGGGCAATGCCGTATTCCCCATGCCCATCAACCTGGCCACTGTCAACCAGTTTTACGGAAAAGCCCTGTCGCCAGGCGAAGCCAAGGCATTTTTGGCCGCTGAAATCGCACGCGATGCCGTGCCCGCTCCCCGCAATCTGGAGGAAAAAGCCATCTCCCTTGTTGGGCGATCGCTCTACGAAGCCTTTATCAAGGGATATACGCAGAAGCAGTGGGGTCGTCCACCGTGCGAGTTGCCCGCTGACATCATCACGCGCCTACCTGTGCGGACCACATACCACGCAGACTACTTCAACGCTCTTTGGCAGGGCGTGCCTGCTGAGGGCTATGGCGCACTGTTCGCCAACATGCTGCGGCATCCGCGCATTGAAGTACTCCTCCACACACGCTTTGAAGCCATGCGTGATTCCCTGCCATCGGACTGCTACACCGTCTATACGGGCATGCTGGACAGATTGTTTGACTATCAATACGGAGAGCTGGGCTGGCGTTCACTGCGTTTTGACTGGGAAACCGTGGCCGTGCAGGATTATCAGGGGA
>JAFTCE010000069.1 GCA_017454855.1 Desulfovibrio sp.
CCTTGCCGTTTCTTCAATCCCAATGGCGAAAAAATACTATTATGAGTTCAAAAAACAACTGACAGAAGCGCACAAAAATCTTACAATAGCAACGATTTTTAGCTATTCCCAAAATGAGGATGACATAGAGGATATTGCTGCGGACGAAAGCTTTGATACTGAAAAGCTCGATATGACCAGCCGTGAGTTTTTAAAGGAAGTGATTGCTGATTATAATACAACGTTCAGCACCAATTTTGACACATCATCAGATAAGTTTCAGAATTACTACAAGGACTTGTCCCTGAAGATGAAACAAAGGCAAGTTGACTTGCTGATTGTTGTTAATATGTTCCTCACAGGCTTTGATGCCACGACGCTCAACACGCTTTGGGTGGATAAAAACCTGAAATACCACGGATTGATACAGGCTTTTTCACGCACGAATAGGATACTTAATTCCGTGAAGACTTTTGGGAATATAGTCTGTTTCAGGGACTTACAGAAGGAAACTGACGATGCTATTTCCATGTTTGCGAATAAAAATACAGGAGGCATTGTTCTTCTGCGTAGCTTTGACGATTATTACAATGGCTATGACGAAGAAAAAGAGGATGGAAGCAAAAAGCACAATGTAGGCTATGTTGATTTAATAAATGAATTACTGACACTCTTTCCATTAGGACAGCAAATTATAGGAGAACAAAACGAAAAGAACTTTATTGCCCTATATGGAACGATATTAAGAATGAGAAATATTTTAACTTCATTTGATGATTTCAAGGGGAAAGAACTACTGACAGATGGACAATTACAGGATTATCAAAGCAAATATATTGACTTGAAAGAAAAATATAAGCAAAAAGCTGGAGAAAAGGAAAATATTAATGATGACATTGTGTTTGAAACAGAACTAATAAGGCAGGTTGAAGTTAATATTGATTATATTTTACTGCTTGTGGAAAAATATAGGGCTTCAAATTGCGCAAATAAGGAAATATTGGTGAAGATTTCCAAGGCAATCAATTCAAGCATTGAATTGCGCAGCAAGAAAGAACTGATTGAAGGTTTTATTGAAAAAGTAAATGTGTCTTCTTCCGTATCCGACGACTGGAAGGAATATGTACAAATGAGAAGGGAAGAAGATTTGTCTGCCCTGATTGAAAACGAAAACTTAAAGCCTGAACTCGCCAGGCAATTCATATACAGATCTTTTCAGGATGGTGAAATACGAACGATAGGAGAAGAATTACAAAGCATACTGCCTAACACTGATTTGTTTGATGAGGATAGCAACAAAAAAAATGAAACTATTATTGATAAGATAAAGGCTTTCTTTGAAAAATATATCGGACTGATAGTTTAGTGGGTAGTGTCAAGAGTTTTTCGCACTTTTCTGAAGCCCTCTGTTCTATGGTGTCCCCTGTCTCAACATGTACCTTCGTGTTACCTCGTTTAGGAATTGGCGATAAACGCTAATACCCGTAGCTGAGTTGATATTTTTCATGAAGCTTGCGCAAAGAACCGTCATCTTTCATCTCACGAATGACCGTATTGACCATGCGCAGCAAATCTTCTTGGCCACGGCGCAGCAATATCCCTATTTCGCCGTGGGTAAAGGGTTGATGAAGCAGGGGGGCTGCGAGACGGGCATCTCTCTGCACATAGTATGGCGCTTCTGTGATTTCCGTAATCATCACGTCGGCATTGCCTGCTGCCACTTGAGCAGGAATTTCTTCGTTTTTGGGATAGACGAGAATATTGGCATGGCTGAGCTTTTCTCGGGCAAATTTTTCGTTGAGACCGCCTGGATTGACCATCACGCGCACAGTGGCTTTGTCCATATCTGCCAAGGTGTGATACCTATGTAGGTCTTTTTTTCGGCAAAGTATGGTCTTGCCATTGACAAGATAGCCATCGCTCATGTCCATTTTTTCCTTGCGTGCCTTGGTAATCGTTATGCCGCCTATGGCCAGATCAAAGCGCGTAGGATCAAGGACATCCTTGGTCAGTGTGGGCCAGGATGTGGGAACATAGGTAATAGGTATGCCAAGACGTTCTGCGATCTTTTGCGCAACTTCAAGGTCAAAGCCCCAATAGCTACCACTGTTCGGCTCGCGATATGTCAAGGGTCGGTAGTCGCCTGTTGTCCCGACAAGCAAGGTGCCGCGTTGTTGTATGGTTGTGATGCTGGATTCTGGGGAAGCACGGTTTTCTCGTATGCTACATGCCTGTGTGCTGACACACAGAATCAGCATGGCCATGACGAAACAGAGGCGAAGATAGTGCATAGGTACCTCGAAGCTACATTGACTGGAGTGCAAATGCCTACTTGTCTTTTTGTTCAAGCGTGAGCAGTTGTTGCAGGACTTCTTTCACACGAGCAACAATTGTGACGCAACTTCCCGCAATCATTGTGACGCAACTTCTCGCAATCATGACATTGCCCTTTCCCGCTATCCCCGGCATTGCGGCTCAAGTATTTCCCCACTGGAAGAGGGCGTATGCATGGGTTGGATGAACTACCTTATCATAGCTAGAGCAAAAACGAAACGATGAAAATTGTCAACGAATTTGCGGACTAAGGGGGGAAATGTGAAAAAACGTGACCCACGTGAGCGGGTACGATCTCTCTGCCGCACATGGCGATGCAGAGTAGTGGTGGATGAACTCGCATGGTTCTGATCTGGAACTCCTGCAAAGAACAGGAATGGTTCCGCATGCGTAACGCAGCAATGCGTATTCCCGTCAAGCCCAACGTCAGCACGGCATAAGCCCGGTTGCTGCCTACACCAGACAAGAGGCTGTCAGTGAGTCATGTCAGTCTCTAGCTCGAAGAAGAAAAAGCTCTACAACCTGTTCACTACCCATGTCGTTGAGGAGAATGTCATGCCACGCATGCTATTTTTTCGAAGTCAGGTCGGTCCGGCCAAGGTCAATCTGCCCGTGATGCCCCACGTTGCCAGTGTGCCCAAGACTGCGCATGAAGGAAAAGGGCTGTGGGATGGGCTAGCCGCTTTGGGCGCAAGCCTGGCCGCAAACGTCCTCCGTCAGGAAAAAGCGCGCCAAGCCGGTTTCATGGAAGAAGCGTACATCACGGCCCGGGCGCAAATGGCCCAATGGACGGCTGATTATGAGCGCGACCACCAGGGCGGCAATGCCTTGGACGCTCAGGCCGCCTACGAAACACAATGGCAGAAGATTAGTCTCGGCATTCGCGAGCAGTACGCGCAAAAGCTCGCCGCTGATACCCAGGTTCAGCTGGCTCGGCGTCTGGAGCTGGGCCGCATTCGGGCCATGGAGCGGGGAGCGGCCTGGCAGGCGCTGCAGACCAGGATTTGGCAGAGCGGCCTGGACGAAAAATCCCTGGCCTTGCTGTACGCCGACATCGCGGACGACCCGGCCAACACCGCTTTCCACGAAGTACGCCTGCGCGACGTGTTGGACGGTCTGCGTCTGCGGCATCCAGACAGGGATATGAACGCGCAGGAAATGCGGCTACGCCAAAACGTGGCCGAGGCCCAAATCGATGGACTCTTGGACAGAGGCGATGCCGACGGCGCACAGGCCATGCTGCAAAGGCTTGCGAGCGGAACAAGCACCATTCTTCTTTCACCGGACAAGACGCATGTCTGGCAAAAGCGCATTGATGATCTGCGCCTGAAGCAGTGGCAGTGCCTTTGAGGAATGTGCTGACGACCATATCCAGGTAGGCATGTCATCGTTGACGAGGCAAGAGTTTCTCCAACTGCGTGTGCAGGCCGCCGGGCCAGGGGCGCTGTATGCGGCCTGCAGTACAATCGACACTGTTGGTGAAAAATCCGCACTGGGGGCAGGACAGAGGAGGCAAATGCGCCGCGTTCCCGTGCATGTTCCCTAGGGTTCAATCCGCAGAACCCATCCGCCCCCTGACTCCGCAACCGTACGGAGAGGAGCCGCGCTGCAGGCAGGGGTTCACGATAAGGAATTTTTGGTCATTCCTAGAGCAGCAGGCCCATTTTGTTTACGGCCTGCATGCCGCCCAGGGCGTTGACCGTATTGGTTACGCCGTTGCGAGCCAGGATGAGCAGGGCGTCATAGGCGCGCAGACCCGTATTGCAGATGAGGGCCACCGGGCGATCCCTGGGGATTTCCGCAACGCGGGCGGCGATTTCTTCCAGAGGTATGGCGTGCCAGTCGGGATGGCGTTCCTGCACGGACTTGCCAGCTGCAGCGGGACGGGCGTCAATGAAGAAGATGCCGTTTTCCTGGCGCTTCTTCCACAAATCGATGAAGGTATCAGCCGTGACGGGGGTGAAGCGACCGGAAAGAACATTGTCCGCCACGTTGCCCACCACATTGACAACGTCCATGGCGGCGGCAAAGGGCGGGGCATAGGCCACTTCCAGGTTGGAAATGTCCTCCACGTTGGGCTGTCCGCACTGCAGGGCTGCGGCCACGGCGTCCACGCGGGCCTTGAGGGCCATGCCGTCCGAACAGGCGCCCTGCAGGCCCAGCACGCGGCGGCTGGCTTTGTCCAGCACCAGTTCCAGGCTCATCATGGACTTTTCGGGGTAGAAGTGTGCGCGATCCAGCTGCTCCACGCTCACGCTCAGGGCGTCAAAGCCTTCCTTGCGCGCACGCTCCACGGTCAGGCCCACGCCGCTGAAGGACAGTTCGAACAGCTTTACGGCCCAGGTGCCCACATAGCCCGGAAAGCGCGCCTCGCCGCCAGCCAGGTTTGTGCCGATGACCCGCCCCTGGCGGTTGGCCATGCTGCCCAGGGGCAGGTAGCCGGGCTTGCCCGTGATGAGGTTGCGGATGGAACAACAGTCGCCGCCGGCATAGATGTTCGGGTCAGAGGTACGCATGTGTTCGTCAACGGCAATGGCGCCGAAAGGCGTCACGTCTAAACCAGCATCCTTGGCCAGCTGGCCGTTGGGCAAAAAGCCAGCGGCAAAGATGACGAGCTGAGCGTCGAGTTCGCGTTTGTCCGTGAATACCTTGCGTACCGCGCCATCCGTGCCTTCCAGGCGCACGACTTTTTCAGAAGTGTACACAGCAACGCCGTGAGTGGCCAGGTCGTGCGCAGCCATGCGGGCGAGGCTGGCTGAGAGTGCGCCCGGCAGGATTTGATCCATCATTTCCACAACGCTGACCTTGACGCCCCACATGTCAGCCAGGGCCACGGCGGCCTCCAGGCCGATGAAGCCGCCGCCCACGATGACGGCTGAAGACAGCTTGCCGCCCTCGCAGGCGGTGCGTATGGCCTGGGCCGCCTCCAGGCGGGTCAAGGAGAGGACGTTGGCCAGGTCGCCGCCTTCCACCTTGGGCATACGCGGGGTGGCGCCGGTGGCCAGGACGAGCTTGTCGTAGGGCAGGGCTTCCTCCTTGCCCGAAGCGAGTTCCTTGACCAGCAGGGTCTTGGCCTGGCGGTCGATGGACAGGGCACGCGTCTGCGTGCGCACCGTAATACCCTTCATGGCCGCAAAAAATGCCGCATCGCGCACGGTGTGATAGGGCGTGGAGCGCAGGTCGTCCAGGTTTTGGGTTTCGCCGGAAACATAATAAGGAATGCCGCAACCGCCGTAGGAAATATACACATTTTCGTCAATCAAGGTGATTTGGGCGTCGGGCAGTAGTCTCTTGCAGCGGCAGGCCGCCTTGGGTCCCAGGGCCACGCCGCCCACGACCAGGATTTTCTCGGGCATGTCATCCTCCTTGCGAAAAGCGTTATTGTGCGCAAATCAGTACTGTCTCGCACTGCCGGTCTGTATCCACACTCTAGGGGACAGTGCGGAAACATGCGTTTCTTTTCCAGGAATGCGCCATTCGGGCCAAGAAAGCAAGTAACTGACAAATTTTCTAGACAAAGTCGTCCCCGGGCGCCCTTGGGCGAGGATGGCTGGCGTGGTTGAGGCCACGGCGGCCTTCGCTCTTCCCTTTGAGTACATTCTGGACTAAGGTATGTGTCATGTCTGTGCTGTAGCGGCTTTCGCCATGAGCGCGGCCACAATCCCAAGAGGGGCGCAAGCCATGAACGATACAAACAAGAGCCACGATGCCACTTCCAGCGCTACAACCGCGCCCCGCGGCAACATCCACGACAGCCTGTACAAGTTGTTGTTCAGTCATAAGGTCGTGATCGAAGAGCTGTTGCGTTATTTTGTGCCGTCCACGATCTTGGGAACCGTAAATTTCGCTTCCCTAGAACGCTGTTCGGACAGCTTCATCAACAGGAAGGGGGCCGAGCGGCGCGAAG
>JAFTCE010000070.1 GCA_017454855.1 Desulfovibrio sp.
CAAATGCGATCCCGATCTCGGCCCCACTCGCCTTCTGGTGCGCGACGCCATGCTCTGCCCCGAGGACATGGAGCGCTTCAAGTCCGGTCGCCTGCCCATGGAAATAAAGAATGAAAATTCCATCGACCGCGTCAAAGGCGTGGCCGAAAACCCTCGTCCCCTGGAACGCGTTCCCGCCGGTGTGACATTTGATATGAGCATCGCACTCAAAGTTTATGAAGGCGACAATCCCGACGAGTTGGCGCAATGGCTTTACAAGGGCCTCAAGCTCATTGAAATGGACGCCCTGGGCGGCGGCTCCTCGCGCGGCAGCGGCCAGGTGGAGTTTAAAAATCTCACCATGGACGACCAGCCCGTGAACCTGGACGACATCAAAGCCTTCTGACGGAGGGCCATATGCAGCTTTTACGCTACATTGTGCGCCCCCTTTCCCCGTGGGGCACGCCTCTGCGCAGCGACACGCTGTGCGGTCTGTTGCTCTGGCATCTGGCCGAACGAGACGGTTCCGACGCCTGCCGCGCAGAGATCGACGCCTTCCGCGCCGGTACACCACCCTATGTCCTCTCCTCAGCCCTGCCCCTGGGCATGGTGAACATGCCGCGCTTGCGGCCTACGCCGCGTGGCCTGTTCCACCAATGGGTCAAGGAAGGCGTCTTTCGCGACGACGACGGCAAGCCCCGATCCCTCTTTGCGGCCTTGCAAGCATACAAAAAATTCCGCAAGACGGCCTATCTGCCCGTAGACATATGGGCGCGCCATGCCACATCCCTCTCGTTGCGCCCCCTGCTGGCCTGGTTTTGCCAGCAAAACAGCACAAAGGACAAGCCGACGCAAGGCTCCAGCGTTGAGCCACACGTCTCCATTGACCGGCGCACGAACACGGCCAGCCAGGGCGCGCTGTTCTTCAACCGCCTGACATGGTTTGCCGAAGGCACGGCCTTCCATCTGTATGCGCGCAGCCAGACCCCTGATATATTGCTAGAACGACTCAACGAGGTCGGCGACATAGGCTTTGGCAAGGATGCATCTACCGGCAAGGGCCGCTTCAAGGTAGAGAAGGATACGTCTTTCGACCCGGCCACGCTGGAAAACAACGGCCCGCATTCCCTGCTCTGCTCGGTCTGCGCCGCTATGGATATGTCCGCCCTGGACGGTTGGTATGCCGTGGAAGCCAAGCACGGCAAGACTGGCCCCGGCATGTCCAGCCCGTTCAAGGCCCCCCTGCTGCTGGTGCAGGAAGGCAGCGTACTGCGCCGCCTGCCCGACGGCCCCTATGTGTTGGAAGGCGTCCATGCGGACAAGGCCATTGTCCAGGTGACGCAACCCCTGACGCTGCCCTGCCGCATGGTCGAGGAGGATCATCATGCCTGACCGTCCGTACCATCCGTCTCACCATACAGACTTTCACCACAAGACAGGGACACATTCCGCATCCGGTTCTTCCGATCGCACCACCCCGCGCCGCTGGACACAGGCCGGCTTCCTCCCCTTTCGCCTGGAAGTACTTACGCCGGTCTTCATCGGTTCCGGTGAAGACCTCTCGCCCCTGGACTATGTCATCCGCAAGGAACAAGGCGGCTATGTCCTGCATCTCGTAGATACGGAATCCTGGCTACAGTCCATGCAGGACAAGGCGGACATCCGTTCGGCCCTGGATAGGGGGGACATGTTGACCCTGCGGCAACTCATGGCTGAGCAGCTGGACGCCGGAATATATTCCCTGGGGCGTATTCCCATGCCATCACCGGCCACGGCGGAGGGACTGCTGGCTCATATCAAGAATCCCAAGAGCTTGAGCAATGCCGAGGTGCAGCCCATGCCGCGCTCGCCATCCACCATGTCGGCCTTCGTGCCCGGTTCCTCGCTTAAAGGAGCCATAAGCACCCCGATCATTGACAGCCTTGATCACGGCGAACTGCGCGCTGCCATGCACACGGGAAAGGCATACTTTGATGCTCGAGCCTATGCCGACCGCATGAAGTACCTGTTTGGCAACATCACCGAACACGCCATGCAGGCCCTCAAGGTATCCGATATTCCTGTGCCGCCGGGCGGTACACGCATCGTGACTGCAAACGAGGTGCGCATGACACCCTCCCAAAAGGCTAGGGGAACGTCCCAGAAACCCACTGGGACACCCAAGCCCCCATGCGAAGTCCTGACCATCTCGAATGCAGGCGGCCTGCCCCTCTATGGACGGCTGTTCATGGAGACAACGACGAACGGACCGGGCATCACCCTGCCCAACGCCCCATTCATCAGTTTTGCTGCATTGAGCAGCCTGTGCCGGAATTTTTATGCCAAACGCTTCCGCGAAGAGATGGACAAATTCTATCGACTCAACCATTTGGCCCATGTCGGCACGGCGCTGCAGCCCATATTGCGACGCATTGAAAACCTAAATCCGGAACAAGAAATGCTCTTGCGCGTGGGCCACTATTCCCATGTGGAATGCGTCACCATCACTGCCAATGCCCCTCAGGGCCGTAAGGGGGTCTTTGGCAAAACACGCACACTGGCAGATCGCAAGCTGCCCTTCGGCTGGGTAGTACTCAGCTTCTGCAGTGAAGAGGAATATCGCGACGGCCTGGAAAAAGTGGAAAACGCCATCGCCTCGGCAACGCAAGAACACGAAGAACACCGACGGGCACGGCAGGATGAAATTCTTCGCACGCTGGAAGAACAACGCAAGCGTGCCGAAGCTGCGGCTCTGGCCAAAGCCAAGGCCGAAGAAGAACGCCTGCAGCGCGAGCGCGAAGCCGCTGAACGCGAGGCTGCCATGGCTCACCTGTCACCAGAAGAACGCGCCATCGCAGAGGTAGCGATGCCAGACGCCACGGAAGCCCAGAGCATGAACCTCTATGCCAAACTGGACTCTCTGGAAGGCGAATTGCAAGCCAAGGCCGCCGCTGCCCTGCAAACTTGCTGGCAAAGGCTGGGCAAGTGGAGTGGCAAGCAGTTGTCAAAAAAGCAAAAGGAAAAAGTTGCCAAGGTACGACTGTTGCTCCCGGCATAATTTTCAGCCATAACATGTATTCCGTCCGCAAAGTATCTCGACGGATTTTCATTAAGAGACATGGGAATATGGAGGCCATATGCCCGTGGTACAAATTTCATTGGATGCTGATACTCTTGACCTGTTGGACGTTTTAGCAGCACAATGGTCGCTTTCAAGAGAAGATGCTCTTCGGGAAGCTTTACGAATGTATCTGGAAAAAATTCGTCAGATTGACGCCATCAATGAAGGTATTCGTGAAGCCGATTCGGGACATTTCGCTTCCGAAGCCGAAGTGAAAGCGGCATTCGCCAAGTGGGGCGTCCATGTCCAATAAAACTGTGCGGTGGCTGCACCTTGCGCTACAAGATTTGCATGACCTAATGCAACACTATGAGGAAAATACCGATAGGGCGACAGTAGAAGCCATGGCTACGCGTATCTGGGAAGCAGGGCAAAGTCTCAATCAGCTTTCCTTACGTGGAAGACCCGGCAAGGTGCCTAATACCCGGGAGCTGGTCTTAACAAACGCCCCCTATTATCTCTCATATAGAGTGCAAGGAACTGATGTGCAGATTTTGCGTATCATTCATTTTGCACGCAGAACCCCAGAACAATGAATTTTTGCTTTTACAAAACATGGTCATGCTTGCACGGCTGGACGAGCTTGAAGACGTGCGCGAACCTTTCGTCAAAAATGATGATTTTTGATAACATGTTGAAATATATATAAATTTAAAAAACGAGGTTCGCGAGGTTCGCGAATCGAAATAATATAATGATTACAGGAGATTATAGCCGTATGATACCTTCTCACTTGCTCAAAGTACTCCGACCCCAGGGAGGTTCGCGAATTCCGGCCCGCAAAGCCTTGACTGACAAGGCTCTCTGGAGTAGGAGTTCAAAGAGACCTGATTTCTAAAGGGATTGTGACGCGGCGATGGCCGCCCAGTCCCCAACAAAGGCGGCTGAGTTCAAAGAGACCTGATTTCTAAAGGGATTGTGACGGAATGTGTACTCGTGGATGTGTCCGCAGGTATGTTTTACAGTTCAAAGAGACCTGATTTCTAAAGGGATTGTGACCCAGGGCCATGAGCGAACACACAGACCGCCTGTGTTCAAAGAGACCTGATTTCTAAAGGGATTGTGACCGGGGTGGCGGGATTGCCTTTCCCCCGTTCGTTGAAAAGTTCAAAGAGACCTGATTTCTAAAGGGATTGTGACCCCCTCGGGGATGGAGGGCGTTGCTTGGTTCTGAACAGGGAGTTCAAAGAGACCTGATTTCTAAAGGGATTGTGACCCA
>JAFTCE010000071.1 GCA_017454855.1 Desulfovibrio sp.
TACATGGGATTGGTTCAACAAGAATGTTGAATCATATCTTCCATATCCTGTTGCGAAAGAATACCCTGGAGTTCGGTTTCGTCGTAGATTAGCTGGTTGAAGAGCCGGATGCGGGAAATCTGCACGTCCGGATCTGTGGGGTGCGTACTGGGAATACATAACCGGTACGTCTACCCGACAATTTAAGTTCACCTTTTTTTAAAATAAGCTATAATGATTGTCCTTATTTTGATTTATTCCCTATTATCGAGGATAAAAATAATATCGTTCATGGAAAATTAATGGATTTTGATGCTTCTATGTTATATCCTACAATACCAATTGATATTTATAATTTTAAATGCCCTTTACCAAGGTCACCATTTGAATATGTTGAAAGACTTTATGGATCTTCATGGCGCATACCAATTGATGCAAAAAATAGAAAAAATTTGCCTTTTTAATATTTAAATTGGTGAAATATGATCACTGTAATTACCTACGGTACTTTTGATCTGTTGCACGAGGGTCATATTAACATTTTACGTCGCGCTAAAAACCTCGGTGACAAACTCATCGTAGGTGTTACAAGTGACGATTATGACCGATATCGCGGCAAACTGAACGTGCGGCAATCGTTGGCGGAACGCATATCCGCTGTCAAGGACACAGGCTATGCCGACAAAATCATCATTGAAGAATACGACGGCCAGAAGATTGAGGACATTCGCAAATATGGCGTTGACATCATTACCCTAGGTTCAGATTGGACCGGACGCCTTGATTTTCTCAAGAAGTATTGCCGTGTCATCTACTTGCCACGCACGGAAAACATCAGCAGCACACAGCTCCGCACAGGCGGACGCACATATAATGTGGGTATTCTCTGTGACAGGCCCTACGCCGAGCATGACCTGGACGAACTCAAGTTTGTCGCAGGTATTGATTTCAATGTCGTTTTCGCAGCGCACGGTATGGCCAATGTACTCGCGGACAAACGCAGTCTCCAAGATTGCAGTGATGATTTTGAGACATTTTGCCGACATTGTGACATTGTCTATGCGGACTGGCGTGGTAGCAACGCTTTTTCTCTGCTGCAATCATGTGTCCAACACGGCAAGCATGTCCTGTCACCCCATTGCTGCGGCTGCACAAGCCAAGAATTACAGACGCTGGAAGGACAGGCGAAAGCATCTGGCGTCCTGATGCGTTTGATTCCGCCGTCAGGAAGTCTGAGTAGCTACACGCAGATGAAAAATATCGCCATGAGCGGCACCATCGGGCAAATATTGCGCGTTGAGGTTTCTTATTCCTTCGTAGGCACTAGCAAGAACGTGGCTACCCTGTTGCGGTGCGCAGGTTCCACATGCTGTCTGCCTGTGCTGGATTTGCTGGGAGACGATTGCCGCGAAAAGGCTAATGTAGTTTTTTCAGCAGATGCCGGTGCGCTTGTCTCCAGCGAACTGCGCACGCGCGAAGGCTTTGCTGGCATCCGGATTTCCAATGGCCCGCCGGTGGAAGCGCGTATGTTTATCCAGGGTACGGAAGGTTACATCAAGGTGCCCACGCCCTGGTGGGATATGGATTATTTTGAGGTGCATGCCGATGCTGGTCATGCCCGCAAATATTCTTGGCCCGCCAATGGCCGGGCCATTCGCTACCAACTCGGTGATTTTGTACGTTGTGTTTCTGAAAAACGCGACACAGATATGCACGAGGATATCAGGCTGGCTGCTTTTGCCGAGCATGTTTTTCATGAGGAATTGCACTATGCACAGTAAAAATCTTCTCATGGCCTGCGGGCCGGTGCAGATGGATCCAAAAATACTAAAACTGGGCGCAGAACAAGTGCCTTATATGCGCACGTCTGAATTCAGCGCTTGGGCATCGGAGATCAACCAGGGGTTGCAATATTTGTTTCAAACGCAACGGCCTGTTTTTACTGTTGCCTGCTCTGGAACAGGGGTTATGCAGATGGCAGTTGACAACATCTGTGGCCCTGATGACACGGCCCTTACTTTCAACACCGGCGTTTTTGGCAAGCGTTGGGGCGATATCGTCCGAAGGACGGGCATACATGTTATTACCGAGGACATGGAACCGCGCCATAATGTAACACCGGATATTTTGGAAGCTGCCTTAAAATGTTACCCTGATGTTTCCATCGTCTTTCTCACATACAACGAAACCTCAACTACAGCCTTGGCTGACGTTAAAGGGTGTGCCGAAATCATTTCACGGACGAACAGGCTGCTGGTTGTTGACGCGGTTAGCGCATTGTTGGTGGAACCCATGCAGATGGACGCGTGGGGCGTAGATGTTGCAATTACTTCGTCGCAAAAAGCTCTTGCCCTGCCTCCTGGTCTGGGCTTCATCGCTTTTTCAGATAAAGCATGGAAACGTATTTCAAATATTCCCTGTCGATCACTCTATTTTGATGCCAAGGCTTATGAATGCAATTGTCTCCGCAACTTCATAACCGTTCGGCGCGGTCGTTTCCGTTAATGTGTATTCACCTTCTTTCATGTCTTTTATGACATGCGGTTTGTCGGTCGAGGTCCAGCTTTCCGTGAACGTTCCGCCAGTCTGTTTCACTTCCAGCTTGGCGCCGGGAAGCTCTTTTGTTCCGGTCAGATCCGTCTTGGA
>JAFTCE010000072.1 GCA_017454855.1 Desulfovibrio sp.
CTCTCCTGCCTCACAACCCACTATGCCGATCTCTGGGAGGAATGCTTCACCCCTTACATGAAGAATCAGCGCTGGGCCAAGGCTGACCCGCGCCTGCCGGACAGCTTCTTTGCCGAACTCACGCCCACATGGCAGCGCACATGCGCCCTGCGCACAGACTACGCCCGACGGCAAGCCCTGGTAGAGCTGGACGTGCTGGTGGCCCGCGCCCTGGGCATGACGCTGGAGCAGCTCAAGGCCGTGTACCGCATTCAGTTTCCGGTATTGCGGGAAAACGAAGCCGACACCTGGTACGACGCCCAGGGCCGCATTGTCTTCACCAAATCCAAGGGCCTTGTGGGCGTGGGACTGCCGCGCAAGGCCGTGGGCGACGATCTGAGCTTCTGCCTGACGACGCCAGAGAAGACGCGGAAAAACATCGCCCTGGGCTGGGAAGACGTGCAAGACCTCAAGGAAGGCAGCATCACGCGCACGGTGGAGGACGACACCCTGCCTGGCGGCCCCCAAAAGCGCGTTATCACTTGGACAGCGCCCTTTGACCGCTGCGACCGCGAGGCGGATTACGAAGCTGTCTGGGCCTGGTTGGACGAACACGAAGAAGCCTGTAGGACTTGCCAGCCATGAAAAGCTCTCCTAAATGCAGAGAGCAATGAAGACGGCAACACGCAAGCACAAAACGCACAAGGAGCAATACCATGCGACTTCAATCCGGCATTTGGGCAGTGGCAATCATCTGCGCCCTGGCATCCCAGGCATTGGCAGATGCGTATGATGACTGCATGGAAAAAGCTGAAGGCGTTACCAACGACATGCTGGAGTGCATGTATCAAGAACATGCGAAATGGGACAAAAAGCTGAATGCCAATTACAAGAAAGCCTACAATGCCCTGGAGAGCAAAGAGGACAAGGCAACGCTCAAAGCCGCGCAACTCGCCTGGATTGCCTGGCGGGATAAAATGTCCTCTGCGATCTTGGTTCTTGAGGGCGGCGGTTCCCTGTCAAGGCTTTCTGCAAATTCCTTCATATTGGAAGAAACAAAGCGGCAGGCACAGCGTCTGAGCGGAGAATAGACACCATACGTCAGCCTTGCGCCTTCTGCAGCGGTGTTTTTTGCCGCAGACGCGTACCTCTTGCATTTGGGCGGAATGTGGGGTAGCATAAGCCATGCGAGAGTGGTGAAATGGCATACACACTGGATTTAGGATCCAGCGCTTTCGGGCATGCGGGTTCAAATCCCGCCTCTCGCACCAGGATAAAAATAAGGGGTTACGTGAAAGCGTAGCCCCTTTTTGTTTGAACGGCTGCACCAAACTGCACCAAAGCGCACCAGGTTATTTTTTGTCTGATTCTTCGTCTTCTGATTGGCCGTCCAGCGACGGCATCAGCGCTGCGAGCCTGTGCGCCTGCTGTGACTTGGGCATATGTCGCGCCTGTTGTGGCCCGTTGCTTTGACCGAGCTGCACTGCGGCCACGTCTGCGCGCATGGATAGAGTCCACGGGAATGGTGTACAATGCGAAACGCCTTATGTTATTTTTTCTTACCCTTCCAAATCATGTAGTAGCTTACAGCAGTCATAATCAGTGCCGTGCCAATGAATCCGATAATTTGGTTCATCATCATTCATCCTCCCTCGCTGATTCTGCCGCATCAATAAGCCTTAGGCTCATACGCAGAGCAAATAGCCCCAAAACCATTGTCCCTGGAAAAAAGCAGCGACAAATCCGCCTGCGGAAAGCATGGCCCAGATATTGGAGATTTGGCGATATTTTGCTGATTTGTGCTTCATCCATTGCCCTCCATCCATAGATACGCACACTGCGTACCCATGTCAAAACCTATCCCGATCCGGTAGAAGCGTTACGTCTCCAGTCCGTCTCTCTCAACGTCTCTCTTGCTGCCAAACAAGGCAGAGAGAAACAAAAGGCTCTGTTTCCTATAAGTAGTGTTGGCTATTGAACATAACCCATCCAAATATATTAGATAGGTATTTCTAATGCACTATTTCTGACAAAAATAGCGTAGTCATGAATGGGCATTATGAGATATGCAAAACGAACACGCCCCTTGACAGGCATATCGAAATAGCGTATGGAAATATAAAGAAAAATGGAGGTTGCCATGTGCGACATCATGCAGAAGGATATCGTGAAGGAATCGTGCGTTGGCGCAATAGCCGACCTCACGAGAAAGGAGCAGACAGAAGGCGTTCTCGAAGCGGAAAGAACTCTTGAGCAGATGCTTTTCGACATAAGAATGGCTCACGAGTCTGAAATCGATTTCCACGCGACTATGAAGCGCATAGTCGCCCTTGGCGCGACAACGTAAACATCTAGCAAAAGCGTTGGACGGAGATGAAATGGATCATATTGATTATGATGCCATTATAGCTACGATAATACGCAAATTATACAGCAGATTTACGCCGGAGGCTGATGCCGCAAGTCGATTTGGAATCGTTTTTGGCGGGCAGCCCGGCGCGGGGAAATCTTCTCTTGACAGCTACCTCGCAAAAGAATTTTGCTCGAATTACATTGATATTGACTTGGATATCTACAGA
>JAFTCE010000073.1 GCA_017454855.1 Desulfovibrio sp.
CAGCTCGAATGCTTTCAAAAAACTCTTGCCCGGGGTGAGCGGCGCACGTCCAAACCGCACCCCCCTCGCCTTGGCCGCCGCAATCCCCTCGGCCTGCAGGCGATGCTGCATCTCCCGCTTGGCCTCTTCCACACGCGTGACCACAATTGTCACCAACTCCCGCAAACTGGGCAAAAGCAGGCACTTACCGGCAGCGTCTGCCAGCGGCAAAAGAACTGCTTCATTGCCTTCCCCTGTACCGTGTACAGGGCTACTGGACAGCTCCGGGACAACCTGGCCAACGGCGCGCAGCTCATGCTCGATGTCGCCCACAATGGCCAGATGCCAGGCATCGGAATCGTCCCGCGCTCTTGCCGGATACTCCGTTGCCGCCGCAAGCTGTGCTGTCATCCAATTCTCCTTGTTGCGAAATTCGAGCTGTTGAGGGTGTCAAATAAAGTATGAAAATCTCGATACCCACTTTTCAGGGGGCTGTCAAGCCTTCCTCAAAAAAAATATTCAATGATTTCAGTACAAACGAAATTCGCCAATATTGCCGTGGTGGGTGACTAATATTCTATACTTTTTTCGACACCCACTTAGGCAATTTTCTCTCGTATTTTCAATATCTTATACAAAGCATCACAGTTGACTGCAGCTTGAATTGAAACCTAGCCGAACCCAAAAAACGCCTGTTTTCAGGCGTTTTTTTTGTTCGCACAAAGCTTTTTGGGGGGGACTTTTATAGTCAAATTTCCCTTTATATTTCATTATGTTATAATAAATTCTTGCTTGCCAGGCGTCTTTTTTCCCCTTTTTGTGGCGACCACATTTTTCGACACCCACATTTTTCGACACCCACTTTTCTCGACACCCACTCAGATTGTTTGACACCTTCACTTGTCTAAGGGCGCAAAATCATTTACATGAAAGGTATTTTTCAACAGGGAAAAAAAGGACGGTCTGGGTTGATGATCAACAGCGACCACTTTTTTCGACAGCCACTTTTTTCGACAGCCACAGTATTTGACCCCCACTGCCAGGACGCTTTTCCATAAAGGACGCGTTCCAAGTTCTTGCACACTTCGGGTCCTGAACCTTTCGCCACAATGGCCGTTAGCCTGAAGAGTGCCCCCCCCAAAAAAAGACAGGGCAGCCGCCAACAGAATTTCTTGACATTGGTACAAATTTGAGGCAGGAGAAACATGTCGCCAGCCTAGCTCATTCGGTAGAGCAGCTGATTCGTAATCAGCAGGTGAAGAGTTCGATTCTCTTGGCTGGCTCCAAAAAAAAGCAAGCCCTTACAGTGTGTTCCTGTAAGGGCTTTTTCTTTACGTTGTCTCGGACTCGTCGCAAGCGAAAGCCGAACCCGTCTAAAAAACGATTTCTTACACTGAAAACAGCCAGAACTGGCACATGCTCGCGCACTGCCTGGCGCACAGCGTCGACGATGAAGGGCTGCAACATGCAGCGCGGCATGGGGCAAGTTCTTGCACGCCGTCGGCATCTGGCGTACCATAGATAATGGTTCGTGTTCATTGCCCTGAAACTGTGGCAATGGACAGACTTTGAGGGGCCTCATCACTATCCGCAACTGCCAACTGCAATGCGCAAAGGCAGTACGCCCGAGCGTCATGGCATTTCGGGAGGGCAACAATGGACAGATTTTTCGTGTTGGGCATGGTAACATTGTGTTTCTTGTTCACCGGATGCAGCGCCATGCAGGTTGCTTTGACCAAGAAAGACCTGGATGTGCAGACAAAAATGAGTTCCAGCATTTTCATGGATTTGGAGAATCAGCGCGGAAGGCGGGTTTTTGTGGATTTCCGCAACACCAGCGGCAAACAACTCACCCTGTCCGACATGGTGACGGCAAGCATCGCCGAACGCGGCTATGAACTGGTCTCTTCCCCCAAGGAAGCTGACTATATTTTGCAGGTAAACGTGCTTTCCTGCGAGAAGGCGAGCAAGGCAGCCATTGAAAAGAATCTGGGCCTTGGCTTTGGCACCGCCTTGACGGGCGTCGCCACGGGCGCGCTCATCGGTACGGCGACGCATTCGCCCTATGGCGTGGGCACGGGTGCCGTTGTGGGCGGTCTGGCCGGAAGCGCCGCAGAACTTGTGGCTGGCAGCCTCGTGAAGGACGTTACCTACGCCCTGGTCACTGATGTGCAGATTATCGAGAAAACGACTTCCGACAAAAACACCTACCGCACCCGCATGGCGAGTATGGCCAACAAGGTCAATCTCAAGTTCGAGGAAGCACAGGCGCCCCTGGAACAGGCCATGGCCACTGCCATTGGCGGCGTCTTTTGAACCGGAGCGCCCGGCATTCTTGAGGCGTATCTTACGCGCCGCGCATCCTTTCGGCAGGACTGAGGCATGGCGAAAATCCGAGAAACCTACGTTTGTTCCGCGTGCGGCGCGCAGGCTCTGCAGTGGCAAGGTCAATGCCCGGCCTGCCATGAATGGAACACGCTGCACGCGGTTGTCCGCCAAAAAACTTCCTCTCCAAACCTCTCGCGCCTCACTGAAAGGCCCATGCCGCTGCAAAATGTGCAGGACGCGGGCCATGTTCCCTATGGCAGCGGACTGGAAGCCCTGGATCGTGTGCTTGGCAAGGGCCTTGTCCCTGGCGCGGCCATCCTCGTCGGCGGCGAACCCGGCATTGGCAAATCCACCTTGCTCTTGCAAGTAGCCGGCATGGTGGCGGCCCAGGGACGACGCGTCCTCTACGCCAGCGGCGAAGAAGCGCTCGCGCAAATCAAGGGCCGCGCTGAACGCCTCAACATACTGCATCCCGAGCTGTTGGCAATCTCCACGTCCAGCGTTGAAAACGTGCTGGAAGCCCTGCGCTCTGAACAGCCAGCCTTGCTGGTGGTGGATTCTGTCCAGACACTGACGAGCATTGAAGCAGAGGGCCTGCCTGGCAACGTCAGCCAGGTGCGCGCTGTGGCCACTACGCTCGTGGATACCTGCCGCCGCGAGTCCTGTACCCTGCTGCTGGTGGGCCATGTGACCAAGGACGGGATCTTGGCCGGTCCGCGTTTGCTGGAACACATGGTGGACACTGTCATTTCCCTGGAAGGCGACCGCCGCCAGATTTTCCGCTTGCTGCGTGTGTTCAAAAATCGCTTTGGTTCCAACGAAGAACTCCTGGTCTTTCGCATGGAGTCCTCTGGCCTGCAATTGGTGGATGACCCCTCGACATTCTTCTTGGGACAACGTGATCCTTCGCTTTCCGGCACGGCAGTGGTCATGGCCGTGGACGGACAGCGGCCTTTCGCCGTGGAGGTGCAGGCATTGGTCGCGCGCACCTTCCTCAGCATACCGCGCCGCGCCGCCCTGGGCTTTGACACGGGGCGCCTGCACCTCCTGTTGGCGGTGCTGGAAAAACGCCTCAAACTGAATTTTGGACAGGTAGATATTTATGCCAAGGTTGGGGGGGGCATCAAGCTTTCCGAACCTGGCCTGGATTTGGCTCTGGTTGCTGCCCTGCTTTCCTCCTATTACGACCTTCCTCTGCCGCCCAAATGCGTTCTTTGGGGCGAAGTTGACCTGAATGGCCAGGTGCGACCGGTGACAGCGCAGGAATTGCGCTACAAACAAGCCCAGCGCTTGGGTTTCGACCCCATTGTGCATCCCGCTTTTGAGGCTGGCGGCATCAATACCATTGCGGCATTGCAGGCCAGGCTGTTTCATCGCAAAGCCGCCAGCAGGCAAGAAGGATGACTCAGAGCTTTTGAAGGAGCAGCCTATGGTGGGCCTGGAAATAGAACGGAAATATCTGCACGCAGACACGCAAGCCCTACAACACGCCTTGCGGGAAAACAATGCGGTCTGTCTGGGCAGGCATTTTGAAAGCAATTGGGTTTTCGACACGTCCGGCGAACTCTTTGCCAAGAGACATCTTTTGCGCTTGCGCCGTCAGGAATGGCGCGATCGAACCCAGCATGTCCTTACCTTCAAAATGCCAGCCTCAAACGCAACGGCCTTTAAAAAACGCGAAGAACGGGAAACCGCATTGGCCGACGGAAAGGCCATGCACGCCATTCTTCTGGGGCTAGGCTACACTGTGACAGCGCAATACGAAAAAATCCGCGAACCCTGGCGCCTGGGTTCCCTGGAAGTGGATATTGATATCCTTCCCTTTGGGGAAATCGTGGAACTGGAGGGGCCAGAAGAAGCCATTGTCGCTGCAGAGGGCATCTTGGGCCTTGCGCACTGTGCCACGACGACAAAAACCTATCATGAGCTGCACCAGGATTGGCTGCGGCTGCAGGGCAAACCTGCCTCACTCTCCATAACATTTGCTGCCCAAGAACGCCAAGAATGGCGCCAGAAGATTGGCCTGCGCCACCAGAGATATGAGGGGGAAAATGCCCTTGACGGACAAGGTTCACCTGTCTTATCAATTTCACCCTGACGAAGCCGCTGGCATCCTTTGGCTCACATCTAGCAACATTTCAGCACAGGAAACAAACCGATGAAACACCTTCTTGCCTTACTGGCCTTTGTATTTGTCTGTACGCCCATGTCCGCCCTGGCCTGGAGTCCTTCCGGGGATGTCACGGTCATCGTTGCCTACAAGGCCGGTTCCGGCACTGACACCGGTGCGCGCCTGCTGGCTTCCCTTGCGGAAAAACATGTGGGCAAAACCCTTGTCATCAATAACCTGCCCGGCGCGGACGGCAAAATCGGCTGGACGGAACTGGTCAAGGCCAAGGGCGACGGCCAAACCATTGGCTTCATCAACCTCCCGACCTTCACCACACTGGCCGTAGAACCCAACTCCACCTTCAAGGTGAAGGACATTGTGCCGGTCTGCAATCATCTGACCGAAACTGCCGTGGTTGTCGTCAAGGCCGACAGTCCGTGGAAGGATCTCAAGGCCCTCGTGGCCGCCTGCAAGGAAAAGCCCAACATGCGTTGCTCCACCAACGGCATGCGCGCCTCCAACCACACGGCTGCCCAGCTGCTCGCCACAAGCGCGGGATTCAAGTACAAGGCCATTCCCTATGGCGGCACGGCAGACCAGCTCCTGGCCCTGCGCCAGGGAGAAGTCCACTTCACCTGTGCCAAGGTGGCGGACATTGCGCAACATATCAAGGGGGACAAGCCGGAATTGCGGGTACTGGGCGTCTTTGCCGCACAGCGCCTGCCTGAACTGCCGGACGTGCCCACACTCGGCGAACTCGGGTATTATGACAAGTGGTACGGTTCTGCGCGCGCATTGGTGCTTCCTGCCGGCACACCGCAGGAAATCGTCGATTTTTACGTTGACGCCTTCCGCAAGACCATGCAAGACCCCGAATGCAAGGCTGCGCACGAAAAGGCTGGCCTTGCCCTGGATTTCAAGGACAATAAGCAGCTTGCCGCTCTGATTGCCGAACAGGAAATTTTCTGCCGCGACATCGTGAGCAAGCTGTACGCAAAGTAGCCTAGGGGTACGTCCGGCCAAGGCGAACATGGAGCAAAGGGTTTTTTGATGCAAAAATCTGATATTGGTGTTATTGGCGTCATATACGCCATTTGCCTCATTTTCTCTATCCTGACCCTGGATCTTCCAGAGGATGCGCAAACCTACCCTAGCTGCTTGCTTGCAACCCTGGCCGGGCTGAATACCCTGTATCTGGTGCGCTGCCTTGTGCGCTTGCGCCGAAGCGGCCTTAACGATGATCTGCCGCAAATATTCTCGGGATTTTTGCGCGGGCAGTTTTTCACGGTTCTGTTCAGCTGCATCGGCTACATGATTTTGCTGCACGCCATCGGTTTTTACCTGGCGAGTGCAGCCTATCTGGCGGGAGTCATGCTCTTTCTGCGCGTACGCACGACGCACATTCTGATTACTGCGGGCGTGCTGGCGCTGCTCATTTACGCCGTTTTTACGCTCTTCCTCAAGGTGCCTTTGCCCACAGGCGCACTTTTCGGCTAAAAACGTCCCCGTCATTGCCAGAAACGAGGTATCGTCTATGGACACGCTCAGTCTCATGGGCATGGGCTTTGTGCATGCCCTTGGCCCGGTCAACATCCTTGCCATGCTCGCCTCCACGGCCATAGGCGTGAGCATTGGCTGTCTGCCCGGCCTCTCGGCAGCCATGGGCGTTGCCCTGCTCTTGCCCGTCACCTTCGGCATGGATCCGGCCACCGGGCTTATCGTCCTGGGCGGCATTTACTGCGGGGCCATTTTCGGCGGCTCCATCAGCGCCATTCTTATCCACACGCCAGGCACGCCAGCCTCTGCCGCCACGGCCATTGAGGGCTATCAAATGACGCTGCGCGGACAGGCGGCCAGGGCGCTGACCATAGCCTGCTTTGCCTCCTTCTGCGGGGGCCTGCTCAGCTGCATATCCCTCTACTTCTTTTCCCCCTTGCTGGCCCAACTGGCCATGAAATTCAAGAGTCCCGAATACTTCTGGCTTTCGCTCTTCGGCTTGACCATCATTGCCGGTGTGTCTTCCAAGTCCCTGCTCAAGGGACTTATGTCGGGTGTGCTTGGGCTGCTGCTCTCCACCATTGGCATGGATCCCATGGAAGGGGTACCGCGTTTCATGTTTGGCCAGTCCGCACTGTACAACGGCATTGACACCACATGCGCGCTCATCGGGCTTTTTTCCATGTCCCAGGTTCTGATTTTGGCCGAAAAAAAAATCGTCCAGCGCCCCAGGGCCACAAAATTTAAGGACAAGTTCTCGATCAGCCTCAAGGATGTGCGACGCATCTCCCCCACCATTGTCCGTTCATGGATCATCGGCAATGTCATCGGTATTCTGCCTGGCGCCGGCGCATCCATTGCCTGCTTCATGGGCTACAACGAAGCCCGCCGTTTTTCCAAGCACAAGGAGGAATTTGGTAAGGGTTCCATTGAAGGTGTGGCCGGCTCGGAAGCGGCCAACAATGCCGTCACTGGCGGATCGCTCATCCCGACACTGACACTGGGCATTCCTGGCGAATCCGTGACGGCAGTACTCATGGGCGGACTGATCATCCACGGCCTGCAGCCAGGGCCAGAGCTGTTCACCAAATACGCCGACATGACCTACACATTTTTCGCGGGCTTTGTGCTTGTGCAGTTTTTCATGCTGGCCATCGGCATTTTGGGCTGCCGCTTTTTTGCTTCCATTGCCCGTCTTTCCGATGCCATCCTCATCCCGTCCATCTTCCTGCTCTGCGTTGTGGGTTCCTATGCCATCCACAACAACGTGACGGAAGTGATCCTCATGCTGATTTTTGGACTCATCGGTTTTCTGGCCCACAAGTTCGATCTCAACCCGGCGGCCATGGTTCTGGGCCTTATTCTCGGACCCATCGGGGAAAAGGGCCTGCGACGCGCTCTTTTGCTCAGCGACGGCGACATCTCCATCCTCTTCTCCACGCCCCTGTGCTGGATACTCATCCTGCTGTGCATCCTGGGCATCCTTTCGCCCATCCTTATGGGCAAAATGGAAAAAAAGATGGCCAGACAGGCAACGCAAAACCAGTAATACGGCTACGAAAATATTGACCTCATCGGGCTATGGTCATAAGTCAGTGGTAACGTTCTGCTGCTGAAGGCAGAGCGGCGCTGGATTCGAGCTGCAACGAGGAGGGACGCATGTCGAATTCCATGTATTTTCTTTTGGCAGTAGCCGCTCTTGTGGTCGGCTACGTCGTCTATGGCACCTTTGTTGCCAAGGTCTTTGGGGAGGATCCCAAACGTCCCACGCCGGCAAAAACCATGGCTGACGGCGTGGATTATGTGGAAATGTCGCCATGGAAAGTCTGGCTTGTGCAGCTCCTGAACATCGCTGGCGTCGGCCCGGTGTTCGGCCCCATCCTGGGCGCTCTCTACGGCCCGTCGGCTCTGCTCTGGATTGTCATTGGCACGATCTTCGCTGGCGCCGTGCATGACTACATGTCCGGCATGCTTTCGCTGCGCTACGGCGGCTGCAACGTGCCCGAAGTGGTTGGCCATACCCTGGGCAACATTGCCAAGCAGTTCATGCGCGTTTTCGCCGTGGTATTGCTGGTACTCGTGGGCGTGGTCTTCGTGGCCGCTCCCGCCGGCCTATTGGCCAAGCTCTCGTCTTCCAGCTGGGGCATTCCTGGCATGACCGAGACCATCTGGGTGGGCATCATCTTCGCCTACTACTTCCTTGCTACCATCATGCCCATTGACAAGATCATCGGTCGCTTTTACCCCATCTTCGGCGCCCTGCTCATCATCATGGCCGTGGGCATGGCCATTGCCATGTTCACCAATGGCTGCGACTTCTACAACAGCGTCAACTGGGGCGACTGGAGTACGCAGCATCCCAAGAAGCTGCCCATCTTCCCCTTGGTCTTCATTACCATCGCCTGCGGCGCGCTCTCTGGCTTCCATTCCACGCAATCGCCGCTCATGTCCCGCTGCCTCACCAATGAAAAATACGGACGTGGCGTGTTTTACGGCGGCATGGTTGCCGAAGGCTTCATCGGACTCGTTTGGGCTACCGTGGGCATGACCTTCTACCACGGTCCCGACGCCCTGGCTGCAGCCCTCAAGGCTGGCCCGGGCAATGTGGTTTTCGAATCTTCGCTGGCTCTCATGGGCACCTTCGGCGGCGTTCTGGCCGTGCTGGGCGTGGTGGCGCTGCCCGTGACCTCGGGCGACACAGCCTTTAGAGCCGCACGCCTGACCCTGGCCGAATGGTTCCATTTCCCACAGAAGGAAATTCCCAAGCGTCTCTTACTGGCCGTGCCGCTCTTTGCCGTGGGCATCGTGCTGAACAATGTGGATTTTAACATTATCTGGCGCTATTTCGGCTTCGCCAACCAGGCCCTGGCCACGGTCATGCTCTTTTCCGGTGCGGCCTGGCTTGCCCAGCGCAATCGTCTGCACTGGATATGCACCATTCCCGCCGTCTTTATGACGGCCGTGTGCGTGAGCTTTATCTGCCAGGCAGGCATTGGCTTTGGCCTCGACCCCACCACCTCCAACTACATCGGCGTCGGCACTGCCATCGTCTGCTTTGTCGCCTTCATGCTCTGGGGGCGCAAGCCTCTCAGCAGTGCTGCCCAGGAAGCATAACCGCGTTTTTTGCCTTCCAGCTGACGGGCAAAGCCGTACAGTAACCATAGCCAAAGGCGGGACTTGCTTCCCGCCTTTTTTTGTACGTCCCCCCACGCCTATCTTCCGTTGTGCCGCGCCCTCCGCCCCAAGAGCCACCTGGTCTGAACCTCTGAACATCGAGCAGGTTGGTTGACTTTCCTCGAGTGTTAGGGGTACAAAAAATCGTCTGCGGTCATGCACTGCGCCAGCAGGCGCCTTTCCGTCATACTCTATCTTCAGGATTGTTTCATGCCCAAGCGTACGGATTTGCATAAGATACTTGTCATCGGCGCGGGTCCCATCGTCATCGGCCAGGGCTGTGAGTTTGACTACTCCGGTTCCCAGGCCGTGAAGGCCCTCAAGGAAGAAGGCTATGCCGTTGTTTTGGTCAATTCCAATCCAGCTACCATTATGACGGATCCGCATATGGCCGACGCCACCTATGTGGAACCCATAGAACAGGAGACGCTTGCCGCCATCATTCGCAAAGAGCGTCCCGACGCCCTTCTGCCCACGCTTGGAGGACAGACTGCCCTGAACGCCGCTCTTGGCCTTGCCAGAAGCGGCGTTTTGTCAGAGTGCGGCGTAGAACTCATCGGTGCGCGCGCCGAAGTCATTGAGAAGGCCGAAAGCCGCGAACTCTTCCGCGCAGCCATGGAGCATATCGGTCTGAAGGTACCTGCCAGCGGCATTGCCCACAACATGAAGGACGTGCGCCACTTGGGCAATATCCTGCCCTTCCCGCTCATAGTGCGTCCGGCATTTACCCTGGGTGGCACCGGCGGCGGTGTGGCCTACAATCTCGCCGATCTGGAAGACGTGGCCGCCAGGGGACTTGCGGCCAGTCCCGCCTCAGAAGTGATGATTGAGCAGAGCATCTTGGGCTGGAAGGAAATCGAGATGGAGGTGATGCGCGATACCAAGGACAATTGCGTCATCATCTGCTCCATTGAAAATCTCGATCCCATGGGTGTGCATACGGGCGACTCCATCACCGTGGCGCCAGTACAGACCATCAGCGATGGCGAGTACCAGAAACTGCGCGACGCCTCCATTGCCATCATGCGCGAAATCGGCGTGGAAACGGGTGGCAGCAACGTCCAATTTGGCATCAACCCGGCCAACGGGGACATGGTGGTCATTGAGATGAACCCGCGTGTGTCACGTTCTTCGGCCCTGGCTTCCAAGGCCACGGGCTTCCCCATTGCCAAAATCGCGGCCAAATTGGCCGTGGGCTATACGCTGGACGAACTGCGCAACGACATTACGCGGGAAACGGCGGCCAGCTTTGAACCGGCCATAGATTACTGCGTGGTCAAGATCCCGCGCTTCACCTTTGAGAAATTTCCCGGAGCACATGATGAGCTGACCACGTCCATGAAAAGCGTGGGCGAGGCCATGAGCATTGGCCGCACCTTCAAGGAAGCTCTGCAGAAAGGATTGCGCTCCATGGAGATCGGGGCTACCGGCCTGTGTTCCAACTTCCGTGAGGCACTGCCGGACAAGGAAACCATTCTCCAACAGCTGCACAAGCCCAATTCCCGACGCATTTTTGCCCTGCGCCAGGCCGTAGCGGCGGGCATCAGCGAGGAAGAGATTTTTGCGGCTTCGGCCATCGATCCCTGGTTTATCCGCCAGGTGCGCGATATCGTGGACATGGAGCGCCATATCTGCAATTTCGGCCTTGCCAACGACATGACGGCTGCCAATCCTGAATTGGCCGTGGTGCTGCGTAAGGCCAAGGAATACGGCTTTTCCGACCGCCAGCTGGCCAGCATGTGGAAACGACCGGCAGAAGATATCCGCCGCCTGCGCAAGGAGACGGGTGTGCTGCCCACATACTATCTCGTGGACACCTGCGCAGCGGAGTTTGAGGCATATACGCCCTATTTCTATTCCACCTATGAACGGGGGGACGAACTCCAGGTAGAGAACCGCCGCAAGGTACTTATCCTCGGCGGTGGACCCAACCGCATTGGCCAGGGCATTGAATTTGACTACTGCTGCTGCCATGCATCCTTTGCCTTGCGCGAAGCCGGCGTCATGGCCATTATGGTCAACTCCAATCCCGAAACCGTTTCCACGGATTATGACACTTCGGATCGCCTCTATTTTGAGCCGCTGACCTTTGAGGATGTGATGAACATTGTGGAGAAGGAGCGGCCCGAGGGGGTCATCGTGCAGTTTGGGGGCCAGACCCCCCTAAATCTGGCCGTTCCGCTCATGCGCGCTGGTGTGCCCATTCTGGGAACCAGCCCCGACGCCATCGATCGCGCCGAAGATCGGGAGCGCTTCCAGGCACTCATCGAAAAACTGGGCCTGCGGCAACCTTCCAATGGCACGGCCATGAGCCTGGAGGATGCCCTGGATGTTGCCGCACGCATCACCTATCCCGTGGTGGTGCGCCCCAGCTATGTGCTGGGCGGTCGGGCCATGGCCGTAGTTTACGACGCTGCGGAACTCACGGACTATTTCCGCACCCAGGTACCGCAAAAACCGGAACACCCCATCCTTGTGGACAAATTCCTCGAACACGCCGTGGAAGTAGATGTGGACGTCCTCTCTGACGGCAGTGATGTCTATGTGGCCGGCATTATGGAACACATTGAGGAAGCGGGCATCCACTCCGGTGATTCGGCCTGTGTGCTGCCCCCATACTCTCTTTCCTACGACCATGTGGCCATCATTGCCGCCCAGGCGGAATCTTTGGCCCGCGAACTCAGGGTCGTGGGCCTCATGAACATTCAGTTCGCCATCAAGGGCGACGAAGTGTTCATCCTGGAAGTCAATCCGCGCGCCTCGCGCACCGTGCCCTTTGTGTCCAAGGCCACGGGCGTGCCCCTGGCCCATTTGGCCACGCAGATCATGCTTGGCAAGAGCCTGGAAGAACTGGATCCCTGGAGCAGGCACAAGGGCGGCTTTACCTGCGTGAAAGAAGCCGTCATGCCCTTCCACCGCTTCCCTGGCGTGGATGTCATCCTCGGCCCGGAAATGCACTCCACCGGCGAAGTCATGGGCATGGGCCGAGATTTTGGCACGGCCTTTCTCAAGAGCCAGCTGGGAGCCGGACAGGTGCCACCGCAGAGAGGCAAGCTCTTCCTTTCGGTGAATGATCGGGACAAGCCTTACCTGCCGGAAGTCGCAAAAATGTTTGCAGATTTAGGTTTCCATCTCCTGGCCACGCGCGGTACGGCAGCCGTGCTGCGCCAGCACGGCATTGCCGTAGAAGAAGTGCGCAAGGCATGGGAAGGGCGTCCCAATATTGTGGATCTCATCATCAGCCACGATGTGGCCCTGGTCGTCAATACGCCTTCAGGAAAGCATTCGGCAAAGGATTCCAAGGCCATCCGCCATGCGGCGCTGACGTACAAGGTGCCCTACTGCACGACCCTCGCCGCTGCGCGGGCCACGGCCACAGCCATTGGTTCGCGTCGGGAAGAAGTGCATGTGGAAAGCCTGCAAGAGTATTATGCGCACGAGGCGCGGGGGTAAATCATGAAAGCATTGCTGGTTCTGGAAGACGGCTTTGCCCTGGAGGGCAAATCCTTTACCGGAGAGTTTGAAACGGGCGGGGAAGTGATCTTCACCACGGGCATGACCGGCTATCAGGAAGTGCTTACGGATCCTTCCTATTACGGACAAATGGTCTGCATGACCTACCCTCTAGTGGGCAATTATGGCATTTGCCCTCAGGACATGGAGTCAGCCCGTGTACATTGCAGTGCCTTTCTCGTCAAGGAATGCTGCAAGCGCCCCTCCAACTGGCAGGCAACCATGCCCTTGCCCCGATTTTTGCAAAAATTCGGTACGCCAGGCATGGAAGGTCTGGACACACGCGCCTTGACCAGGCATTTGCGCTGTCATGGGGCCATGCGCGGCATGATTTCCACCAAGGAACTGAACGCGACAGTCTTACGCGCCAAGGTTCTTGAGCAGCCCACCATGAAGGGCCGCAATCTCGTGCCCTTTGTGGCCGCTACACACCCCTATGTCTGGCGCGACAACCATCCGCAAGAAGTCAGCCTCGGGGCCGACGGCGGTCACGCCTGGCAAGGCTCGGGCGTGCCCTTGCTGGTTTATGATTTCGGCATAAAGTGGAATATATTGCGCTGCCTGTGCGCAGCCGGTTTTGAACCCCTGGCCGTCCCCCCCTCGTTCAGCGCCAAGCAGGCCAAGGCCAGCGGCGCCAAGGGCGTGTTCCTTTCCAACGGCCCGGGCGATCCGGCCACGCTCAAGGCGGAAATTGCCCTGGTGCGCGAACTCGTGCAGATGTTCCCGGTCACGGGCATTTGCCTCGGACATCAACTGCTGGGGCACGCCCTCGGCGCCACAACAGACAAGCTCAAGTTTGGCCACCACGGCTGCAACCATCCCGTGAAGGATTTGGACAGCGGCAAAATCGAGATTTCTTCGCAAAATCACGGCTTCCATGTGGTCTTGGACGGCGTACACGATGTACACCCCACACACGTCAATCTCAACGACAATACCCTGGAAGGATTGCGGCATGCAACCTTGCCGGTTATGAGCGTGCAATACCACCCCGAAGCCTCGGCCGGACCACATGACGGACACTACCTGTTTGCGCGCTTCCGCAAGCTTGTGTGCGACGCCACGGCATGACGCCCCTGGGCGTTCACCAGGCAGCCGCCTTCCCAAGTGACGCCGCTACGCGTCGCTCTAGGCTGTGGCTTGCCTTGGAAATTCCCAATGTCCCGGCCTATCCTGCAGAAGGGCAGGCCGCCGACATCCCTATCGCCACACATGGGAAGCCCGATCTGCGTAGCGAAGACGAAAGGCTATGGGTAGCTTGGATGTCTGACTTCTGACGCGTTTTGACGTTAGATGCGTCCGCAGGCTGGTGTACATCCTGCGGCTATGGGCAAAGCAAAATGCTCTAGCCTCCGCTGGGGCCGTTGAGGCATTGGAAATGAAGACGGGCTTCCCGACGTATGCACAGGCCCAACATACCCGATGACTTGCGCGTACATAGGGTTTCCATGTCGCCGATCTGCTCGGCATTCTGAAAACCCCAGGCCCGACATTTTTCGGCGGCCTGAAGCTGGGCCTGAAAAACGTCAATATCGGGCTTGTCGTGCTGGGGATTCCACATGATGGCCAAGGTGAGCCTAGCCGTGTTCCGGTCGCCGTCCACAAGCATCCAATCCATGAGTACGGGCCGGACAGCAGTGCAGGCCCAGAGCAACAAAGTCGCCATCAAGAGCGCAAAGAACCGCATCTTCTCTCCTTGTCGTTGACGTGGCCACTGCCCGCGTTGCGGACACTGTGCGGCGCAGCCCGCAAGCGCTGGCCGGGGCTATGGCTGGATGTCAAGATGTTCTGCATCGGCTGACGCTGACAGTGCGGCGCAGCCCTGAAGCACTGGCCGGGGCTATGGCTGGATGTCAAGATGTTCTGCATCGGCTGGCGCTGGCGGTGGCTCGGGAAATTCCCGTCGCACCACCTGTTCTAGACTTGGCTCTTGCCGCTGTGGGGTGGAAGGCCGCTGCAAGGCCGGAATGCCATAGGTGGGCAGTCCGTCCTGCCCTTGACTTGCTCCAGGCTGTCGGGGTGGCGCGGCTTGGCTGCCAGGAGCCGAGGGCAGATCGCGGGGTTGGGCCTTCCATTCGCTGTCATAGGGCTTCCACGGACCGCCAACTTCCACATCGCCATCAATGGAAAGCCCGCTGTCGCTACGCGTACCAGAGGTGCCGCCGCAAGCGGCAAGGAAAAGAGCAACCATGGCAGGCAGGCAGCCTTTGAGGACTTTGCGGAACATCTGTACAACTCCTGGCTGAAATGAAGACGTCATCTGAAGGGGAAAGTACCACATTTCCCCACAGGAGGAAAGTACGCGCATGGGGAATTTTGCCCTTGCTTTTTTTGCTGATCAAAAATGCGCCAGCACGTTGAAACCTGCGTCTTCAGGGGGAAATGCGCTTGACGGACGGCTAAGCCGATGGCATCTTGTCGTAACCCCTCCCTTCAAGAAGGGCCGATCGGCTCCTCTCCGTCGGTCACGGAGTCAGTGGGAGATGGGTCGAGAGAAGAGAAAGTCATGTACTATTTGACGCACTATTTCAATCCCGATTTTGATCGCCTGCACCTCAAACCCTCAGACACGGGTACGGTTGCTACGGGTTCTGATTTGTACAATCTGGGCTACGCCCAGAATGTCCTGGCTGGACAAAAGCTGGCCGAATTGATTCCCATCGACGAGCTTGGCCCGGAACACGACATCCGTTTTTGTCGTGACCAGCCCATCCTGCCCGTGGGCTTCAATACCTGCGTAGATCCGACCAATCCCTTAGTCCTGCTCGCCAAGGCCAGCGGTCATGTGTATTATTTGAACGACAGGATCACAGTCAAAACCTTGCTCAATGTGCCGCAGGATGTGGATTTTAATACGGGAAACATCTTTTTTGTGGGCGATGTGGCCGTGCATGGCAGTGTGCGGGCCGGTTTTGCCGTACACGGCAACAATGTGCGTGTGATGGGTATTGTAGAGGGTGCCGATGTGCGCGCCCACGGACATTTGCTCATTGATGGCGGCGTCTGGGGTGGTGTCGGCGAAAAGGGCCTGGTACATGCCGGTGGCAATCTGAAATGCAATTTTCTCGAAAAGGCCGAGGCCCGTGCCTGCGGCAACATGCTTTTGAACCAAAACTGCCTGTTCAGCACCGTGTATGCTGGCTCCAGCCTGGCCGTGAATGGCAAGGTTTACGGCGGAGAAATCCATGCCACGGGCAGCATCCTGGCCAATACCCAGCTGGGCAATCGTGCGGAGATACCCACGACCATACAGCTCGGCTATGATCCCGTGACAACTCTGCATCTGAAACGCATTGACAAACTCGTTGTCGAACAGGCGCAAACCATCAGGCATCTGACCGCTGTGGCCGGGCATTTGCCCGTGGATACCAATGAAACGACGCGCCGCCTGGCCTACCTCAAAATGGAGCAGCAGCGCCATCTCGAAGAGCGTAGCGTTCTGCTGAAGAAAATGCTTGAGGACGAAAAACTCATCGCACGCTGCCGCCTTGTCTGTCAGGGCCGGGTGTACCCCGGCGTGGAAATCAGCATTGGCAGGGTGTACATGAAGGTGGAGCGTCAGTACATCAAGTCCATGTTTTATCTCGGCGATGGGCAAATCATCGCGGAACCCGTGCCCACCACGGTGAAGGTGGCCTAGGACTGCAAGGCGGAGTTTTCCAACCACTATGGTATTTCTGATGAAAAAACAGCGGCCATCGAAAATCTTCTTTTCATGGCAACACCTCATTGGGCATCTGCTCCTCATTGCCCTCTTGCTTGGCTCAACAACGAGTTCTTTTGCCCAAGTTGAACCCACAATAGATGAAATGCTTGGGGCAATGATCATGTGCGGCTTTCGCGAGTCTGAGCTGAAGGCCCAAAGCCCCATCCTGCAGCGTATCGCTTCTGGCCGCCTGGGCCATGTCATCCTCTTTGATCGAGATGTCACGACAAAAGGCCCGCGCAACATCAGAAACAGGGCACAACTGCAACGCTTGACGGCTGCCTTGCGTGCGGCAGCCAAGCGGCCCATGCTTATCGCTATTGATCAAGAAGGCGACTTGGTCTCTCGCCTTAAGCCCGAACAGGGCTTTCTTCCCCTTGAAGACGCGAAAACCATGGGCAGTAAGAGTCCAAAGCAGACAGCAGAACGGGCCAAAGCCACTGCCAAGGAACTTCGCGATCTTGGTATCAATCTTGACTTGGCTCCGGTCGCAGACGTCGAGACCAATACGGAAACACAGACCTCGCGCCTTGGCAGACAGCTACGTTGCTTTGGCACGGATGCGAAAACCGTTGCGGCGCATGTTATCGCCTTCGGACAGGGGCTCTCTGCCGAAGGGATTATCCCAACGCTCAAGCACTTCCCTGGTCTGGGCTGCGCAGGCAAGGACACCCATTATATGCAGGTTGAGGTGGGAGCCTGCTACAAATCCGAACGCGATCTCCTCCCCTTTAAACAGGCCATCGACGCAGGTTGGCCTGGTCTCGTCATGCTCAGCCACGGCATTGTGCCTGCCTTGTCAGACGATACCCTTCCCGCGACACTCTCCCCCGCCGTGGTCACGGGCGTTTTGCGCGGCCAACTTGGCTTTCAGGGTGTGGTGATCAGCGACGATCTTGACATGGGGGCGATCACGACACGCTTTGACCGCAAGAAAACCATAGAACTTGCCGTCTTGGCTGGTTGCGATATCCTGCTCTTTGGCAACAATCTCATTTGGGATCCTGATCTCCCAGACGTGGTGTTCAACACCTTGAAAGCGCTTGTTGCTGAAAAGCGCATTAGCAAGGCTCGTATCAAAGAATCCTGGGTGCGTATTCAGCATCTTTTGGCAAGTCTCCAATAAACTGCCCATGAGTGCCACGCTCCAGATACGCTAAAACTGGCAGGCAGTACTCTTGGATGGGAACGTAGCGCAGGTAAGGCGTGGAGGCGCATCATGATCTTCCAATCCGTGGCCGAAGAAGACAGGAAGGTTATTCAGGACATGCTCGCCAATCCCAAAAAAATGTTCGAATTGGCGAAAACAAATCCCGAACTCTTTGAGGAATATGAAGAAAAAATCTACCGGCTAGCGCGTCAAGGCGAAGCCATGATGCAGCAATATGCCACACAAACCTAAGTCGTGCCAGGCCGCTGGCATCCGGCGAGACCTAGAACGTTTCGATTGGTCGACGAGGCAAATTCTGCGGTCGATGTGCAAAGGCAAATAGCTCCCTCTTTGCTCGGGGGGGGCAATCCCCGCCGCATCGCCGAATGACGCCGCAACTGGGCGGAGAGAAGAAGCGGAGTGCCCAGCGGCCTACATATCCTTTTCCCTGAGCATCTCCCCTGCCCAGCGCGAAAGCGCTGAGCGCGAAAAAACGGCGTCCGCCGGTGGCAAAGCCGTCATTGCTTCTTTCATGGTCTCCACCTTGTCAGGAAAGACGACGTTGCAGGCTGTTCTGCCGCGTTTACGAAAGGCATGGAGCAGCTGCGGCGTAAAGGCTGCATCGTGCGCCGTTGCCGCATCCACGATCTCGTGATACTGGACAATGGCCTGCATTTTTCTGAACTGCAAGACAAACTTCGCACGGTAGGCCAGGCAGACGGCCTGCGCTGGTGCAAAGGGATTCTGGCCGGGCTGCAATACCATGATCGTTTCATACAGGGTTTGTCCGCCATGAGCGTACTGCACGGCCTGCAGCACGGGAAAAGGCTCGTGCTGACCATGCAGCCACAGCCAGGGATCAGTGGCCTCGGCCAGAGCCGTAACGAGTACGCCTGTGCCATTGCCATACATGGCGAACCACAGCCGCGCATTGCCTGCCTCTGTGACGCGGGTTTGGGGGCTGAGATCACGCCAACCAGCCGTCTGCAGTTCCATATCCACAGCGGGCACGAAGAGGACGACCGGTCGCGCACGCGAAGCCAAGGCCGACTGCGTGGCCTCTGGTATGTGCGTCAGACCGCGCAAGGGCTGTTGCGGCCCCAGGAATTTGACCAGAGAAAAGGCGCCTACAAGAAGCGCCATAAAGAAAAAAAGAAATTTCATGTTTCAACCCACAGTCGGCTCCCTCCGCCAACTGACTCCGCTAGCGGCGGATAGGAGCCGCTGCAGATTGCCCCAACCTGTATGGTTGCGTTGCGAGTTAGTATGCCTTCGGCTTCGCCGTCAGTCAAGTGTTTTTTTCTGCATTGCCAAGACTGGCACTGCGCGTGGGCTGCGGACACAGCCAACGTGGTGTATCAGCCTCTTGCGACGTCAGCGTATCCTCGCCAAAGGAAGCTACGGGCTGTTAGGCCGAGTCTTTCTCGGCGTCGCTTTCTGGCGAAACCCAGACGGGAGATGTTTCCCATCACGGCTTAAGTCGACTATGGGGAAAACAGTCGTCCCGCCCCAGGCGATATTTGTGCGCTTCCTTGCTCTTCGCCTCTCAGCTCAATGCAGGGAATGGCTAATCTTGCCGCGTTCAATCGTCAGGCTAGGGCAATTTCATGCCTAGGAGTTTCTCCGCATTGCCACGGAAAAATTTCTGTTTGTGTGCCTCCGAGAAGTGGAACCTGTCCAAATCCCGGATGGCCTGCTGCAGATTGTAGCAGGGATAGGCCGAACCGTAGAGTATGCGCTCGCCGTCCAGCCAGCGCATGGCCTCGCCGTACATCGCATTGCCCGGGGCATCGGGATTGAGCATGTACAGATCCGGCAAAAGCCAGATATTGGGCTGCACAATGCAGAGATTAACCACGTGCAACAGCCAGGGATAGCAGGCATGCGCCAACACAATCTGCAATTTGGGGAAATCCTGGGCCACGCGTTGCGCGGCAGCAGGATTGGAATAGTCCAAATTGCCCTGGAAGAAACTCATGGTCAGCACCACGGGCACACCGGCTTTTTCCAAGCGGGCATAGATGGGATAGAGGACATTGGCGTCGGCAAAGCGCGGCGGCATGCAGTAGGCAGGTTCCATAGCCATGCCCTTGAAGCCCATAGCTAGACAGCGTTCCAGCTCGTCCATGCTGGCGGCAACGCCGCGCGACACGTCCAGGCTGCCGAAGGGGATGATTCTGTCCGGAAAGGCCCTGGCCATGTCGTTGATATCGTCGTTGGGCACGGAAGCCGTGTCGTCCGGTACCTGGCGTCCAATGATGACGCCGGCGCTGATACCGGCTTCGTCCATCTCCTTCCAGAACAAGTCCAGAGACTTCTGGCGGGCAGCCTCGCTTGGCTCTCCATGCCACTTTTGCGGAGAACTCTCATTGCACACGGGATTGCCGTAAAGGCCCAGGCGGGTAAAGCCTTTGTAGGGCGGACGCAGTCGAAAATCAAAAATCTTCATGGGTTCCTCCGTGAAAACGTATGTCCAAGGCATATGCCGGAAGTCCGTTTACGTCAACGCGCATGCCCCGGGCGCACGTTCCGCAGACGACATGACCTGTCAACACAATGTCGGTCGCCTCTGCCATCCACTATAGAAAATTTTGCTGAAATTCAACAGGGCATGTATCTGATAGGGGTAGTACAGAATCAAATTGTTGCAGTTATTACCCTAAAAACGATAAAAAAAATGGCCCTGGAGATGGGACGGGAACAAGAGAAACGAAGGGGAGAAACGGGGACGACACAGGTAATGGCTCAGATCCGAAGCCAAAACCGAAGCAATGCAGGTATCACGCCGTAGCGCATATTGATCCGTTTAAAGCAAAAATGCAGCTTGATGACATAGCCAAGGAAATCATTGTGCATCTGGCAAAGCTCGATCAGACCAATGTGACTATTAATATGGAGATCAATGCCGAAACAACGTTTCCTGAGGGGTTTACTTCTTCCATACAGCGCATTATCAAGGAGAATACCAACGCACTTAAAAAACAACTGCGTTTTACAATTTCCGATTTCGAGTGAGGCGTGCCGACGCCCCTCCCTTGCGCCGTAACCATCTTTCGGCTACCGTGTTTGTATGAAGGCCATGCTACTTATGCTAAACCATGCGGCTCGGCCCTCTTGCATGGCGCTGACGGGTTTAGCGCAACCAGGTAGCCGTTCCAAACCCAAAGAGCGCCTCTCGTGTGGCGCTGACGGGGGTGGCCATTAACCGGCGAAGGATGTCATTTCGTGGATAAACCGGACAAAATCAACCGCCTCAATGACGCTCTAGTCAAGTATATGTTCGCTCACCCCAAACGCAAACATCTCCTGTTGTCGCTTATTAATTCCATCCTTGCCTACGCCGGAGAACCACTCTTGCCAGACTTTGAACCCCTCGACCGCGAACTGGATGCGCATTTTTACAAGGGTAAGTCTGGCCGTGTTGATATCCTGGGATGCTCTTCTGATGAAACCGTAGTAAATATAGAATTTCAGATTGAAAAATTGTTGTATATGGGTGAGCGTTCTGTATTTTACTGGACTTGCATCTATCGACTTTATAAAGGGCAAGAGTATTATGACCTACATCGAACACTATGTATAAATATTCTCGCTTTCGACATCTCTGATGAAGAAAAAATACCAAATTTTTGTAATACTTATGCTATTCTCAATAAAAAACATCCCACAAACACTCTGACAACAACGTTCGAAATGCATTTCATAGAACTTCCCAAATGGGAGCGTCAACGTAAGTATGGCATACACATGACACTTCTTGAGAAGTGGCTCGCGTATTTTTCCTCAAAAACTGATGAGACCGAGTTACAGAAAATTGCTGCTGAAACACCAGAAATTGCTGAAGCTTTGAACGTCGAGGAGGAGTTTATGGCAAGTGCAGATCTTCGCAATGCCTACGATGCCGTTGAAAAGGATCGACGAGATGCTGTTGCCCATGAAGCCTATTTTAGGAATGAAGGCTTTCAAGATGGTGAAAAGAAAGGCTTTCAAGATGGGGAAAAGAAAGGCTTTCAAGATGGTGAAAAAAAGGGCTTTCAGGATGGATTTCAGAACGGGCAACGTGGGCTTATTTCTACCATGATTCGCAATGGAATTTCTCTAGAGAGCATAAGCCAAATGACAGGTATGGCACTTGGCGAAGTAAGAACCTTGGCCATGCAGATTCAGTAAGCTCGCATGGCATCCCTACACGTGGCGGCGAGATGGTTCTCGCCCCTATGGATGCCCAAGACATCTCCTCCAGCAGACGGCGTGATGCATACGGCGCGTTCCCTCGCTGCTCGTGAACAGGGCAATGTGCTGAAAAATTTTGACGCTGGCCCAGTTTGTGGCTAGGATGCTGTGCCGAGGAGGCCCTATGACGGTTTGTTTCCCATCTCTGCATGCCATGAAGACAGCAGGCAAGAGTTTGCTCCTGCTTCTGCTGGCTGGCGGCTGTTCGTGGTTTGGCGCAAAGCCCCCGGTTGCCGAACCCGAACCAAGCCCGGTAACGGTCTTCATGACCGCTGCCAATGTGGGCGAACAGGCCACGCTGGACGATGCGGATTTCGGTCGGGGCATTCAGGTACGCATGGACGAATCCTTCACCTCAGCCAAGGGCGAAAGCTGCAAACGCGGCACCGTGCGCACGGACACGGGAGAAATCGAAGTGGTTGTCATCTGCAAGGGATCGGACGGTCGCTGGAACATGGCGCCACGCGTCTGGGGGCAGGGCATTGCCCGCTAAGGCCATGACACGCGTTTTTTGCCTGCTCCTGTTCTGTCTGTGTTCCCCTGCCCTGGCCAACGACGAAGTGCCGCCCTTTGCCGCAAACCTCTTCCAGGGCAATTTCGCCCAGGACAAAGCCCAGGCTGCTGACAAGCATGTCAGCATGATCACCGCCGGAGACCGCGTGGCCCTGCGCCTCTGGGGCGGTGGACTCACGCTGGACGACACCCTTGTCGTCACGAACGATGGCCTTCTGAACGTGCCGGGCGTGGGTTCCATCCCCGTGGGAGGCTTGAGCCAGGACGCCCTGGCTGAGGCGCTGCGCAGCAAGCTGGCCGCCAGCGGGCATCAGGACACGCAGATTTATGTGGCCCCGCTCGACGCCCGTCCGGTGACCGTCTTCGTGACCGGCGCTGTGGCCAAGCCAGGCCGCTACAGCGGAAGTGCTGGGGACACGCTGCTGCACTTCCTGGACAAGGCAGGCGGCATCGACGCCAGCTGCGGCAGTTATCGTGACATACGCCTTCTGCGTACGGGCAAGGACATCGCCACGTTGGATCTCTACCCCTTTGCCCGCAGGGGCGAACAGCCTAGGGTACGTATTCAGGAAGGCGACACCCTGGTGGTGGGCAACAGAGGGCCGGTTGTGACGGCCACGGGAGCTGTGCGCCTATCGGCGCGCTTTGAATTCCCCAAGGGCAAGGCCACAGGATCGGCCCTCGCCGAACTGGCCGAACCCCTGCCGGGGGCATCGCACATTGCCCTGAACGGCACACGCCAGGGCGCACCCTACAGCACATATCTGCCCTGCCGGGAACTGCGCCACCTCCGGCTGGAAGACGGCGATCAAGTGCGCTTTATCGCCGATGCCCCGGGCAAAACCATCATGGTCGGCGTGCAGGGGGCCGTACGCGGCGCCACGTCCTTTCCCGTGCGCCGGGGCGCCCGTCTGCAAGAAGTGCAGAATTTTATCGCCGTGGAACCCGAGGCCAACATCGTCGCCATGTATATCAAACGCAAAAGCGTGGCCGCCCGACAGAAAAAAGCCCTTGCCGACTCCCTCAGACGCCTGGAAGAAAGCGCCATGACGGCCTCTTCGGGCAGCATGGACGAAGCCTCCATCCGTGCCAAGGAAGCCGATATGATCGCCAAATTCATCGAACGCGCCAAGGCCGTAGAACCAGAAGGCGTGGTTGTCCTGGACGGCGACCCCGCCAAGGCGGATCTGACCCTGGAAGATGGCGACATTATTGTCATCCCGGCCAAGAGCGACGTGGTGCTGGTCAGCGGCGAAGTCATGGCCCCGCAGGCCATGCTCTGGAACCGCTCGAAGGATTTGGACGACTACATTGCCAGCGCCGGAGGCTATACGACCCGTGCGGATCACGGTCATATCCTCATCTTGCATCCCAACGGAGCCGTCAGCCAGGATGCCAGTGACATCCAGCCTGGCGATCAGATCATGGCCCTTCCCCGTGTGGAGTCCAAGGCCATGCAGTCCATCAAAGACATATCGCAGGTGATCATGCAGGTCGTGGTTTCGGCCCGGCTGCTGCTGGGCATGCCTTCCTTGTAAAAAAATCCTGTCTAGGCCCAAAATGTATCAGCAATCACAGATGCGCAGGCCCATTCCTGCCACTATCCGCCAGTGCCCATGCCGTCTTACGCGGCATAGACGCCGCCTCGTCGGGAAAAACGCTTTTTTTTTACCATCGGAACACACACAAGGAGCAGCCCATGTTCTGTTATCAATGTCAGGAAACCGCAGGCAACAATGCCTGCACCAAGGTAGGCGTGTGCGGCAAAAAACCCGCCACGGCCGCCCTTCAAGATGTCCTCATCCATGTGACCAAGGGGCTGGGCCAGATCGCCACGCGCCAGGCCACCCAACATACGCCCGTGGATCACGACATGGATCGCCTGGCCGTCGGCAACCTCTTTGCCACCATCACCAATGCCAACTTTGACGACGACATGCTGGAAGCGCGCATACGCAAAACATGCGCTGCCAACAAGGCCCTGGCCGCCCAGCTCTCTAGCGCCGATGGCCTGCATGACGCTGCGCTCTGGCAGGCCGACTCTAGAGAAGCCATCCTGGCTAAGGCCGAGACCGTGGGCGTCTTGAGTACGGTGGACGAAGACGTGCGCTCCTTGCGCAGCTTGATCACCCTGGGACTCAAGGGCATGGCCGCCTATGCCAAGCACGCTGACGCCCTGGGCAAGCGCGACCCGGAAGTGGACGCCTTCTTGCTGGCGACCCTGGCCAAGCTGCTGGATGACAGCCTTTCCGTTGCTGAGCTAACCGCCCTGGCCCTGGAAACGGGCCACAAGGGCGTGCAGGTCATGGCCCTGCTCGACACGGCCAACACCTCGGCCTACGGTCAGCCCGAAATCACCAAGGTAGCCCTTGGCGTGGGCGACAGGCCCGGCATTCTCATTTCCGGCCACGACCTGCGCGACCTGGAAATGCTCCTGCAGCAGACCGAAGGCAGCGGCGTGGATGTGTACACCCACTCCGAAATGCTGGCCGCCCATGCCTACCCCGCTTTCAAAAAATACGCACACTTCAAGGGCAACTACGGCAATGCCTGGTGGAAGCAGAAGGAAGAATTCGCGAGCTTCAACGGCCCGGTACTGCTCACAACCAACTGCCTCGTGCCCCCGGACGAAAGCTACCGGAACCGCATCTACACCACGGGCGCTGTGGGCTATCCTGGCTGCAAGCACATTCCCGGCGAAGCAGGGGAAGTCAAGGATTTTTCGGCCATCATCGCCCAGGCCAAAACCTGTCCGCCACCAGCAGAACTTGAAAAAGGCGAAATCATCACCGGTTTTGCCCACAATCAGGTTCTGGCCCTGGCCGACAAGGTGGTGCAAGCCGTCAAATCCGGCGCCATCAAGAAATTCGTGGTCATGGCCGGCTGTGACGGTCGGGCCAAAAGCCGCGCCTATTACACCGAATTTGCCCAAAAACTGCCCAAGGACGTGGTCATCCTTACGGCTGGCTGTGCCAAGTATCGCTATAACAAGCTGAATCTGGGCGATATTAACGGCATCCCCCGTGTGCTGGACGCCGGGCAGTGCAACGACTCCTACTCCTTGGCCCTCATCGCCCTGAAACTCAAGGAAGTCTTTGGCCTGGCCGACATCAACGACCTGCCCATTGCCTTCAATATTGGCTGGTATGAGCAGAAGGCCGTCATCGTCCTGCTGGCCCTGCTCGCCCTAGGCGTCAAAAACATCCACCTCGGCCCCACCCTGCCCGCCTTCCTTTCGCCCAATGTGGCCAAGACCCTGGTGGAGCAGTTTGGCATCGGCGGCATCAGCACCGTGGATGAGGATTTGCGCGCCCTGGTAGGTTAGACCACAGGCACTCTCTTCGTCGTCAAGGGGCAGTTTCACGAACAAGAGAAACTGCCCTCTTCCATTTTTTGTCGCATTTTCACTCCATGCGTGTACCTTGCATATGGACACAGATGTGCTACGCTCGACAGCCAACAAGAGCGCAAAGGAGGATGTATGCACGCAAGCCTACCCCTGTTTCGCCGATTGACTCTAGCCTGTACTCTTGCCCTTCTCTTCTGCCTGCCGGTTCGCGCCGAAGAGATGACGGTGTCCGCTGCCGCCAGCCTGACCAATGCTTTCACCGAACTCAAGAACCTCTTTGAGCAAAGGCATCCTGGACTTGCGCTCAACCTCAATTTCGCCGCTTCCAATCCGCTGCTCAAGCAGCTTCAAGAGGGCGCACCGGTGGATGTTTTTGCTTCCGCTGACCAGGCAACCATGGACAAAGCTGTGGCATCCAAAGTGGTCGATCCCAGCACGCGCAAAAATTTCGCCCTCAATGACCTCGTACTCATCGTCCCCAAGGGAGCTGCAAAACCTGTCGGCCTGGCCGACATGACGGCATTCAAGAAAATCGCCCTGGGCAATCCCGATTCCGTACCGGCAGGACGCTATGCCAAGGCAGCGCTGGCTTCTGCCGGACTGTGGGAGAAGCTCAGACCGCAGTACATTTACGGCAACAGTGTGCGCCAGGTACTCGACTATGTGGCCCGCGGCGAAGTGGACGCTGGCTTTGTCTATCACACCGACGCCAGGCAAATGGCCGACAAGGTCGATATGGTCATGCCTGTTCAGGGACATGAGCCTGTCATGTATCCCATTGCCGTGGCCACCACCGGCAAGAACCCCCAGAGAGGTCTGGACTTCTGCCTTTTTGTCCTCTCCCCCCAAGGACAGGCAGTGCTGGCCAAATACGGATTTTCCGAACCCGGGAGCAAATGACTCTTGAATCTGTCCGGCCTCGACCTGGCGACTCCCCTGTGGCTTTCGCTGCGCGTGGCAGGTCTGGCAACGATCACAGCCTCTGTGGCTGCCCTGCTCGCAGCTTGGGGCCTGGCGCGCCGCAGCGGCCCACTCCCGGCCCTGCTGGACGCGCTCTGCTCCCTGCCACTGGTCTTGCCGCCCACGGTTCTCGGCTATTACCTGATTGTTCTCCTGGGACGTCGGGGCGTGTTAGGCCACTGGCTGGATTGCCTTGACATCACCCTCATCTTTTCCTGGCAGGGTGCCGTGGTGGCGGCTACGGTGGTGGTCTTTCCGCTCATCTACAAGTCGGCGCGCGCCGCCCTGGAACAGGTTGACCGTCACCTGGAAGACGCGGCGCGCACCCTGGGTGCGTCGGAATGGCGTATTTTCTGCAGCATATCCCTGCCCCTTGCCTGGAAGGGCATTTTTGCGGGCGTCATGCTGGCCTTCGCCCGTGGCATGGGCGAGTTCGGCGCAACGCTCATGATTGCCGGCAACATTCCCGGCAAGACGCAGACCTTGGCCCTCGCCATTTATGATGCCTTTCAGGCCGGCAATGACGAACTGGCCGCCCTCCTGGCGCTGCTGACCTCGACCGTGTGCGCTGGCCTGCTGCTGACAGCGGAATTGCTCCTAAAACGAAAGGGGCGCTCTTGATGCTTGCGCTTCGCCTGGTCAAGGAATTTTACCATCCGCATACGCACTTTCGCCTTGATGTAGAATACAGGTTCCAAAAAGACAATGCCGTACTCTTTGGCCCTTCTGGTTCGGGCAAGACGCTGACCATGCAGTGCATTGCGGGCCTGGCCATGCCGGATTTCGGCTACGTCCGCATCGACGACCAAACCCTTTTTGACAGCAAGGCCCACATTGCCCTTCCAGTGCAACAACGACGCATCGGGTATATGTTTCAGGACTACGCCCTTTTTCCCCACATGACCGTAATGCAAAATGTGGCCTATGCCCATACCGGCTGCCTGCCCTCTTTTGTGGGACGACAGGAGAAAGAACGAGCCAAGGCCATGCTGGAGCGCTTTGGCATCGGCCACCTGGCCCGGCATCTGCCCGAGCAACTTTCCGGCGGGCAGCGCCAGCGCGTGGCCCTGGCCCGGGCCTGCAATGCCGACCCGCAACTGCTCCTGCTGGACGAACCCTTTTCCGCCCTCGATCCCCTGTTGCGCCAGCGCCTGCGCCATGAACTTCAAGAACTGCTCTTGCAACTGGCCGTGCCCGCCATCGTCATCACCCATGATCCCGCCGATGTTGACGTCTTTGCCCAGGAACTGGCGCTCTATGCCGACGGCAGGGCACACCTCGTCCCAAACTACGCCCAAGTGCGCTCGCAATTCGCCACAGCCGACGACTGCCTGCGCTATTTGCAGCAAGCAATGTGAGCTGAATCCATTGCCATCAGCGCCAATGTCTGTAACTTGCATGTCAGAAGCTGACATAAAATTGACTTTTTCTAGCTGATAGGTTACATTTCAAAAATAGAATAGCCTTAGCGGAGGCATATGCGATATGGCAAGAAAGAAAAAAGCCGAAGAGACTTTGAATCTGGAGGCCATCCTGTTCAAATGCCGCGATATTTTGCGCAATGCCCGCAATTCCGGCTCGTTCTTTGAAAAACGTGACATGATGCTCACCTTGGTGTTCCTGCGTTTCATCGGGGAAAAATTCGATGATGGCGTGGCACATCTCCGAGAGCAACTCACGGAACAGGGACTTGACCCCGACGACGAAGGCATCAAGACTGCCTTTTTTGACGACGCCACATTTACCGACGGCACTTTCAATCTTCCCGTGGAAGCACGCTGGTCGACGATTATCAACACCCCTGCCCCCAAGCTCAACGTGGCGCTGGATACTGCCTTGCACAGCCTTGCGGCCAGCAGCCGACAGTTACGAGGCTGTTTTGTGGAAGGCACGTTCACTTCCAGGAATCTCGCGCCCAACGACATCAAGAAGGTCGTCGATGAGGTCAGCAAGATCAGCCATAAAATCTTCGGCGAAGAAAAAGACCTCATTGGTCGCGTGTACGAATATTTTCTCAAGGAATTTGCCGTCAACGCCACAAAGGAAGAAGGCGAATTTTACACGCCTCACGACGTGGTGCAGCTCATCGCCGCCATGATTGAACCCTTTGAAGGGACGCTCTACGACCCCTGCTGCGGTTCGGGCGGCATGTTCATCCAAAGCGCCGAACTTGTTCAAGCCAAAAAAGGCGACATCAGCCGCATCAATGTCTATGGACAAGAAAAGGAACCCGCCACGCACCGCCTGGCCAAGATGAATCTGGCCTTGCGCGGCATCAGCCATCACCTGGGCGCGGCCATTGATTCCACTTTTTTGAACGATCAGCACAAGGGCCTGTATTTCAACTATATCATGGCCAATCCGCCCTTCAACCTGAAGGGCTGGTTTGATCCCAACCTGCAGCATGACCTGCGCTGGGCCGAGTACAAAACCCCGCCGGAGAGCAATGCCAACTATGCCTGGATTCTGCACATCCTTTCCCATCTCAAACCCCTGGACGGCGTGGCCGGTTTTCTCCTGGCCAACGGTGCCCTTGGTGACAGCGACACCCTGGCCATTCGGAAAGGACTCATTGAAAAGGACAAAGTGGAAGCCATTGTCATCCTCCCCCGGGAACTTTTCATTACCACGGACATCAGCGTCACCCTCTGGATTCTGAACCAGAATAAGCAGGGCGGCGTCTGGCATGAGCGAAAGCTGCGCAACCGCCAGCATGAAATACTTTTCATGGATCTGCGCACATGGACGGAAAATCCCGTCAAGAACGAAAGCAAGAAGAAAGTCCTGCTGTCCACAGCGCAAATTCAGCGAGCGGCCAATATCTACCACACATGGCAGAGCGAAGGCACGGACGGTGCCACATATGCCGAGCCGGAGCTGTACCGCAGTGTGGGACTCGAGGAGATCAAGGAACATGGCTGGAGCCTCGTGCCCAGCAAGTATATCGAATTTGTCGATCACGATTTGGAGATCGATTTTCCAACAGAAATGCGCCGCATCCAAGGGGAAATGCGCGCACTGCTGGAGCAGGAAAGGGCGTCGCAGAAGATGTTGGAAGAGGCTTTCAAGGGGATTGGGTATGGGATTGCGTAGATATAAGCTTGGAGATATTATTGAACTTTACAACCAGGAGTGTGATATACCCAATTTGTCAATGTGGGATGTTTCTGGTGTAAATGCCGATAAAGAGTTTTTTGAACCTTCAAAGCAAGTAGGCAATGATACAAGTAAATATAAATTAGTTCCAATCAACTATTTTGCTTGCAATCTTATGCATGTTGGCAGAGATTGTGTTCTTCCGATTGCATTAAATTATTCTGACAGGAAAAAAATTGTCAGTCCTGCATATACAATTTTCAAAATAAAAGAAAATATAGGACTTCTTATAGAATATTTTTTTATGATGTTAAAATCAGAAGAACAAGATAGATATTTTTGGTTTCATGCAGATTCATCAATACGTGATGGAATGACATTGGAAGACTTCTGTGATTTGGAAATAAAACTACCTTCGATTCACATCCAGAAAAAATATGTCGATATCTACAAAGCAATGGTTGCAAACCAGCAAGCATACGAGCGTGGTTTGGATGATTTGAAGCTTGTTTGTGATGGGTTCATAGATAATTTACGTAAAAAATCACAATGTGAAACAATAGCGAAATACTTGATTGAAAGTGATATTCGTAACGAATATTGCTTAACAGTCAAACATGTAAAAGGTTTAGCTACCAGTAAGGAGTTGATTACAACAAAAGCAGATATGAATTGTGTTAATCTGGATAATTATAAAACTGTTTTACCAGGGCAAATAGTATATGTACAAGATACTTCAAGACGTGGCAATAAGATATCACTTGGTTTTAATAACTCCAGTGAAAAATATTTGGTATCATCAATATCGACTGTATTTAGTACTAATCATGAATATCTTCTTCCTGAATATCTGATGCTGTATTTTACGAGACCTGAATTTGATCGTTATGCTCGTTTCCACTCATGGGGTTCTGCACGAGAAACTTTTGACTGGGATGCCATGTGCGATGTCAAAATTCCTATCCCAGATATACAGGTTCAAAAAGCGATTGCGGAAATCTATGCCGTTTACATCAAAAGAAAAAAAATCAACGAACAACTGAAAGCGAAAATCAAGGAAATCTGTCCCATTCTTATCAAAGGCTCGCTTGAGGAAGCAAGGTAAACGCCATGTTACGACTGCAGGAATACAACGGTCGGTATTACGAATGTGAATACGAAAACGCCTTCATTGCCTTTCTCGAAGAAGAAGGCTGGCAATATCTTTGCGGGGAGAGCATGCCGAGGGCATCTCGGCGGGACGTCCTCTATGCGGACGACATGGAGCAATTTCTGCGCAAG
>JAFTCE010000074.1 GCA_017454855.1 Desulfovibrio sp.
AGCTCCCGCCCCTGCACAGGAACCTGAGCAGGAAGCGCAGCTCGTCGAACCCGTGCCAGAAGACGCCTACAGCGCTACCTGGACATTCATCCATGAAGCCCCGGCCCAGCCAGGCGGCGGCGACTATGTGGGCGAGGCCACGGCGGCGGTCAGGCCCTGGCCGCATCAGGTGCGCACCTTTGGACGCATGTACCACAATTGGCCGCCCCGTCTGCTCATCGCGGACGAAGTTGGCCTGGGCAAAACCGTGGAAGCGGGTCTTGTCATCCGGCAGGCGTGGATTTCCGGCAGGGCCAAGCGCATCTGCATCCTGGCGCCCAAGGCCGTGCTGCGTCAATGGCAACTGGAACTGCGGGAAAAATTTAACCTCAACGTGCCCATCTACGAAAATGGTCAGCTCTGCTGGTATCCCTGCCCAGCCCTACAGGGCCAGGACAGGCGCGCCGTTGCCGACGACGAATGGCACAAGGAACCGCTGCTGCTGGTCTCCAGCCACCTCATGCGCCGCCAGGAACGTGCCCGGCAACTGCTGGAAGAGGCCGATCCCTGGGATCTGCTGGTATTGGACGAAGCGCACCACGCGCGCCGCAGGGGTTCGGGAAAGGATATTCCGGCAGACAACCCCAACCGTTTGCTCCGCCTCATGCGCGGACTCAAAGACAAGACCAAGGGCCTTCTCCTACTCACAGCCACGCCCATGCAAGTGCATCCTGTTGAAGTCTGGGATCTGCTCAATCTGCTGGGCCTGCCGCCCTCCTGGGATGCGGCTTCATTTCTCAATTTTTTTGAGCTTTCCGCACACCCGTCCCCTGCTGTCAGCGATATGGCAAGCATGGCGCGCATGTTTCGCGACATGGAAGCCTACGCCCAACCCATGTCCACAGAAGAGGCCACGCGCCTGGAACCCAACCACAATGCCTTCCTGGCCCAAAAGATACTCAAGGCTCTGCGCAGCCAGGCCACCATTCCGCTGAGAAAACTGTCTGCCGAAGAACGCCGCTACGCCCTGCTGCTCATGAAGTCCTGGAGTCCAACGCGCATGCGCATCTCACGGCATACCCGCGAGCTGCTGCGCCGCTACCACCGGCAGGGCAAGCTGATGGTCAACATTGCCGAGCGCCAGGTGGAAGATTGCCTTGTCACCCTGACCAAGGCCGAACGTGGCCTTTATGAGGACGTGGAGGACTATATCTCCTCCACCTACAACAAGGCGGCCAAGTCGGATCGTACGGCCATCGGCTTTGTGATGACCATCTACCGCCGCCGCTTGGCCAGCAGCTTCGACGCCCTAGAGCAAACCCTGCAACACCGCCTGGACGCCCTGAAGCACGGCAGCCGCACCCTGTTCTCAGAGGAGGATTTGCCAGACGACGAGCTTCTGGAAGAAAGTCCGGATGCGGATGAGGCCGGAAAACTGGAAAGGCAGGCATTGCAGCTGGAGGAAGCGGATCGCATCCGGCAGTTGCTGCAAGCCAGGAAGACCCTGCCCAGAACCGACACCAAGGCACACTCCCTGCTGGAGATCATCGAACGCCTGCGCCAGGAAGGCTATGGACAAGTCATCGTTTTCACCCAGTACACGGATACCCTGGACTCCCTGCGCAGGACGCTTGGCCAGGGGCCTGTCCTGTGTTTTTCTGGACGCGGCGGCGAACAGTGGCGTAATGGCGGCTGGGAAACCATTTCCCGCGAAAAGGCCAAGGAATTGTTCCGCCAGGGTAAGGCCGAAATCCTGCTCTGCACGGACGCCGCCGCCGAGGGCCTGAACCTGCAAACCTGCGGGGCGTTGATCAACTACGACATGCCCTGGAATCCCATGAAAGTCGAACAGCGCATTGGCCGCATCGACCGCCTGGGGCAGCGTTTTTCCACCATCAGAATCATCAATCTCATGTATGCGGATACCGTAGAGACGGATGTGTACATGGCCCTACGCCACCGTATCGGCCTGTTCAAAACTTTTGTCGGCAAGCTGCAACCCATCCTCTCACGACTGCCCAAGGCATTCAGCGAACTCACACTGCAAAACAGGACGGAACGCCTTGCGGACAGCGGACGGGCGCTGGCCAACACGCTCACGGGAGAACAGCAGGAAACGGGCTTTGACCTGGACGACATACGGCCCGAAGACCTGGAGATGCCCGATCGCCCGACGCCGACCTATGACCTCGCCTACCTCAACGGCGTCCTGACCAGCCCTGCCCTCTTGCCTCCGGGCTACGAAGCCAAGGAACTTGCGGGCGGCAAGGATTACGCCTACGCCATTCCCGGTCGCATAAAACCCATCCGCGTGACCACCGACGCAGCCTACTTTGAGCAGCATGCGGAAAGTGTGGAACTGTGGTCACCGGGTTCGCCGGCATTTCCATGGGATGCGTAGCGCCCTAAAACGTGGACACATACGGCTCTGCTATCTATCGAGGATACCACGTGTCATTACACATTCCCGTACCTCCTACCCTGCGCGATGTAGACGCCCTGCGCAAGCTGGGCGTCTGGCGCGTTCTGGCCCAGGCGCTCGTCACCGGCGGCGTGGTCGGCGCTGTTATCGGCCTGTTCCGTGCGGCCTATGACGCGCTTTGCGCTTTCAGCCTGCGCGCACTGCTGGCCCACGACATGCACGAACCCTTGGCGATCTTCGGCCTGTTTGGCGCGCTCTTCCTGCTGGCCATGATGTCCCTACTCCTCCTGCGCCGTGAACCACTCATCAGCGGCAGCGGCATTCCGCAAGTAGAACTCATGGTACACGGCCATATGCGCATGCGCTGGCTGCGTGTCTTGCTCTGTAAATTCACGGGAACGCTCATTTCACTGACGGGCGGCCTGTCCGTGGGTCGGGAAGGACCCAGCATCATGATGGGGGCTGCCGTGGGTTCCGGCGTTGGCCGTTTTTGGCACAGAAAGAACGCAGACGATCTGCCGCGCTTTCTGGTGGGCGGAAGCGTTGCCGGCATGACGGCCGCCTTTGGCGCGCCCCTGGCGGGCATGTTCTTTGCTTTTGAGGAAATGAAGACACTGCTCAGCGCCCCCATGTTCCTGTTCACGGGAGCCTGTGCCCTGGCTGCCTGGTTTGTGGTTGACTGCCTGCTGGGCTTTGGCCTGGTCTTTCCTTTTGCTGCACAACCCTTCCTCCATTGGCAGCAGTTTTGGCTACCTCTCGTCGCGGGCGTGTGTATGGGCATCCTGGGCTGCCTCTACAATGAGACGCTCATGCGCCTGACCCTATGGGAAGACCGCTGTCCCGCACTGCCACAGCCCCTGCGCGTACTCCTGCCCTTCATGCTTACAGGCTGCCTAGTGTACGCGTACCCGCAGGTACTTCCAGGCATTGGCATCGCCACGCTGCACTTAGAAAGCCTACCCCTGCCATTGACAAGCCTGCTTACGCTGCTCGCTGTCAAATTGCTCTTCTCCTGCTTGAGCTTCGCCTCAGGAGTATCCGGCGGCATTCTCATGCCTCTTCTGCACATGGGTGCGCTGGGCGGAGCCTGTCTCGCGTCGGCATGCACCTTGCTGCACGTTCTCGATCCCGATCAGACAGGGACGATGCTCACGCTGTGCATGGCAGGCATGTTCGCCGCAGCCGTACGTGCGCCTCTGACCGCAACGGCCTTGCTGCTGGAAATGACCGGCGCATTTCACAATGCCCCTGCGGTGCTGCTGACGGCCTATGTGGCGGTCTTCACAGCCAATGTCATGGGTTCGCAACCAATTTACGACAGCCTGCGTACCCGCTGCCTCGTCGGCTTGCGCAGTTCGCCAACACACGAGTCAGCGGTACACTCCTGAATGCGTCTCTATCCGTACCTTACACCATCTCCAGATAGGGATCCGCCGCCGCCAGATAATGGCAGACATAGTCCCGCACGCCTTCCTCCAATGTGCTAAAAGGAAATGCCAGGCTCCGCCCCTGCATTTGCAGCCAAGTCATGTCGGCCTGTGTGAAGTTCTGATACTTGCCCCTGATCTCTTCGGGCATGTCTGCATACACAATGTCCACATCACAGCCCATGGCCGCAAACACTGCTCGAGCCAGATCGTTCCATGTACGCGCAACGCCCGAACCCACATTATGAATGCCGTTGATTTCCGGGTGTTCCAGAAGCCGGAACATGAGTTCGACGCAGTCCTTGACATACACAAAGTCACGCATCTGGCATCCGTCCGCGTAGTCAGGGTGGTACGACTTGAAGAGCGTGAGCCGTCCGCTGCTGGAGATTTGCTCAAAAGCCTTGCACACCACGCTGCGCATGCTCCCCTTGTGATACTCGTTGGGTCCATAGACATTGAAAAACTTCAAGCTGGCCAGGCTATTCTCCAGCTTATTGTCCAGAAGCCAGAGATCAAAGAGATGCTTAGAATAGCCGTACATGTTCAAAGGCTTCAGGCGGCGGATGCGCTCCACATCGTCCGAGAAGCCTTGACCGCCGTCGCCGTAGGTGGCGGCAGAACTGGCATTGATGCAGCGCACTCCGCGCTCGAGGGCGTAACGGCACACGGCAATGCTGAAGGTTGTGTTGTTGGACATGAGAAAATCGGCATCCTTTTCCGTGGTGGAGGAACAGGCACCCAGATGGATAATGGCTTCGATGGATGAGGGAAGCCCCTTACTGCGCAGGGATTCGAAAAAAGCGTCGCGGTGCATGTAGGCAGCATAGCGCCTATTAACGAGATTTTTCCATTTTTCCGTTGCGCCAAGATGATCCACCACCAGGATGTCGTCAATGCCAGCTCGGTTCAGCCGCCAGAACATTGCGCTACCAATAAAACCTGCACCACCAGAGACAATATACATATGCTTGATCCTCGTCCCTTGATATATGTTTCAATCCACAGTCGATCCCCTTCGCCGACTGGCTCAGTCACCGGCGGATAAGAACCGTAAGGACGTTCTGAGGAACGTTCATGGGCAGTTCTTCTACGCCAACGCCCAAAAAATTCCATATTGCCGCATAGTAACAGCAGAACCACACATGAGCAAGGGGAGTACCCCGCAGAGGATAAGAGTGTTGGCTGCTCATTGGCAATCGTTTTCTTATGCTCATTGGTGGTCACATTGACTTGACATACCGACCGGGCTAGACATGAGTCCACAAGGGACAGCTATCGCATGGGCGCCTTCCGCCTTGACGTTCTGCCATGCCTGCGGCTACATGTACATTTGTATGGCGGCCTTTTGCCCCGTGCCCCGACATCGGCACGTCACCGTACTCTGAAAAATACAACGTTGCCGTGCTGAAAACCTGCGGAGGCGAGCGTGAAAATACATTTTTTGGGCGCAGCGCAAACCGTGACCGGTTCCTGTTATGTGGTAGAGGCATGTGGCAAGCGTTTTTGCGTGGACTGTGGCTTGCATCAAGGCAACAAGGCCATTGAAGAGCGCAATCGCAGCAAATTGTATCGTCCAGCGGACATCGACTTCATTTTTATCACCCACGCGCATATGGATCACTCCGGTCTCTTACCCAGAATGACCAGGGAAGGCTTTACCGGTCCCATTTATTGTACCAAAGCGACTCGTGATTTGCTGGAACTGCTTCTCCAAGACAGCGCCCATATTCAGGAAATGGAGGCCATGTGGGAAGCGAAAAAATATCTGCGTCGTGGCCTCAAAAATCCGCCCTCCGCACTCTATTCGGTGGAGGACGCACAGAAGACGGCAGCCCAATTCCATATTGTGGAGTATCATGCTGTCGTGGAACCTGCCCCGGGCATCAAGGCCATCTATTACAATGCCGGGCACATTCTCGGTGCCGGAACGCTCAGACTGGAAGCGCATGAACAGGGCAAAACCACGTCCATCATTTTTTCAGGAGACATAGGGCGTCCCCAAGCGCTGATCGTACGCGATGCCGAATCTCCCCCGCAGGCGGATTATATCTTCATGGAGTCCACATACGGCGATCGGGATCACAAAGATGAAAAACGCAGCGTGGAAGAACTAGGACAAGCCATAGCCTACAGTCATGATCGGGGGGGAAAGGTCATCATCCCCGCCTTTGCCGTGGAACGAACGCAGGAAATCCTGTACTGTCTTCACCTCTTGGCAGACCAGGGCAAACTGCCACCCGACATGCCCGTCTTTGTGGACAGCCCGCTCGCCATTCGCGCCACGGAGGTCTTTGAACGGAATCAGGAACTTTTCGATACTCAGGCTCGCCAAATGCTGTGCAAGGGTGACAATCCCTTCAAACTGCCCTGCATGCGCTTTGCCCTCTCCAAGGAAGAATCCCAGGCAATCAATGACTACGATGGGCCTGCCATCATCATCTCGGCCAGCGGCATGTGCAATGCCGGTCGCGTACGCCACCATCTGCGACACAATATCTGGAAACCCGAGGCCAGCATTGTCTTTGTGGGCTATCAGGGCGTTGGCACACCTGGGAGAAAAATTGTGGAAAAAGCCCAAAAAATATCCCTGTTCGGCGAAGATGTGGAAGTGGCCGCACGCATTTTCACGATCAATGGCTTTTCCGGACATGCAGGACAGAGCCAGCTCCTTCAGTGGCTTGAACCACTCTACCACGCCCAGGCAAGCATTGTCCTCACTCACGGAGAAAGCAGCGCTCAAGCAACTCTGGCCGAGATGATCCACCAACGCTTTGGCATCAAAACGCATATTGCAAACTACCTTGAAGAGTTGGAGCTGACAGGCCGCGATCACCAGGCTGCCACAGTGGTTTTGCACGAGGCGCAGGCCCACCCGCGCGTCAACTGGGATTTTCTCACTGGCGAAATAGATCGCAAGTGGGGCATGTTCAAAAAGAACGTCAATGTTCTCCAGCAACGGCCTTGGGTAGAACAAACAGAAGTTCAGGACGCTGTGGAAAAACTTGACTACGCTCTCACACGTTTACTTTCACGGATGTAACCTGCCATGCGCATTATCGCCGGACATTTGGGCGGACGCGTCCTGAAGACTGCTGAAGGCGATGGGTACCGGCCCGCCATGGGCAAAACACGCGAAGCGCTCTTTTCCATGCTGGAAGCGAGAGGCATGGACTGGCCGTGTGTGCGGGCCTTGGATCTCTTTGCGGGTACGGGCAGCCTGGGCTTTGAAGCCGTCAGCCGGGGGGCTGCCCACGCAATGCTCGTGGAAAACGCCCCCCAAGCCCTGCGCTGCCTGCGATACAATATAGAGAAGCTGCAGGTGCAGGACGCCGTGCATCTATGGACGGGGGATGTGTTGCGTGTGCTGAAGCAGCCTCCGACCGAACCCTATTCTCTCGTCTTCATCGATCCGCCCTACGGCAAAAATCTTGCTGCCCCCACACTGCGACTGCTGGACACAAATGCCTGGCTGGCCCCAGGCAGCTATGTCACGGCGGAACTCGAAAAAAACGTGCTTTTCCCGGTTCCTGCCCGATGGCAGCCAGAGGCAGATCGTCTCTTTGGCCAAACACGTCTCCTCATCTGGAAACTGCCACCAACAGAATAACCTTACGAAATATCGTATATAACTAATATAGCTACACTCGTAATGTCACCGAGGAGACTTGCAAACGACGCGTGAGCGGCTGAAGAAAAAGCCGTTCCCAGTACGTGAATATCTGGAGCTAAATCCGGGCGCAGCCTCCGTGTTGACCTGAACCCAAAAACACGGTAGGCATGAGGCATGAATCAGATAGCATGGGAATAGACATGACCGTAACTATAGGCACTAGTATATTCCTCATTGGTTTTGCCCTTATTACGCTTCGTGTAGTATATAAGGGGAAAAATTTTCTGAAAAAATAACAAGGCACGGCATACGAGCCGCGCCTTTGTTTTGAGCCTAACACTCTTCGTAACATGTCTAGACCCGGCCTGTGAGTCACGGGCCTGAGATTCATGTCTCGTTCCTCACGATCCCAATTACAGTGTGCCGTATGAGTATGCCAAAGTGGTTTCAGTGAGGTATATATATGAACAACATAGGTATAGCCCATGACGGAGCCACCATAGCGACACATGTGCGGCGTTTTGAACGCGGTGGGTATAGCACACAGTTCGAGCATTACCTTCCCCTTCTTTGAAAGGAATTTTTAATGAAAATTGCCCTCTATCCCGGCACATTCGATCCGCTGACAAACGGCCATGTGAGCCTCATACGCCGCGGGTGCGAGGTTTTTGACCAAATTATCGTAGCCGTTGCCGACAATACCCCCAAACACCCTCTATTCAGCCAAAAAGAACGCGTGGCCCTGGCCAGCGAGGCCCTACGCGCAGAACCCAAGGCCGTAGTCGAACCCTTTGCCGGTCTGACCGTGGAATACGCCGTCCGCCGTGGCGCCTGCGCCTTGCTGCGGGGTCTGCGTGCCGTCTCGGATTTTGAATATGAATTTCAGCTAGCTCTGATGAACAGGCGTTTGCAACGACACATTCAGACAGTCTTTTTGATGACAGATTACCAATGGCTGTTCATCAGCTCTACCATGGTCAAGGCCGCTGCCAGCCAAGGGGCGGACATCAAGGGACTTGTGCCAGAAAATATACGTCATGCGCTGGAAGAAAAATATCACAAAGGGGAGGTGCGCCAGGGCACACCGTGTCTTGCCCCCCCGTTCAACGGATTTCGCGTCACATGAATGCCCGTCAAACAGCCCCTTTGCCGGTTATCTGTCTTGCCGGTCCTACGGGATCGGGCAAGACAGTCACTGCCTTGGCCTTGGCGGAACGCTTGAATGGGGAGGTGGTCAATGCCGATTCGCGCCAGGTCTACGCCGATTTCCCCTGCATCACGGCACAGCCCACGGGGCTTGAACAAGCCCAATGCCCGCACCATTTATATGGCTTTTTGCCCTGCACACAAAAAATCAATGCCGGACGCTGGGTAGACCAGGCAACACAGGTTGTGCGCCATATTCTTCACAGGGGCAAGACCCCCTTGCTGGTCGGCGGAACCGGGTTCTATTTTCACGCCCTCCTGCATGGCATGGCAGCCATCCCGGCCATCGACCCCACGCTGACGGCTCACCTCACGGAACGTGCGCTGTCAGAAGGTATTCCTCAGCTCCATGCCGAATTGGCCAATGTGGATCCAACATATGCCGCTAAAATCCACCCCAATGACCGCCAGCGCATTGTTCGCGCACTAGAGGTCTTCCTGGGAACGGGGCACACACTGAGCTGGTGGCATACCAACGCTGCCGAACCTCCCCTATGCACAGGCCCTCTGCTCTTGCTCGACGCTACACTGGCTTGGCTTGAACCGCGCCTGGCGCGACGACAGCAAATCATGCTCGCAGCCGGCGCCTTGGACGAAGCCCGCACTGCCTTTGAACATTGCAGCGACGCAAGCGCGCCTGGCTGGTCGGGCATTGGCTGCGCCGAAATGCTGGCCTTTCTGTGTGGAAGCATCGACTGGCAAACCTGCCTCAATCTCTGGCTGCACAATACCAGAGCCTACGCCAAACGCCAACTAACATGGTTCCATGCCAGACCGGAAGCCGTGCGCCTGCCGCCTGACGCCATAGAAATTGCCTTGCGCACTGCAGAAAAACATTGGCGCAGCATAGCGCCCTGAGTAGGTTTTGACGCCATGCAGCCATGCGTCTTGGACGAAGCCCAAGAACACGGCTTGACAGTGACCCTAGGCACAGATAATCAAGACATTCCTTGTGAACACGAACACTATCCCGACCGTCTTCTCCCTTCGAGGTCATTATGTCCCATACTCGATCCACATACACAGACGCATGCGCCTTCTACGGCCATAGCTCCCCCCGCAATCTTGCCGATGCCTGGGGCACACCGCTCTATGTGTACAACGAAAACTTGCTGCGCCAACGTTGTCGAGAGCTGAAAGGGCTTTCCTCCCATCCCGGCTTCAACGTCAATTATTCCATCAAGGCCAATGCTAATCCCGCCCTGTTGCGTATCATTCGCGAGGAAGGACTCGTCGTCGATGCCATGAGTCCTGGCGAACTCTACATGGATGAGCTGGCCGGCTTCACCCCCCAAGAAATCGTATACATTTCCAATAACAACTCGGAAGAAGAATTGCACACGGCCCTGACCCGCAGTAGGCTGGTCAGCGTCGACTCCCTCGCCCAGCTCGATCTGCTGGGAAGGCTCAATCCCGGCGGCAAGGTCATGGTTCGTTTTAATCCTGGCATTGGCGCTGGACATCATGCCAAGGTTATCACGGCCGGCAAAGCGACCAAATTTGGCATTTCTGCGGACAGCCTGCACGATGTCTTTGCCCTACTTGACAGGTACAATCTTACCCTGGCAGGCGTCAACCAGCATATTGGCTCCCTCTTCATGGAAGCGGAAAGCTATCTCGCCGCCGCAGACTTCCTGCTGCACCTTGTGGAAAGCATTCCCTCACAATGGCGACAAGAAATTGAAATTATTGATTTTGGTGGTGGTTTTGGCATCCCGTATCACAAGTACGAACAACAACCTCGCCTGGATATGCCGGATCTTGGCGCGCGCTTTCATGCCCGCATCACACAGTGGTCGAAGCAGCAAGGCTATGTCGGTCATTTTTTTATTGAACCAGGCCGCTATGTGGTGGCTGAATGCGGCATTCTTCTTGGCCGGGTACACGCCGTCAAGAACAATGGGGATAAACGTTATGTGGGCACGGATCTGGGCTTCAATGTGCTGGTTCGTCCTGTCATGTATGACGCCTTCCACGATGTGGAGATCTACGGCGCGAGTGATGCCCTGCGCGCACCCATACGCCAGAACATCGTAGGCAACATCTGCGAGAGCGGCGACATCCTGGTCGGCGAACGCATGCTGCCCGAAATCACGACAGGCGACGTGCTGGGCATACTGGATGCTGGGGCATATGGTTTTAGTATGAGTTCCAACTACAACCAACGTCTGCGCCCCGCAGAAATACTCATTGACCTGGACGGACAGCCACAATGTATCCGCCGCCGAGAAACACTTGAGGATCTTGCCCGCTGCTTTCCCACAGCGTAGCTCGCATGACCGCTGGCAGGAACATCCGTGACTAATTGCAGCAAGGCCCAGCAGCAAGTCGCTTCTGGGCCAGATTTGAGCGTAACACCCCGCGCCATCTGGCGTCTGACATGGCCCCAGATGCTCATGATGTACTTGATGTTCTTCATGGGCTTTATGGCTGTGTGGGTAGCCGGACGCATCAGCGCCAATGTGCAGGCTGCACTGGGCATGGTCAACCAATGTGGCATCTTCCTCATGGTTGTTTCCATGGCTGTGTCCAGCGGGGCCACAGCTGCTATCAGTCAGTCACTGGGAGCGCGCAGAATTGCTTGCGCAAAGCGCTATATAGCGGCTACCGTCACGGGCTGCTGCTGTCTCGGCTTTCTTGTGGCGCTGCTTGGCTGGGTTTTCAGCGAGGGCATCCTGGGCATCATTCTGGTACCCGAAGACATTTTGCCCCATACCAGGGAAATGTGGCTTGCCAGTTTGCCAGGCTTGCCTGCGCAATACCTCTATGCCGCTACCGGCGTCATGTTTCGCGCCACAAGGCAGGTTCTCCCCCCCCTGTGGGTTGCAGCCATTGTCTGCCTGTTCAATCTGCTGGCTTGCCTGGGCTTGGGGCTTGGCTGGTTTGGCCTGCCCAACTGTGGTTATCTTGGCCTTGTTTGGGCCAACGTGGGTTCCCAATATCTGGGAGCCATATGCAATTGTCTGCTGCTGGCGCATTCCGGCTACCTCAGTCGCCGCACTTTACCAGGTGTACGTTGGCTCAAGTCAGCCCTGCCCTATCTGATCAAGGTGTCGCTGCCCGCCGGGGCGGCTTCACTCGTCTGGCAATCGGGCTATATGACCCTCTTCGTCCTGGTTGCCTCGCTGCCCTATGACAGTGTCAATGCCTTGGCAGGACTCACGGCCGGACTTCGCGTGGAATCGCTGCTATTCCTGCCGGGCATGGCCTTCAACATGAGCGCTGCCGTGCTGGTTGGCAACAGTCTGGGTGAAGGAAAGCCAGAACAGGCCCGGCGCATTGCCCTGAACATGACGGCCATAGCCGCAGCCGCCCTGACCCTTGTAGCGGCCATTCTCTGGCCTTTCCGACAGGAACTCGCCGCGCTGCTTGCCCAGGAAGCAGGAGCACAACAGCAAATCGTCAGTTACCTGTCCTACAACCTGCTGTCCACGCCCTTCTCCATCGCCAGCACCGTCTTTGGCGGCGTGATGGTAGGAGCTGGCGCAACTCGATACAATTTGCTCATCTTCGGTGGATCATTTTGGGGGCTGCGCCTGCCATTGGGCTGGCTGCTGGGCCATGTACTCTGGGGCACGTCATCGGGCGTATTTCTGGCCATGCTCATTTCGCAAATTCTACAGTCTTGCGTGATGATCCACGCTGTGCGTAGCTGGGATTGGCCGCGTTTTGCCATGCGCCGCCATGCTCCTTCCACGGTCAGATAGGATACCATATCCACATCCGCAACCAATAAAAAAACACACGTCTTGCACGTACAGCAAGGAGATTACCATGAACGGCGTATTCACACCCGTCAGCCTGAACCAATCTGAACAATATTACGCTTGCTGGCAGCGAACTCCCCGCCGTTCGCTCGACTATACCTTGGCAAACCTCTGGGGCTGGCAGGCATACTATGGACTCGAATGGATGTTTGCAGATGACTTTTGTTGGATACGCCAGACGCAGCCCAGCAATCTGTACTGGGCACCTTTGGGAGACTGGAATGCCATCCCCTGGCAGAAAATTTTCCTGGAAGTCAAGCCGGAAGGCCGAACGTTTATACGCGTCCCAGAAGAATTGAGCCTGATATGGAAGGAAGCCCTGGGTTCTCGCCTGCAGTCAGATGAGGATCGCGGTCAGTGGGAATACCTGTACAAACAGCAAGATTTGGCGGATCTGCCGGGCAACAGGTATCACAAGAAAAAAAATCACGTCAGAGCCTTTACGAAAACCTATGGCACACCGGATTATCGACCGCTCAACGAAAACATGGTGGAAGATGTGCTGGGTCTGGAGGACGACTGGTGTCAGTGGCACGAATGCGAGGATTCTCCATCTCTGCGTGCCGAAAACGAAGCCATCAACCGCGTACTCAGTCACTGGCAGGCATTTAGAGGACTGACCGGCGGCTCGCTCTACGTAGATGACAAAATCGTAGCCTTCAGCGTGGGAGAGGATTTGGGCGACGGCACACTTGGCGTACACTATGAAAAGGGTCTCAATGGTTTCAAGGGGGTGTATCAGACAATGAACAGCCTTTTCGCAAGCCATGCTGCTGCGGGCTTTACCCTGGTCAACCGTGCGCAAGATCTGAACGAAGAAGGACTGCGACAAGCCAAAATGACCTATCTGCCCACAGACTTTCTGCGTAAGTACACAGTTATCATTCACTAAGCCCCACGGAGATGTGATGCCGACAACAGACGACGATCCAGTTCTTCCAAAAGGATCGTACAGCCAGAACCATTGCTGGCGGAAATTGCCAATGCATGGGGAAAAGCCTCTGCAAGATCGTCTCTGGCAGCTGCATTGAGCAGATCCCATTTATTGAGTACGAGTACACGCGGCACATGATGCAGCTGCATGTCTTCGAGGATGGCTTCCACCGCATTGATCTGCTGCTGCATATCCTCATGTGCCGCATCGGCAACATGGATAAACAGATCTGCCGATTCCAATTCTTCAAGCGTTGCATGAAATGCATCCATCAATTCCTGCGGCAAATTGCGAATAAAACCCACAGTGTCCGCCAGGATAATTTCTCGTTCCGAAGGGAAACGCAACCTTCTGGTAGTTGGATCGAGCGTTGCAAACAACTTGTTTTCTGTCAGTACGCTGGAGCGGGTGAGCTTATTGAGAAGCGTGGATTTGCCGGCGTTGGTATAGCCGATCAGCGCTGCCAGCGGGATGCCCACGCGCGAGCGGCGGGAGCGTATGAAGGCGCGTTGTTGACGCAGTCGTTCAAGATCCTTACGGATATGCGTCATCCGTTCACGGAGCTTACGGCGATCAGTTTCCAACTTGGTTTCGCCCGGGCCGCGCCCACCTATACCGCCCATGAGTCTGTCCATGGCCCGATTTTTCCCTGCAAGACGCGGCAGAGTATACCGTAGCTGGGCCAGCTCCACTTGCAGCTTGCCTGCGCGACTTTGCGCGTGCTGCGCAAAAATGTCCAGAATGAGCTGCGTACGGTCAATGACCTTGCGTTCAGTAATGTCCGAAAGGGTATGTAACTGGGCTGGGGAAAGCTCTCCATCAAAAACAAGCAGGCTCGCGTTTCCCTGCAAGGCAAGGACTTCCAGCTCTGCCATCTTGCCCTTCCCCAGTATACTGCGCGGATTGACCTGGGCAACACGCTGTACTATGCGTCCTGCGACGTCAAGGCCGACTGTGTGTGCCAATTCTGCCAGTTCATCAAGATTGCGCTCTTGCAGCACACGCGATGGCGTACCCACAGAAATGAGCAGAGCGCGAGGCTTCTCGGAAGCAGTAGAGACTCCATCGCCATTGCGGGCAAATTCTTCTTCCAAGGCCACTGCTATTGCGGCAAAACTGGCGTTCGTCTGATCCCATGGCCGAAACGGTTCCACATGATGACTTTGCCCTGCCTCGGCTTGGGACAGCGTCTGGGGCAGCAGATGCGCTCCCTGCCACTGCATGGGTTCTCCCAAGGCGCTGACTGTCAGAACGACAACGGCATCCAAGCGGAGGAAGAGCATGTCCATAAGATCTTCCTGATTGATGCCGTCGGGCGAAAGATGTGTATGCAGCAGACGCAAACCGCGTAGCCTTTCCGCACTACTACGACCGCGTGGCAATTCTGGAATATACAAACTGCCAGCTTCTCCGACAATGACCGTTTGGACACGCCCCTTACGGTCGATGAGCAAACCTATTTGCCGACTCAAGACTCGCGAAAGCAACGCAAGCTCACGGGCCTGAACCGTCGTATACACTTCCGCCGCAGGGAAACGACGATGATACAGGCGTGTCAATGCCGTCAACTGGCTCGGCTTGAGACCTTGAAGATTGCCTATGGGTTTGGGTATGGAATTACCTCCTTACATTGACATGCTTCGTCAATGGACGCAGGCATCAGGACATGGAAAGGACACGTCCGCTATGGCCGCAGATAGGATGTAATCAGAGCATCATAACGTGATGTGGCCTCGAAGGCCCGAGAAGCCATTGCCTGACGGAATTGCAGGCTGACTGTTCCATCCTCGCGGATTTCATCCATGGCTACCTTGTACCATTGTGGTCCGGGCAAAACCAGCACACTGTGAAAATTTTTGGCAGCAGCACGCAACAAACAGGGACCGCCAATATCAATCTCCTCCACAGCTTGATCCAGCGAGAGCTTTCGCTCTACAGCCCCTGCAAAATCGTAAAGATTGACACAGACCAGGTCAAAGGGAAGAATATCCATATCCTGCAGCGTTGCCATGTGTTCGGGCTTGTCTTTGTTGGCCAGGATACCAGCGTGGATTTTGGGATGCAGTGTTTTAACACGACCATCAAGAATTTCTGGTATACCAGTGAGCGTACTGACTGAAGTAACTGTAAGTCCAGCCTTCTCAAGGACGTTTTGCGTACCGCCGGTGGATACGAGTTCTACACCCCTGGCAGAGAGAAATTGGGCAAATTCTACGAGTCCGCTCTTATCCGTAACACTTAAAATAGCCCTATGTATATGCAGGGTGTTATTCATAACGCAACTCCCCATAGAAGAAAAAGCGAAACTCTACCAAAATTCCATGGAACACGCCTTCGGTTTATCCCAAAAGGCCATCAGAGGCAATGTGTTCTGAAGCTGGTTTGCACTAAAAAACGCTCAAAGAACTGCAGCTCACGCAAGTATCACCATTCTCTGAAGTTGCTTGGCGCAACATGGAGCTACTTGAAAAGCTCACGCTCTTGCACTTTATTGCCAATGCGATCCTCCACCTCTACTCCCTTGGGGGCCTTGAACGTAAATTCAGTGGATTTCAACGGAACATCTGCCTGAAAGCGGTGAAAACGGATCTCATTGCTATTGCCATAGAAATCGACAATGGAAGCACCACGAATCAAACCGCTAGACGGTTCCACCCAGAGTGCGGCCTCAACCATCTGCGGCGCCGGTTCCTTGGGATACAAGCGCAGCTTGAGAAGTCCGCCGGATGTTCCTTCTTCCTTGACGTCAAAATCCTTCGTTAATACCGCCTGTCCCGTGACCACCTGAATGATGCTGCGCGAATCGCGCACAAGGTCAAGGGGATAACGGTAGGCTATTTCTTCGTCCGGCAGGTAATCCCAGATTTCCTTTGCGGTGACGACCAGGGTTTCCTCATGGGGTTTTCCTGTCTGCCAACGTATGAGCAAGGGCTTCTGAAACAAAAGTGTGCCCTGCCGCCTTTCCCGAGACCCGCTCTCTTTGTGCGTCAAGGTTTGTTCAAACGTGGCAGAAAAAGAGCGCAAGACCTCATAGCGAGCTTTAATGAGAGAGGCCGTATCAGCAGCAGGCACGGCAGGAGCGCAGCCGAGCAGCAAAAGGACAAGCAGAGTAAATATGCGCATGTAGAGTCTCCACCATCAAAATTCATGTATACAAAATGCAGCATCTGGCCTTGTCCGCAAATGGGTATGGCATGGATGCTGCCAAGGGCAATGCCTTAGCGCACCACGGTTCGAGGTTTACTGCCGTTTGCAGGCCCAATAACACCATCGCGCTCAAGCTGTGTCACGATTCGGGCTGCGCGATTAAAGCCAATCTCGAACTGTCGCTGTACCGATGAAATGGATACGTGTTCCTGAACGCTGACAAACTTTTTCACTTCCTCATAAAGGGGATCCTGCGCGGCATCGCCGCCGCTCCCCGCTGTGCCTATGGCTGCGTCCTTGCCCCATTGGGCGAAGTCAACCTTGTAGGTTGGACGCATCTGTTGTTTCCAATGGGCCACAACAGCCTGCACTTCATCATCACTGAGGAAGGGGCCGTGCAGGCGTCGCAACCCACCGCCGCCCGGCTTGTACAACATGTCGCCTTTGCCAAGCAAACGTTCAGCTCCACCCTGATCCAGTATGGTGCGCGAGTCAACTTTGGACTGGACATAAAAGGAAATCCGGGAAGGGAAGTTCGCCTTGATCAAGCCCGTGACCACATTCACGCTGGGACGTTGCGTAGCCAGGATCATGTGAATGCCGGCCGCACGTGCGAGCTGCGCCAGGCGCACGATGCTTGTTTCCACCTCGCGGCCAGCCGTCAGCATCAAATCCGCAAGCTCGTCAATGACAATGACAAGGTAGGGCATAGATTCCAAATCAGCCAATTCCGGCGGCAAGTCATTTTTATAGGCTGCCAGTTTCTGATTGAAACCAGCTACATTGCGCACACCCAAACGGGCCATGGCTTCGTAACGACGATCCATCTCATGCACTGCCCAGTCCAGAGCATTCTTGGCGTCGTTCATTTCCGTCACGACAGGATGCACAAGATGCGGCTCGTCAGCATAGACAGCCATTTCAATGCGCTTGGGATCTACAAGCAAAAGCTGCATGTCCGAAGGCTGTGTACGGTAGAGCAGACTGATCAGGATGCAATTGAGGCACACGCTTTTGCCTTGACCGGTGGCGCCGGCCACCAAGAGATGCGGCATGCTCGTCAGATCTGCCATGAAAGGCTTGCCCGCAATGTCCTTGCCCAAAATCATCGTCAACGGGCCACAGCCTTTACGGAAGGCTTCTGAAGCTGCAATCTCGCGAAAATTCACGTTTTCACGAGTTTCATTGGGAATTTCTATGCCCACCGTATCCATGCCCGGTATGGGGGCCTGGATGCGCACCTTGACGGCCTTGAGCGCAAGGGCGAGATCGTCGCTCAGATTGGCAATACGGTTGACACGTATGCCAGGAGCCGGACGCACTTCAAACATGGTGACAACAGGCCCGGGAGTGATGCGGAACAGTTCTCCCTGGATGTCAAAATCGTGCAAACAGGCCATGAGCGCCTGCCCCCTAGCCTCCAGCTCCCCTTGCTTGACAGTACCGCTAGAGGAGGCAGGAGGCAAAAGGAGATCAAGACTTGGCAAGGGTATGGACGAGGTATGGGAGGGTCTTCCGCTTGGTCGTGCAACATGTTCCTGCACAGGCTTGCTCTCATTTCTCTTGACCGGGGTATCCTTTTTCTTCGCTGTCTCAAGCGGACTAGAGGAAGGTGACGATGCCGTCTCCATCACGGCTTGGTTTTTTTCTTCAGTCGGCGTGTCCTGTTCCGTAGCGGGCGCATCTGGGGAGATTTGCCGCCCATCGAAATCTTCGGCCACTGGGAAGGGATCTTCAGGCTCACGATGGGTCTGTCTTGCAACAGAAGTGTGCCCGTTTTGCTCCTCTTTTACCGCAGTGCCCCTTTCAGAAAAAAGCTCCGGCAGTGGCTCCTTGGCTTTTTGCATGTTTCCCAGGCAAGCACGTACATGTCCAAAGAAGTCTGCGAGACGCGGCCAATGCATGTCTCGAAGCCGCTTTGCTATGCCTCGCGTCATTCCCCTGGCAGTGCTGAAAGCTTCGCTCGTGCTGGCTGCGTCAGCGCTGTGTTCACGTTGTGCCAGCTTGGCCTTGATCCGGTTGAAAATGCGCTCCCGCATCCAGCGGCCCACAGCGCCAAGCAATGCAAACCAGGATATATTGCACACAAGCTGAATTCCCACGAGGCCCACAAATGCGCACAACAGCGCGGATCCTCCGGGGCTTAAATATCTGTTTGCCTTGCCATGCAGAGAGCTTCCCACCATGCCGCCGCCACGCAAATCCCCCAGGGACAGATCAAAGACGGAAGCAATGGTAAGAAAACATATGGTCAGAAGAAAGAACCCCAGCCAGCGCGTCCAGCGCATGCTGTAGGCAGGAGAAACGTAGGCCGCCCCCAATGCGCAGAAAATTAAAGGGCAAAGGTAGGCGGCTACGCCAAAAACGTCATTGAGAAAACCCGCAGTGTACGCCCCAAAAAGCCCGGCCTTGTTATGCACAGTCACAGCATTGCTGACAGCATGGTTCAGTCCAGGATCACTCTCATTAAAAGTGAACAGACTGAGCGAAAGCAGCAAGGCCCAGAAAAGTAAAAACAAACCGAAAAATTCGCGTCCAAACTTGGGAGCGTCCGTAACACTACCCTCCTGCCTGCACTATTCCCGCCCCAGATATTCCTTGGTGCGTGTGTCCACCTTGATGCGATCCCCCTGATTGACAAAAATAGGCACCTGTACCGTGAGTCCTGTTTCCAACTTTGCTGGCTTGGTCACGTTGCTTACAGTGTCCCCCTTCGCCCCGGGTTCGGTTTCAACAACTTCCAGCACAAGGCTCACCGGGATGTCAATATCCAAGGGATTGCCCTTGTACAAAAGGATTCGGCATTCCTGACCGTCCTTGAGAAAACCCTCTTTCCCATCTGTTGCGGTCGTTGGCATCTGCATTTGCTCATAGGTAGTCATATCCATAAAAACAAGATCGTCATCCTGGCGGTAAAGATATTGCATGTCCCGCGTTTCAAGATCAGGTTTGCCGACCTTATCGCCTGAGCGAAAAGTGATATCTTGCATGCGCCCAGTGAGGATGTTGCGCAGTTTGGTGCGCACCATAGCCCCACCCTTGCCGGGCTTGAAATGTTGAAAGTCAACAATTTCGTAGGGTATACCTTCAACCTCTATCTTCAGGCCCTTGCGAAAATCAGTGGTAGAATACATGTACGCCTCCTGCTGATGGATGCTTGCGATGGCGATAGCCGCAAAAAAACAGGTTTGCCAAGTCCGGCAAGCAAAGCTATTATCAATATGTATGCAAAAAAACTGCGCAGAAAATCAGCCACGAAGTTGAGATTTTCTCTAAAAAATTTTTCGATGTCAAGGCACTCAAAATCTGCAAACCTGCAAGAGGTTCGTATGCCACCTAACCTTGTCCTTGAGGCCACAGCCTATACGCTTTCGCAACTCACAGCGCAGCACAAAACGCAGATTGCCATTGCCGGGCGATCCAATGTTGGCAAATCTTCTCTGATCAATGCCTTGGCGCAACGCAAAAACATGGCCTTGGTCAGTTCCACTCCAGGCAAAACGCGATCCGTCAATTTTTACCGCGTGGAACCGCATGGCTTTTATCTTGTGGATTTGCCCGGCTATGGTTATGCCCGTACCAGCCAAAACGAACGAGACAAATGGGCGCAGCTTTTGACGCACTACCTTACGGAATGCACAGGACTCAAAGCTCTGACATTGCTGCTGGACTGCCGTCTTCCTCCTCAGCAACTGGATAAAAATATGGTGACCTTTGCCCTTGCCCACGGCATTTCCATTCTGCCAGTCCTCACCAAAGCTGACAAATGCAAACAAGGTCTCCGTGCAGCCAGGCAAAAGGAATGGCAAATGTTGCTCGGCACATGTCCCATTGTCACCTCGGCCAGCCATCGCCTGGGCATGGATGCCCTGTGGAGTGCGTTGTTGGATATTGTCGGCATTTCCACATCTTTCGTATAGCTCAGTAAGCGTCCAAACAACCGCATCTAGCTGAGCGTGTGCTAGTATGATAAAGGAAGGGGCAAGTCAGCAATCACGCTGGCTTGCCCACGTTGTCATTACAATAGGTATAAAGGAATAGGTTAGTGCTGCCAGGGCATGAGA
>JAFTCE010000075.1 GCA_017454855.1 Desulfovibrio sp.
GAAAAGGAACGTGCGCTTGTCTTGGGCAGCTGGACGGTCAAATCCGAAGTGGAAAATTCGGTCAGCTCGTCCAAGCTGGACAAGTTGACGCTGTATTGGAGCAATACGCGGCGACGGTCCAGAATATGCGGCACGATGGTCATGGCAAAACCTGTTGTGACCTCGCCTGGAGTGATTTCCGTTGTCTGGCCATAATCCGTTTGCGAAGCCGAGGAACCGGCAAGGTACGCAATGCGTTTGATGGCCTGAATGGGCACGGGCTGATTGCTCAGTATCAATCCGCCTCCGGACGTGACCTGCGTTGCGTTACCCCATTCCTTGAGCGCTTTGAGGACGCCGGAGGAGTTTTTCAGCTTGCCGCTGACGATGGTAGCCGAGGCCGTGGACGCGCCGCCCAGAGCTGAAAGGCTGCCCGCAACAATCGACACGTCATCATTCGTGAACAGAGCTTGCAGATTGAGGCCCGCTTCATTGTCGTCTTTCAGCTCCAGCGCCCAGACATGGACAGTAAGGGCAACCTGGCGGGAAAGACGGGTGTTAATGTCCGCCACATACGCTCCCACCTGACGAACATTCTCGGCGTGGTCTCTGACGGTAAGCGTACCGGCGGCCTGATTGGCGACAACGGAACCTTCATCTGACAGCAAAGCCTTCACAGCTTTTTCTGTGTCCGAAAACACATCGAATGTGTACGCTGTGCTGTTGGTTTGGGAGGTTTGGCTGGATGTGTCTGAGGTGGCCACAGTGGCATTGACATTGGAACCGCCGATGGAACTGCTCGATGCCTCCTTGCTTCTGTTGGTAATCTGGTCTCGGTACTCCCGCTTGCCCGGTGCGGCTAAAATGGTAAACGTCCGAACCATGAGGCGGGAAAAGACAATGGTATTGGTGTCGGCCTCATAGTCCCAGCCGTATCCGGAAGCGATGGCCACCTGTTCCAGAAGGCCACGCAGTGGCCCTTCATAAGAGATGTTCAGCGTGGTAGAGCCGCCGATGGGAAGTGCGGGAACGGATGATTCCTCGCCGGTTTTGCCCTTGCCGCCTTTCAGGGGGGCCGGGTCAACACCCACCTGCACATTGAGCGGCGTCAATTCTGCGATGGTGGCGGCAATAACAGGCAACGTGCCGCGTTGACGCAAGACCACGGGGGTATCCAACGCAGCCTGTGAATGCGCTTCAGCCCGAATGGGCACGGCTTTGACGCCCACATAGGGAGTGTTGACCACATCCACGGCCTTTGAACGGGATAGTTCGGAAAAAGCCTTGCCCTTGCTCTCAATGTCTTCTTGCGTGGGCGCTCCCTTATGGGCGCAGCCGACAAGCATGACGGCTATAAGCAAAAAGAGAAGCAGCCCGTGTCTGTTGTGTGTAGTCATGGCCGCATTCTCCTCGTTCTGATGCCGTACTGGATACAACGCGCACGCACTCCAGTGACAGGTATGTGCAGTGCATCGGCCATTGCCTGGATGCTCAGTCCAGCCGAGGCCAGAAGAAGCAGTTTTCTTTCCTCCTTGTTTTTAGGCAAATACAGGCAGTCCTCTTGTGGTACAGATGTATCGGCAGGTACATATTTTATACCTTCCAAGAGATTCAAAATAATTTCTTTTGTGTGGTTGTCTTCCAGTTTTTTGGCGACAGTAAGAATAACTTGCTTTTTGGGTTCGCTAAACACATCAAGCAGCCTGAATGCCACATTCTGTTTCACATTTAATTGCATGGAGCGTACCTCCTCAATGCTCCGAAATTTCGATGACATTGTTCCCCTGATAGATTGTGACGCGCAGGGCAATGCCATTTGATTGTAGTGCAGCGAACAGGGATCTTATAGCGTCGATGAACGACCCTTTGAATGTGGCTGAACTCTTCATTTCGTAATCATTGATTGCGTTCCAGACTAAGGAATAACCGCCCGCAGAGGCCCAGGCTTCCATCTGGATTCGGAGCATCTGTCCACGGCTGATTGCCCATTGCTGCTCTTGCGTGTGCTGCGGAGAATCTGTCAGCACCGGCGGAGGAAGCGTTGCTGCGGCAGGAGCCATAAACGGGGCGGTAGGCGTAGCCGGAGCCGCTGAATGGACGATCGGCTTGGCAGGAGCTGAAGTCGCGGCCTTTGAGGATATTTGCGGGGGGACAGGCGGCTGGGAGAGATACACTTCCCTGCCTTTGTGAAGAACAGTTGAGGGTTTCACGCCGTTCCATTTACAAAAAGACGCCACATCCACACCATTACGCTTGGCAACGGCCCTCGCTTTGGCCGTAGTGCGGACAGGCAC
>JAFTCE010000006.1 GCA_017454855.1 Desulfovibrio sp.
GTCCGGGCAGCGCATATAGACTTCATGGCAGGTGCGGGCGATGTGCAGTGCCGCGCCGCAATGGGGGCAAAGGTGGGTTGTCACGGCATCGCGAGAGGAAAAAAACGACATGGCAGACCTCCATATATAGTTGCACGCAGGAAGTGCCGTCCCGACGTGGGATTGCGAATATTCTTCGCTAAACTTCTTGGCTTCGGCTTTGCCTGTTTCGGATATGGAGCAGGGTCGTCAAAGCGATGAGCAGCAGCAGGGCCGTACCCAGGCTGCAGATCAGGCTGTATGTCAGACCGGCCACAATATAGCCTGTCAGGGCGCAAGCGGCAGTCAGCAGGGCATAGGGGAGCTGGGTGGACACATGTTCGATGTGGACGCAGCCCGAACCCGCCGAAGAAAGCACGGTAGTGTCAGAAATGGGCGAACAATGATCGCCGAATACGGAACCGGCCAGGGTGGCGGAGAGCGCGATGACAATCAGGGGACTGCCGACTGTGGGATCAAATGCCTGAGCCACGGGGACGACGATGGGAATCAAAATCCCGAAGGTGCCCCAGGCTGTGCCCGTGGAAAAGGAGAGAAATCCCGCAATGATGAAAATGACGGCGGGCAGCAAGGCCCCGGCGAAGGCGGTGTTGGCATTGACGAGGCTGCTGATGAACTGCGGCGTCTGCAACAGATCCCGGCATATGCCAGAAATGCCCCAGGCAAGGACAAGGATGAGATTGGCGGGAATCATGGCCTGCACCCCGCGCAGCACACCTTCCATGAAGGTCTTGAGCGAGAGCAGACCACGCCCCACAAACATGGCCAGGGCCACCAAGAGGGCGCCAAAAGAACCCATGACCAAACTGGGTCCTGCCTCGGTATTGCCAAAGGCCGCCCCCAGGGTATGGTACTTGGCATCGTTACCCCAGTAGCCGCCCACATAGAGCAAGGCCAGGGTGGCAAAGACAATGAGCGCAACAATGGGTACCAACATGTCCCATACGGTTCCCTTATCATTGACGGCAAGCGTGGCTTCCTTGTCATGGCGCAACATGGTCGTGTCCTTGCCCTGCAAGGCCCGTTCCTCGGCGCGCAGCATGGGGCCGAAGTCCAGGCGGGTCAGGGAAACGAGAACCACCAGCACGAGGCACAAGAGTGCGTAAAAATTCCAGGGAATCATGGCCGTGAAGGCCGCCAGTTCATTGTCAAAGGCATTGGTTGCCTTGAGATTGGAGCCGACTGCAGCGGCCCATGAGGAGATGGGGGCGATAATGCATACCGGTGCCGCCGTGGAGTCAATGATATAGGCCAGCTTGGCCCGCGATATCTTGCGTGCGTCCGTGATGGGCCGCATCACCGTGCCCACGGTCAGGCAGTTGAAATAGTCGTCAATAAAGATGAACGATCCCAGCAAGGACGTGGAAAGCATGGCGCTGCGCCGTCCCTTGATGCGCGAAGTCGCCCATTTCCCATAGGCGCGTGCGCCGCCAGCGAGGGAGATGACAAAAACCAGAGCGCCTAGTAGGGAACAGAACATGACAATGTTCAGGTCAAATTTGCTGACCATGGTTTTGAAGGCCACTTCCACGCTGCCCACGATGACATTGCCATGATCGGTGCCGAGGGTGTAAATACATGTGCCCGTGAGGATACCCACGAACAGTGAGGAGTAGACTTCCTTGGTCTTGAGCGCCAGGGCCACGGCGATGACAGGGGGCAAAATTGATAACCAGCCGGCATTGTACGGATCCATGCTCACTCTCCATGCGCAATCAAGCGACAAAAAAGCTTCGCAGCAGACGGCATATCTGCAACGGATAGAGCCTATCTTTTTTTCGCGTGAAAGAAAACAGCAGGATGCCTTCTGCAAGCATATACAGTCATCGGGCGATGAATATCCGGTCGTCGTAATATCCCGGTCTTCCTGGCGTACAGAAAAACTTGTAATTCGAAGAGAGTATTTTTTGACATATATTTCTGTATTTGGTAACTGTCATGACTACTATGCGTCGTAAAAGCCCGTCTTTCAGGGCGGGGACATACGGCACGCTTTCTCACACTCAGCGTACACGCTGGCAAATATCGGTTTCAAGTCATCAGGAATTTCTTTGCTGCAAAGGGTATATCGATCGTTCGTGACAAAGACCAAATGCACCTGTATCGTGAAAAACGCCATGTTTCCGCTGACGAATTTTCTTGACATTTTTTATAGACATACGATATTTGACATAGACAAATTCTGCAAGTGTTCACAGGTCAGCTTGTGCCCAGAGCTTCTGAAATTGCCGCTATGCGCAGATTTTCCGGCTGCTGCCGATTCCTTTGGAACAAGGAGCTTGGATTGGAGAGGAGACGTGCGAGAGCGAAGGAAGTTGCCTCTAGTAGTACAAAGTGGCGGGTTCTTTGCGAGAGTGGGGGATGTCGAGAAATACGTTTCTAGGGCAAGAATTTCCGGATAATCGATCCTAGGCAATTTCCTGCATGGCAAAGGCAACCTGCAACAAGGAGTTTTCGCGATGAGTATCGACCTTACTCCTGGACAAAATTGCGTTGTCCCCGAGAGCGAGCTTGCGCTGCGCATTCAGAGTGGTAAAGCCGCTGATTTTTCTTCTTTTCGTTTGTATCAGGATGGCAAAACGCGCAAGGATGAAGATTTTGTCTTCTATGGACAAACGAACAATGACGATGGCACAATCAGCTTGTCTGGCAGCGCCACGTCCGCAGTCTTTACGGTGCTTTTGCCCAGGCTTGCGGCGAATGTGGACAAAGTCGCCTTTGCCGTGACCTCGGATGCGCCGCGCATTTCGGATCTGGGCAGCCTTGTAATGGAACTTGCCACTGTCTCGGCAACCATAGCCAGATGCACGGTTGATATGGGGGTGCGCGAAGAAGCGGCCTTGATTCTTGGCGAACTGTATCGCCGCAACGGACAATGGAAGTTTCGCTTCATTGCCCAAGGCTTCCGTGGCGGCTTGAAGCCTCTTGCGGAATTTTATGGCGTGGAAATTGCCGCCGATGAGACGTCTCAAGAAGAAGCTACACCAGCCCCCAAGGTCAATCTGAGCAAGGTGACGCTGACCAAGCAAAAGCCCAAGATTGATCTCTCCAAGCACGAAACCAAGGGCGGGGTGTTCGGCGTCAATTTGAACTGGAACCAGGGTACGCAGCACCAAAGCTTTTTTCAGAAATTGCGGGGCCGCAAATCCGGCATCGATCTCGATCTCGGCGCGTATGTGCGCCTGAAAGATGGAAACCAGACGATTATCCAGGCATTGGGAGAACGTTTCGGCGCACTGCAGCGCACGCCCTATGTGCAGTTGCTGGGAGACGATCGCACAGGTGCCAATGCCGAGGGCGAATGGATACACATCAACGGCGATAAGTGGAACCTGATTGACGAAATTGTCATTTTTACCTTTATCTATGAGGGCGTCGCCAATTGGCAGCAGACTGACGGCGTGGCCACAATCCACATCCCAGGACAACCGGAAATCGAAACCAGGCTGAGCGAAGGAAACAATGCGCTTCCCATGTGCGCCATTGCGCGTTTGACCAATACTAACGGCAATATTTCCATAGAGAGAATCAATCGTTATTTCAGGGGACATAAGGAAATGGACGAGGCCTTCGGTTGGGGCTTTTCCTGGGTGAGTGGCAGTAAATAGCTGAACAAACGAGGTACAATGCATTCCGTATCTCCTTGGTGCGCAGCCACCACACTGTATGTGCCGGCGACTGCGCAGCGCTTCATGGAAAATATTCTGCAAGGAAAATTTCCTTTTTTGCCTTCTGTGACTCTCTGCCTTGAGGACGCTATCCGCAAACGAGACATCCAGGAAGGCATACGCTGTATTCGTCAATTTCTGACCAAGCTCCAGGACGCGCCCCATATTCCCCTGATTTTTATCCGACCGCGAGACAAGCACGTCTTGAGCCAGCTTGTGGACATGCAGCTCCCAGGGGTTACGGGATTTGTCCTGCCCAAGTTTCGGCTGCAAGATGCCTCCCTATGGGAACGGGCGCTTGCCGATGCGCCGTCGTTGCTCATGCCGACCCTGGAAACTGTGGAAATATTTGATCAACAGGCGCTTGTGGAAATGCGCGCGGCCATGCTTGAAGGCGGTTTTGCCCAGCGCGTCATTGTCGTGCGTGTGGGCGGGAATGATCTGCAGCACCTCCTTGGCATAGCCAGAAGTCCTCAGGCCACGATCTATGAAGGCGCAATGGGCTATGTCTTGGGCATGCTGGCTGCGACATTTATTCCACATGGTTTGGCCCTGTCTGCCCCCGTATGCAGTATTCTCAATGATCCACAACTCCTGGCGCGAGAATTGGAGCGTGACATCCTGCATGGTTTTTATGGCAAGACTGTCGTTCACCCGGCGCAATTGTCCAGCGTCAGGCAAGCCTTTGCCGTCAGCATGGACGATGTTGCCTATGCCAAGGCGATTTTGGAGGATGCACAGCCGGTTTTCCGCTATGGCGCAGTGATGGGCGAACCCGCCGTGCAATGGCGTTGGGCGCGTACCATTCTGGAACGGCAAAATGTTTTTGGCACCAAATAACAGTGGAGGAACCATGGGCGTCAATCTTGTCAAGGGCGAAAGGATTTCTCTGGAAAAAACATCAGGATCCCATCTGCAAAAGATTTTCATGGGACTTGGCTGGGATATGATGAAAAAAAAGGGTTTTCTGGGCAGTCTTCTGGGCAGCGGCAGCATTGACCTGGATGCTTCGTGCCTTATGTATGATAATGACAAACAGCTTGTGGATCTCGTCTATTTTGGGCATCTCACCAGCAATGACAAGAGCGTTAGGCACAGTGGTGACAACCTCACTGGCGAGGGCGAGGGCGATGACGAAGTCATCCATGTGGATTTGGCTGCCGTGCCGCAAACAGTGCAGTACCTGGTGTTCACGGTGTGCAGTTTTCAAGGCCAGACGTTTGAGCAAATTGACAATGCTTTCTGCCGCCTTGTGGATGCTGCCGCCAACAGGGAAATTGCCAAGTATTCCATAAGCGGCGGCGGACAATATACGGCCATGGTCATGACCAAGCTCTATCGCCATAAGGGCGAATGGAAAATGCAGGCCGTAGGAGAATATACCAATGCCAAGACAGCCCATGACCTTGTGCAGCCGGTAGCGGCCATGCTATAGGTAAAGGGCGGCGCAAAGCGCGTCGGTGATGGCAGGGTAGTGTCCTGCGCACACGCCTTGCTGCGTAAGCCAAACAGAAGAATTTTTTCCACCCCAAACAAGGAGAATGTGAACATGGCGGTTTCTCTTTCCAAAGGCGGCAATGTTTCCTTGAGCAAGGAAGAACCAGGCATTGAACAGGTGACGGTTGGCCTCGGCTGGGACGCCCGCGCCACCGATGGTCAGGACTTTGACCTGGACGCTTCCTGCTTTATGCTTGGTGCGAATGGCAAAGTGCGTTCCGACAGCGATTTCATTTTTTACAACAATCTGAAATCTGCGGATGGTTCTGTGGAACACACCGGGGACAACCGAACCGGTGCCGGTGAGGGCGATGACGAAACCATCAACGTTGATCTTCTTAAGGTTCCCACTGATGTGTCCAAGCTGGCCGTTGCCGTCACAATCCATGAGGCCGATACCCGCAAGCAGAATTTCGGTATGGTCTCCAATGCCTATATCCGA
>JAFTCE010000076.1 GCA_017454855.1 Desulfovibrio sp.
TGCGGCAGCCTGCTGGACTGCCTTGGCGAAATCCGAGCCATAGAAGATATTATCGCCCAGCACCAGAGCGCAGCTGTCACCGGCAATGAAATCCTCTCCCAGCAAAAAGGCCTGCGCCAGCCCGTCCGGGCTCGGCTGAACAGTATATGAGATGTTCAGCCCCAGTTGATGCCCATCCTGCAGGAGCGTGCGATAGAGTTCCTGATCCTGCGGCGTCGTGATGATCAGAATATCGCGGATCCCCGCAAGCATGAGCGCGCTCAAAGGGTAGTAGATCATCGGCTTGTCATAGACCGGCATAAGCTGCTTGGAAACGACCATGGTCAACGGATACAGGCGCGTTCCGGAGCCGCCGGCCAGTATGATACCTTTTTTTACCAAGAAAAGCACCTCCGCCTAATAATAATTTCATGAAATATTTTAGACGATTCGGCCATTGTTGTAAAGGGGATTGACATATTTGGGCACGTCCGTTTCACAAATTCAGCAGCTTAGTTGACATGATAGGTCAATAGGAATATACAGCGTTCGGAAACAGGAAGTAATTTCGTTTTGGTAAATTTCTTTGAACGCGAGTATAACGAAGTGACAAAGAGGCGTGAATGAGGGAACTGTTTTTATGTGTGCAGCACTTTGCGGCATGGGCCAGATCATACATTGTTATCGCTTTTCTTGCCATGTTCCTGCTGTTATGATATACTCAAAACAGACTATTTTAACGATGTTTACAGTAAAGGGGTTTGGCACTTTTGAAATGGTTTACAATCTTGGGCAAGGATAAATGGCAGCGCTATCTGCTACCCCTTATATTTGCGGCTGTCGATTACCTGACTGTGGTGCTGGCTGAGGGGTGTGCCGTGGCACTGCGCAATGCGGTGGATTTTTGGCGGCACTCGCAGTACGAGATTCCTGATGCTTATGAATACATCTGGGTGCCGTTGACCTTCATTGTCTTTCTGTACCTGATGCACACATATCGTCAGGCTCAGCCTGTGGTGGATATGATACGACGCATTTTTTATGCGCTGCTGAACGGTCTGCTGGCCAGTGTGCTGCTGCTGTACTTGCTGAAACTGACGGACAGCGCCTCCCGACTGTTTTTCGTCTTTTTTGCGGTCTTTGCGCTGCTCTTTCTCTATATAGGGCGCTACGTCCTGTTGAAAGTTTTGAAGCGTTATCAGTATTTCCATGAACCGGTGGTATTGGTGGGAGCCGGCAGGACGGCAGAGCGGGTACTGCGCTTCTTTGACGGTGATTTGGGGTACCGTTACAATATTCTCGGCATTATTGATGATGACCCGGTTTCTCAGAGCGTGGCGCAACAGTACCGCTATCTGGGGACCTTTGCCCAAGCGGAGAAACTGGTGCGACGCATCGGTGTCGCAACGGTCATCATCACTGCTCCAGGGTTGTCACGGGACAAGCTGGCTGGCCTGATTGCCGAGTTGCAGCCCCATGTGCGCAATATTGCCTTTGTGCCTGACCTTATCGGCACTCCCATGGCGGATGTGCAGGTGGATGTGCTTTTCAGTGAGGAAATCCTCTTGATGCGGCTGAAGAACAATCTGGCCCGCGCTGGCAATCGTTTTCTGAAGCGTATCTTTGATCTGGTGGCGACTGTCCTGGGCGGCATTGTGTTGTCGCCCTTCCTGCTGGCACTGGCTGTAATGGTAGCCATTGACAACCATGGCAGGGTCATCTTCGCCCATCGACGCGTCGGGCGCGGCGGCAGGGAATTTCCTTGCTACAAATTTCAAACCATGGTACCTGACGCGCAGGAGCGTCTGCAGGAATATCTGGCCGCGAATCCCGAGGCGCGCAGGGAGTGGGAAGAAAACTTCAAGTTGACGAATGATCCCCGTGTCACGAAGTTGGGTGCCTTCCTCCGGAAGACTAGCCTCGATGAGCTGCCTCAGCTCTGGAACGTCATTGTAGGTGATATGAGCCTGGTGGGACCTCGCCCCATCGTGCAGGCAGAGGTACCGCGTTACCATGAGAATATCCGGGAATACTATATGGTCCGGCCGGGCATTACCGGTATGTGGCAAGCTTCGGGGCGCAGCGATACTACTTATGAGGAACGGGTTGCCATGGATACCTGGTATGTGCGCAATTGGTCTGTATGGATTGATTTGGTGTACCTGTTCAAGACCTTCAAAGCCGTATTTGTCGGTAAAGGGGCATATTGATTGGAATGAGTACTGAAGTACTTGATTAAAGGGGTAGTTGCACTTGGATATCAAGGTCATGGTGGCGGCGCATAAGCCTTACTGGATGCCGTCGGATGGTGTTTACTTGCCTGTGCAGGTCGGTGCGGCGGGCAAGGAGAGCATAGATGCGGCTTGGCAGCGGGATGATGAAGGGCAAAATATTTCCCACCTCAATCCCTACTACTGCGAGCTTACGGCACTTTATTGGGCCTGGAAAAATCTGGAGGCGGACTATATAGGGCTCTGCCACTATCGGCGCTATTTCGGGCGCAGCATCTTTCGCGGCTCGTTGGAACAGAAGCGCGGGGCGATTTTCTCGCGGGCGGACTATGAGCGTTTGCTGGCAGAGACGGATGTCATCGTCCCGAAGAAGCGCAACTACTACATCGAGACGGTCTACAGCCAGTATGCCCATGCCCATCGTGCCAGCGACTTGGAGGATATCAAAGGCATCATCGAGCAAAGGTGCCCGGAGTACCTGCCGGCTTGGGACAAGGTGATGCACGGGCGTCGGGTGCACATCCTGAATATGTTTGTTATGAACAAGGAAAATTTCCGTGCCTATTGCGAGTGGTTGTTCCCCATCATAGATGAGTTTGCCAGCCACTTTGATTTGGCAGATCCTTACGCCTCACGGCTTTTTGGCTTCCCTGCGGAAAGGCTGTTTAACGTTTGGCTGGAAAAGCAAGGGCTGCGGGAGGCCGAGGTGCCCATTGTCATGTTGGAGCCGGTGAACTGGCTGAAGAAGGGCGGGGCGTTTTTGCGAAGGAAGTTTGGCGTGTGAATCTGCAAAATGTGCAGCCCTTCTTGCCTTGCTGTACCTGTTATGCTATACTACTCCAAGCAGATCACGTTATGGACGATATGCCGCAGATTATGCAGTCATCGAAAGAGGGGAGTTTGCTTTGGTGAATGTCGCTGACGGGAACAGAATTGCAGTCTTGATACCATGTTATAACGAAGCACAGACCATAGGCAAGGTGATAAGCGACTATCGCAGGGTTCTGCCAGAAGCGGATATATACGTGTATGACAACAATTCCACGGACAATACAGCAGAACTGGCATTGGAAGCGGGTGCCATTGTCCGATATGAATATCGTCAGGGCAAAGGCAATGTAATTCGCTCCATGTTTCGTGATGTAGATGCGGATTGCTATTTGATGATTGATGGCGATGATACTTATCCGGCAGAGAATGCTCGGGAGATGTGCGATATGGTATTGTCTCGTAAGGCGGATATGGTAATTGGTGACAGGCTCTCATCTACATATTTTGAGGAAAACAAACGAAGGTTCCATGGTATGGGCAATCTGTTGGTGAGGAAGTGCATTAATACTATTTGGGGTAGAGGAGCAAGGAAACCTATCTTGGATGTCATGACGGGATATCGGGCATTCAGCCATCTGTTCGCTAAGACATTCCCCGTACTTTCTCAGGGGTTCGAGATAGAAACGGAAATGACGATTCATGCATTGGATAAAAATTTGTTGGTAAAAAGTCTGCCGGTTGAATATCGTGACAGACCCAGCGGCAGTGAGAGCAAATTGAATACCTATACTGATGGTGTCAGGGTGCTGCTGACCATATTCAATCTCTATCGGGATTATCGGCCGCTTTCTTTTTTCGGTATACTGGCCGTCTGGTTGTGCTTGGCGTCGGTTATTCTTTTTGTGCCGGTCTTGCTTGAGTATGTCAAAACAGGTTTGGTTCCGCGTATACCAACTTTAGTGGTGAGTGCATTTGTGATGCTGGCATCACTGCTGTCGTTTATGTGCGGCTTGCTTTTAGATACCACGGCTAAGATGAACAGAAAGAATTTTGAGCTGTACCTAAATATGATGTCTGCTCAGATGCGACATAATGATTCAGCATAAAAATGTGATCCAAAACTGAGGGTACTGATTAAATGGATGCGACAATTAACAGAAAGCTTACGAAAACTGGCGACATTGCCCAGATTGCAGTAGTGGTTGTTACTTACAACCGGTGCCAGTTGCTGCTGGAGAATATTGAAGCTTTGCGGGAACAGGACTTCTGCGAAAGATATGATGTTTTGATCATTGATAATGCCAGCACGGATGGCACGCAGGACGAGGTAAAGGCACTGCTTGAAAAAGAAACAGAAGCGTCAGGGCTTATGCGACTGAAATATCAGAATACGGGCGCCAATCTTGGCGGTGCGGGAGGATTCCAGTATGGCGTCAGGTGGGCAGTTGAGCATGGGTATGAGTATATATGGCTGATGGATGATGATTGTTTGCCGAGGCCGGATGCTTTAACTGCTTTGACTACGGCGGGAAAGAAAGCCGGGAATTTTGGCTGGCTGTCCAGCAAAGCACTGTGGAAGGACGGCAGCCTTTGCGCCATGAATGTTCAAAAGCAAAGTTTGCTTAAGAAAGTAGAGGATTTTGAATCGGAGTTATCCCCGGCGATCATGGCGACTTTTGTGTCACTTTTTCTATCAGCAGATATGGTGCGAGAGGTAGGCTTGCCAATCAAAGAGTTCTTCATCTGGTCCGATGATTTCGAGTATACACGACGCATATCGCGCCTTTATCCCTGTTATGTATGCAATCATAGTGTGGTCTTGCATAAAACCGCTTCAAATGTCGGCTCTAATATTGCGATGGATTCCCTGCAAAGATTGCCTCGCTATGGCTATATGTATCGCAATGAGTTCTACTTGTACAGGCGAGAGGGCGTGAAGGGGCTGGCATATCAGGCGGCGCGCGTGGTGTACCATATTCTGCGCATACTTAGGGATGCACCCTCGCATAGGGGAGCAAGGCTGGCGTGCTTGCTTAAATCGGTATGCAAAGGGTTTGCCTTTCATCCGAATATTGAATTTCCGTGCAGTTCGGTGGAGCAGAAATCATGATTCATGCGGAAAAGACAAAGCAGTTGAAAGTGGTTGTTCTCATGTGCACCTATAACGGCGCGCATTATATAAACGAGCAATTGGAGTCGATTTTTCAACAGACCAGACCCGTGGACGAAGTTTTGATCGCGGATGATGGTTCGACAGACAATACGGTAGAAATTATCAAGCGTTTTATACAGGAAAAGGAACTGTCTGGCTGGCACATATTTGTCAATCAGCATAATTTGGGCTGGAAACGGAATTTTTTTAGCTTGATGAAAAGGGCGGAAGGAGATGTGTTCTTATTCAGCGACCAGGATGATTTCTGGGCGCTTGAGCGCGTGGATAAGACTTTGGCGCTTTTTGATGCGCATCCGGATATAGAATGCTTGGTCTGCCGCTGGCTTCAAGTCGATGATGAGGGCAAGGCGCTGCCGTCACATGCGTCGAATTATACGGGCAGATTGTGGCAGGCAGATGTTTATTTTGACATCAATTCAGGCGAGCGTCAGAGCGGTTGCCTGATGGCCTATCGAGACGGCTTGAATCAATTGGTATTGCAGGGAGTGCAGTTTGCGGACAGCGAGGCATTTCCTGCGCATGACGTCGTTGTCAGCCGTTATGCTTTCTTTGCGGGCGGGCTTTACTTCATCGATGAAGCCTGGCACAATCATCGTTTTCACGGAGGCAATGCTTCGGTCAGCTTCGAGGAGGCAGAGGGGGTCAAAGGCGGTTGGAGCCTGGCGGGCAGATTGGCGTATTGTGAGGAGGAGCTTCAAGCGCTGTCAAGCCTATGTGCCCTTTGGAGGCCAAAAGGCATTGACTGTAACGCCGTTGAGAGGGCGAGTGATTGGAATGCCGCGCGGGCAGAATTTTTGAAGCATGGGCATCTGCGTGACTTATGGCGTGCTCTGGGCGGTTGCCGGTGGCATAAACGCGCCTTGGTGCAGGTGATAGGCGATTGCTGCTATCGCTGGCATGTTGAGAAAGCAGCGGGGAAATTTTCTCGTGCCTGGCTTTTGTTTCGCCGTTGTCTGGGGCGCTGAAGAGAACGATTAGGTAGTAAGGAGATAGTATACGGTAAGCATGTATAAAAAATTTTGTTATATGTGCCTGACTTTTTCGCTGATTTTATTGCTGGCAGCAGGCTTATTCAATGTAGTAGTGGATCCTTATGGCGTCTGGGATGTCTGCAGGATTGCAGGCTTCAATATGGGTTCGACCAAGTCGGAACAGACGGAGTACATGTTGAAACCCATAGAAGTAGCTAGGCAACGCCCGGATACTATTTTCCTTGGTACCTCGCAGGTTATGTATGCCCTTGATATGGAAGCCTATGAGAGTGCCACAGGGAAAAGGGCATATAATTTTGGGGAGCGGGGCGCTGCGTTATATGAGAGCCGACGGTCATTGGAACATGCATTGGCTGTAGACCCGGAGCTAAAAGAGGTCTACTTTGGTCTGACCTATGAGAAGTTTGTGGATGGAGATCATCTTGATGTGATGCGCGTCAGGCCTTGGTTTCAGGAAATTGAAAGCCAGATTGGCTCTGCTTATGTGGTTCCTGTGGTTATAGCGAAAACCGTGTTTTCATGGCAAGCACTGAAGGACAGCACGAGCACTATCGTAGAAAACCAGCGCTTTCACTGGGAGCATCCGCGTTATGTCAAGGGGCGTCCCTGTGATGATAATTTGCTGGAATTCAATCTCAGGGAACATAGGCAGTTCAACCATACGCTGAAGGTTTTACAGAGAGATGGTGTTTTTACAGGAACTTACATCGATGAGGATGCGATGGCAGAGTTGCGCAATATCGTCAGGCTTTGCCGTGAACACGAGCTGAAGTTGACCATGTTCATACCTCCTGTACACGCTAGGTGCTTTGAGGCAAGATCATCTGCATGGAATGTTTATGAGGATTGGCTCCGTGAGGTGGTTAGCATATATCCGGTGTTGGATTTTTCAGGCTATGATGATATTACCATGTCAGAGGCTGCTGCTGGGCAAGTGGTGTCAGATACTAATCCGTATTTTTGGGATGTTGCGCATGGCAAGGCAATTCTGAGCGAGAAGATACTGCCTGATTTGTTGGGAGGCTTGGAGTCCCAGCCCGCTTGGGGAACTTGGGTGACTCCTGAAAATGTGGAGGCAAGGCTTTCTCAGTTGCGTCAAGAAATGTTGGCATGGGAGGAGAATCATCCTGAGAGCGTAGAAGAAAATCTGTATTACGCATCCTTTTCGACGCGTATTCCTGATGTTTTGAATAACGTGGAAATGTGGGCAGGCCTGGAGGCGGTGATGATTGAAGGCAACAGTGTCGGACAGGGCGGCACAGTGAAGTTACGCCAATCCGAGGCATTGGATGTTTGTGGGGTGATATGGGGGCAGTCTGAAGGGTTGGCAGTGATGTATGCCCTTCTTGAAAGCAACTGTGGAGCGCACCTGTATGCCTTGGCAGAGCCTGCTTATATATCGCAGGCTGAGCGTGTCTTTGGCAGCAGTGCCTTGGCTAACAGAGGGTTCCGTGTCATGGAGCGCCTGTGGGATGTCCCGCCAGGTTCCTATCAACTGTGCTTGGTGGGGGTAACTGCCAGCGGGCAGGTGCTTCGGTCAGGGAATTTATGTACGTTAGAACTCAGAGAAGCTGCAATAGATGCGCAAAAGGTAACGATGTGATTCCTTGAACAGTTGATCGTAGAAGGATGTGAAAAAGTATTGTGCTGATATATGTATTGGTGGCGATGCTGATATGTATTTTGGTGATTGCATATGTAGCTTCGGATCAGGATATATTCTCTCCTTGGATTATAGCTACGGCCTCGTTTCTCAACAGTTCTGTGCTGGCCATGCTCAATCGTGATTATTGGCAGTATGACTTTCATGTCAGTACTTGTCTTGTCATTGTTGTGGCGCTTCTTCTTTTTGGGGCAGGAGCCATGATAGCAGGATGGGCGGTGAAGCGCGATGCTGGGACTGTTTGTGAAAAGCCGTCAAGGCCGCTGGCGATGCCGGCCGGTTTAATTATGGCAGTTTCAGTGGTAATTTTATTGTTGGCGGCGGTCAGTTTTCAGGATTCGTATCATTTATCCGTTTTTTACGGTAATACGGACGGATATGGGAATATGCTGCCTACGGTACGCAGGCTGCTTGAATCTAAGGAGGCTGTACTGCCAAGAGGCGTGGCTTATCGCAACTTGATTTCGCTTACGGCTGCGGTTTTTTTTATGTATACGTATTTGCACGATATGGTCTGGTTCGGCTGGCGCCGGGCATCTTGTTTGTGCTTGCTGCCGACACTGGTGTATATTCCCCATGCGGTTTTGAGCACGGCCAGAGGAGATTTCCTCACAGTGACAGTGGTAGCGATTCTATTGGCGGGAATACAGTATCAAATAAAAAACGGCTGTTCGGGGCGCAATAATTTGCGGCTGCTTGGCGGCATGATGGCGGCATTTGTTTTGTTCTTCAGCGCCTTTTTCGCCGCAGGGTCTTTGACATGGAAAGGATTGACTGAAACAAGGGGGCCGTTCAGAATCATCTCCCATTATACAGGGGCTCAGATTCCGGCATTCGACGCTTATCTGAACGGGCGTGCTTACCCTGAAGATGAGTGGATTGGAACCCACTCTCTGATTGGCCCGTACAGCAATATGCGTGCGCTTGGGATGGAGGTTCCGGAAACTAGCATTTTCCTAGAGTTCACTGCATTTGAGAATGTAGACACGAATGTCTATACATCCTTGCGACGTTATATACAGGACTATGGATTTGTAGGCATGGGACTGATCGTGTTCCTGCTTGGGCTAATCTATACGACAGCCTACAATTTGGTGCGCAAGCGTGCAGGGGGAGGCTTTGCCCTGCTTATGTATGTGATGTTTTCTTGGCCGTTTTTTATGTTTGGGCATGATGATCTTTTCATGACCACTGTTTTGTCAGCCAGGACGATATATATATTGATTTCTATGGGATTTTTTTATTGGATCGGCATGCGCTGCTGCAAGCATAACGAAGAGGGAGCTAAATAAATGGGAACTTTTGAAAATATGATGAATCATATGTTAAAAAAATGGTATGTTGTTCTTCTGTGCGCATTGGTGGGGGCAGGTCTTCTTTATGTGGAGAAAGCTCAGATAGCTCCTTCGGTTGAGATGACTGGAACCCAGACATATGCGCGTCTGGTGCGCTTGGAGCCATTGCCGACAGTTAAGTTGGGGGAAACTACACAAGAAATTGTATTGATGGATGTTATTGGAGCAAAGCGTACATTTATAAATTTCATTGAAAAAATGGAAGCGCAGTTCGATATGGAGAAGCTTTGCAAGGGCTGGCATAATTTCAAGCAGCAAGAAAAGTTTGCCTGGGTGGCGAGGCATGTGGGTGTCAGGCATACAGCAGCAGGTTGGTACGAGTTTGAGCTGGAATTCTCTTCCAGTGACGCTAAAGATGCAGTGTATGTGGCAGAAAATCATGATCGGATGATGAGCGCCTTGGTGACGGCCATAGAGGAAACAGCCTCAGAAATTACCGGTGGTGCGCATATGGTGACCGTATCTGATTATGACCTTTCCAGGACACAGGAAGTTGCAACCCAGGGCGGTATCCGAAAAAAATATGTGGTAGTTGGTTTCGTGTTGGGGGCATTAGCCGGTGCAGCAGTTCTGGCAGTCTTATCACTGCGAAAAAGAGGAGCTTGACACTGTCAGGCGGCAGCCCTGTTTTACGGACTGACTGAGCTGCCGAATGAATGGAAGATGAGGTATGCCATGAGCGGAAAGCAGGTTCTGAAAAACGTATCATATTCTTTTATGGCCAATGCTGTTTCCCTGCTGGTTTCCGTATGCATGGTGATGTTTGTGCCGAAGTTTCTGCCTGTGGAGGAATACGGGCTCTGGCAGCTCTTCCTGTTCTATTTTTCCTATCTTGGCTTTCTGCATTTCGGTTGGGAAGACGGGATTTACCTCCGCTATGCGGGCAAGGAATTTCATGAACTGGATCGACGTGTCTTTGCGGGGCAGTTCTACGCTGTGGTGTTGCTGCAGCTGGTGCTGGCAGCTCTGGCCTTTCTGGGGGGCTGGCTGCTGGTGGCAGATCGCTCTTTGCAGGCTGCGTTCCTGTGCGCTGCTTGCCTTGCCCCTTTGGTAAATTTTAATAATCTCTGCAACTTCGTGATGCAGATTACGAACCGCATCAAGGATTATGCGCGCCTGTTGCTGGTGGAAAGACTGGTTTTGCTTACTTTGGTGCTGATGTTGCTGGCTGTCGGGCTGGGCGTTTTCCATTGGCTGTTCCTGGCGAAACTCTGCTCTCTGGCGGCAACTGCTGCCTGCGGAGTCTGGCTGTGTCGTTCCCTATTGCGGTTGTCTTTTCCGTCTTTCGCCGCTATCCTGGCCGAAGCCGGAGAAAATATTCGTGTAGGCATTAAACTGATGTTTGCAAACATAGCGAGCATGCTCTTGGTGGGCATTGTTCGGTACGGTATTTCCTTGGGTTGGGACATTGCGACCTTTGGCCGCGTTTCTTTGACGCTTGGGATTTCCAATTTTCTGATGGTCTTCATTAGTTCTGTCAGCGTGGTTTTTTTTCCCATAGTCAAGCGTCTGGGCAACGAGCGGCGGGGTGAGCTCTACGGCAGGATACGCTTTGCACTGACTTTCATATTACTGGGCTTGTTGCTTTTCTATTACCCGCTGAAATGCGTGCTCACATGGTGGCTGCCGCAGTACGCGGAGAGCTTGGTCTACATGAGCGTGCTCTTCCCGGTTTGTCTGTTTGAAAGCAAGGTAGACCTGCTGACGAACACCTATCTGAAGAGCTTGCGTGAGGAAGCCCTGCTGTTGAAGCTGAACCTGATAACGGTTGCGTTGTCTGCGGTGGTGACATTTATCACCGTATACTTGCTGCACAGCCTGGAGGCAGCGGTGCTTTCCATTCCTGTGCTCTACGCTTGCCGCTGCGCCATGGCGGAACTGGCCGTGGGTCGCTTGCTGGAACTGAGGCTGCATGGGTGCATAGCCGAAGATGTCCTGATGGCCGTCATTTTTGTGGCATCTGCATGGTTTCTGGACAGCTGGTTTGCGACCGGCTTATATGGCTTGGCCTATACTGTCTATATATTTTTGCATCGGCAACAAGCAAGGCAGATCATGTGCGAACTCAGGTGATGACAACGGGTAATGTCGCAGTGGAATGCAGAGGCATGCTTGTCCTCCCTGCGTTGACAAATCCTCGACATAGCGACGCGAAGATTGGTTTCTGCTCGATAAAGGGGGGATAAGGCGTTTCCTGAAATTGCCAGAAAAAATGAGACTGGATAAGTATACCGGAACCAAGGGGTTGGCGGAGATATGGCAGCATTGCACCGCTGTATGAAGCGATAGATTTCGATATGAGTGCATAGCACAGCGAGCCATTTCATCGGAGGTGGAAGTGTGAATGAAGTTCAGGGCCAGAGGAGAAGGCTGCTTTCTCTGGTTATGATCATGCGTGATGCGGCAATGGAAATAGAAGCCTGCCTGTCCAGTTGCGCACAGTCCGTCGATGAAATCATCATCTGCGACACCGGCAGCCGGGACGGCTCGGTACGAATGGCGAAGAAATTTCTGCACAACTGGCAGGCACGGCAGCCGGGACGGCGTTTCGAGCTGCTGAAATTTAAATGGAGGAATGACTTTGCAGCGGCGAGGAACTATGCGCTTGACAAGGCGCATGGCAGATGGACTCTGCTTCTGGATTGTGACGAACGTTTGGTGGAAAGGTGTCCCGGTGAATTGCGCGAATTGGTTCAGGAACTGTCTGCGAATCAATTGCCGTCTGGCTGCACGTTGGCTGCACCTTATTCCGGCGGCAGCGGCGCTCCTGATGTGCTGGAATTCTTGCGTCACAATATTGATCTGGAGGGGCGCGATGTTGAAACGGAGCCAGATGACCTGGCAGTGAGACTGGCGCGGCTGGATCAAGGCCTGCGCTACAGGGGCGCGGTCCATGAGGAGCTCTTGTGGCGGGATGGCCGCGGGCTCAGGGCGGCGTCTGTATCCCGTGAGCGCATATATCTATTGCATACAGGCTATCGCGACAGTGTGAAGCAGCAGAAACTGACTCGCAATTACGACATATTGTCACGCCAGCTGGAGCAGGGCAGCTCGACGTTGGGGCTTGATTATTATCTGGCCGATATGTACATGGCCAGGGGTGACTTCGCCCGGGCCATCGCCCATGCCGAGAACATGCTTGTCGGCAGACGTCCGGTACATGACCCGTTCGTGCCTTATCGCGTACTGTATCAAGCTCATTCGAATCTGGCAAAGTCTGCCGGCAGCGAAGAGCAAAAGGCAGAAGCCGAGCGCAGGATAGAGGAGGTTCTCTCAAGGGGGCTTGCAGAATTTCCGGGTTGGCCTGATTTTTATTATTTCAGGGGAGTTCGACGCTGGAATGCGGGAAGGGAGACTGAAGGCTTGTCGGATCTGGAAACCTGTGCGCAGCTGGCGGCGAATTTCAAGGACGCATATCCCCTTTGCCATGACGGATTTGCCGGACTTCTGCCGGCTTTGTACGAGGCTTTGGAGCAGGCCTATACGGAGAAAGGCGATACGGAGAAGGCATCTGCCGCACGGCAGTCCTGTTTGCGGGCAAGGCAGGAGAGAGGCAGGCGATGAGGGTGCTGGGAAATATGAGGGGGAAGTATGCCGCCGCCTTGCCGTACAGCTTGCTGGCACTGCTGGCGATTGCCTCGGCGGGCAGGATATTTCTTGCCATGAAGCTGCCTCTCTTTATGCAGGATGCGGGGGCAGATGACTATCTGATGGCGCGATACGCCGGGACGCTTATGGCAGGTGAGTGGCTGGGGGACTTTGAGCAATTCACTCTGGTCAAGGTCATTTCTTTTCCCCTGTTTTTGGCGGGAAGCTTCCTTTTGGGGATACCGTATCCTCTGGCGCTGATCCTGTTTTATCTATCGGCATGTGCGCTGCTGTCCTGGGTCATGGGCAGGGTGGTGTCCGCCCCGCGCTGGGGAGCATTGCTTTACCTTTTTCTGCTGTATTCGCCGGTGATGCTGCATCAGGAAAACGTGCAGAAAATTTACCGGGGAGGGTGCCTGACCGCTGCCTCCATGTTGGTCATAGCTGCATTCATCGGGCTTTTTTTTGCTCGCGGCAGCCGCTCGTTGCGGTACTGGAGCCTGCTGGCTTCGCTTTCGCTGCCCTTTTTTTATTTTATCAAGGAAGATGGTTTCTGGCTCGTGCCATTTTGTCTGGGAGCATCCTTACTTGCGATTGTCTTTGCCTGGCATGAGCAGGGCAGGGAAAACCTGGGCAGGATCGCTCTTTTGTCGCTATTGCCTTTCGTGGCCCTGGGGCTCTGCCATACGCTGTACTGCGGGCTGAACTGGAAATATTACGGCGCATGGACGGTGACGGACCGGAGCGGCACGCACTTCCGCCCGGCAGCCCATGATTTGCTGTCCATTGATGTGGGCGAGCCAAATCCTGACGTATGGGTTTCACGTGAGGCTTTCCGGCAGGCTATGGAGTCCAGCCCGTCCTTGGCGATTTTTCGGGAGGCGCTGGGGGGAGTTTACGCACATTCAGGCTATGTCTGGCCGGACGGGGAGCTGCATGGCGATTTTTATATATGGGGCCTGCGTCAGGCCGTTGCTGACAAGGGGTGGTACGCCGGGGGCTATCGACGTGTGGATGCTATTTACGCCAGTATCCACGAGGAACTGTCAGCGGCGTTTCGCGACGGCAGGCTGAAGAAAAAGCAGGTGTTCTATCTTTCTCCGGTCACACAGGGGATAGGGCTTTGTGACTGGGTTTATTTTCGCGATACCTTCGGGGAGCATCTCGATGTGATGGCCTGTTACCGCGAAAATGCAATTGAGGTTGCTGCGGCTTGGGGCGACAAGAACCACATTCAGGAACTTTCCGCCCTTACCATGTCGCCTGCAATCTGGCCGGAGACATCAGGCAATGCGGAAACGGACATCCAGCAGCGATTTGTTGACTTGGGCAACAGCATCACATACATTTACAGTGTGACAGGCAAGGCATGCCTCCTGCTTGGGGCGCTGGGGCTCTTGGCGCTGCTTGTGCGTGTCCCGTCGGCATGGCGGAAAGGTGATGCCATGCCGCTCCAGCTGCTGCTGACGATGCTGGGGCTGTTCCTGTCGGGGGCAGCTCTGTTTCTGGGCGTGCAGTGGTTCAGCCGTTTCTTGGGCTACAAGAAATTTTATGATTACATTGCCTGCGTTATTCCCATCATGCAGGTTCTGGAACTGACAGGCTGCTATTTCCTGTGGCAATCCCTGAAGGAACTGATCGGCAGGTGCAAGGGGGGCAGTGATTTATGTGGTTGAGGCAGACCGCATGGCGGATGGAGCGTGTGTTTCTGGTTTTGTATCTGGTTCTGGGGCTTCTGGGGGGCGCTGCCTTTGCGCCCTTTCAAGCACCGGATGAAATTGGGCATCTCTTTCGAGCCTGCGCTGTGGCAGAGGGACAACTGGTAGCCGAGGTGCGCCCGGAAACACATGAGGCCGGCAGCTTCCAGCCTGTGCTTGCCGGATGGCCTGCCGATGCTGTGCAGACCGATGAGTTTGTGCCGCTTCTGGGGGACCGTGCATGGGTCAGGCATATCCGCTGGCTGAGCTGCTCCGGCTGGCAGGAAGCGGGAAGTTTCTGGCAGCTTGAGTTTGATGATTCACGGCGGGAATTCTGCAATATTCCTACCTTGGCATTGTATGCACCGGTGAATTATGCGGTGCCAGCGGCAGGCATCATGCTGGCAGGTCTGTTCACGGGAAAGCTGATGATTTTTCTGTACGCAGGCCGCTTGCTGAACTGGCTGGTATCCGGCATTTGCCTTTACGCGGCCATACGCTGCGTGCCGCGACGCTGGCAATGGCTGTGGCTTGCGGCGGCCCTGCTCCCCATGAACTTGCAAGAGTATTTTTCCCTGGCGCCCGATGGGATGGTCTTTGCCCTGTCCGCCCTGTTCCTTGCCTTGGTTCTGCACTGGCGCGAGCAGGGCAGGCGGCTTTCTTCCGGAAGCCTGTCTGTGCTGTACGGAATGGTCGCAATGCTTGCCCTATCGAAAATCGTTTATTTGCCGCTGGTGCTGACCGCACTTTTGCTGCCGCAACGCTGCTTCGGCGGTGTGGGCAGGCGCCGGCTGCATCTGGCCGCTGCGGGGCTTTTGGCGTTGGCTCTGAACCTGCTGTGGCTGGGCGTGGCGGCGCATGTGCTTGCTGTCTCCGGGCCGCCCTGGTCGGATCCGGCTGCACAGAAATCCTTCATTTTGCATGAGCCGCTGGTTTATCTGGGCATCTTGGCGCGTACCTTTGCCGGGTGGGGATGGGAATTCCTGTTTCAAATGCTGGGCGGTGAGCTGGGCTGGTTCACAATACATATTTCCCCATATCTGGTCGCTGCCTGCGGCAGCCTGCTGCTTCTGGCCGGGCTGGCAGGCAACGGGAGCCAATGGAGAATGGAACGTGCGGAGCGCATAGGACTGCTCCTGTTGGTACTGGGCGAAACCGTGCTGGTCAGCGCTGCCCTGTATGTGCAGTGGACACCGCTGCAAAGCCCTGTGATCAATGGCATACAGGGGCGTTATTTCCTGCCGCTGCTGCTGCCGCTGGGACTGGCACTGCTGCCCTTGGACGGCTGGGATGGCCTGTCGGGCAGGTGGGGGCAGAGGATTTTCGTCTCTTTGCTCGGACTGATGGATGCAGCCATACTGTTGCAGGCAGCAAGACAGGTTATCTGACAGACAGAAAGGGGAGCTGTTTATGGCCGGATTGGTTACAGAATATTTGGAAGAGGCAGTGAGCAGGTTTCCAGGGAAAATTGCCATCGTAGATGAGAACCGGCAGATGACCTATAGCGAGCTGCATACAGAGTCGCTGCGCATTGGCGCTGCCCTGGCAGCGGAAGGCATCCACGGCGCGGTGGCCATCTGGCTGGGCCGCACGGCGGAGCATGTTGCGGCTGCTCAGGGGGTTGCCTATTGCGGCTGTGCCTACGTGCCGCTGGATACGTCGATGCCGTTGAAGCGCCTGCTGAAGCTCTATCGGGCGCTGCAGCCCTCTGCCGTGATCGCCTGTCGGGAGCAGGAAGAGGCTGCGCGGGGCCTCTTGGCGCATCTGGGGGAAGAGGCCCCGCGCCTGTTCATCTATGAGGAAATGACGGCTGCCGAAGCCCTGCCCGCAGCGCGGGATGCGCTGGAGGTGCGCATGGCGGCGCGCATTGAGGACGATCCCCTCTGCATCATCTTCACCTCCGGCTCCACCGGCACGCCGAAAGGCGTGGTCTCCACTCACCGCATGCTGCGGTCTTTTCCCGACTGGGAAAAGCGGCACTTCGGCCTGGATGAGAAACAGATCCGGGCAGGGCAAGCCCCGCTTTATATGGCTATGGGGGCGTACTGCGATGTATATTCCGTTTTGGCAACGGCAGGAACCTTGCTGCTGCTGGGAGCGCAGCGTTTTATGTTTCCGCGCGAGCTTTTGGGCAGGCTGCGCAAGCTGCATGCCAATGTTTTATTCTGGGTTCCGTCCCTCTACCGCAGTGTTGCAGACTGTGAAGCCCTGTCACCGGAGGCTCTGCCGGAGCTGCGGCTGGCGGCCTTCTGCGGCGAGCCCATGCCGATGCGTACCATTACGGCATGGCGGCAGGCCTTTCCTGCGGTACGTTTTGTCAATTTGTACGGATCGACGGAAACCAACATCACCGGCTTTTATGAGGTGGAGCAGGATTTCGGCGGCGATAGCCTGCCCATAGGCTCTCCCTGCGAGGGAAGGGAAGTGCTGCTGTGGAATGCGAAAGGGAGTCCGGTGCCGCACGGCGACACGGGCGAGATGGTTGTGCGCGGCCCAGTAGCGAAGGGTTATCTTGCTCCCGGCAGCACAGCAGGTGAGGCAGTCAGGACGGTGGCCATGGCTGCCGGAGCGGAGTCTGCTTCCTTCCTGCCGGACCCTGAGGCTGGCAAGAGCCGGCCTGTCGGGGCGCAGCTCTTTCGCACGGGGGATCTGGCGCGGCTGGACAGTGGGGGCAGGCTCGTCTACGTGTCCCGCAGCGATGCACAGGTCAAGCACATGGGCTATCGCATAGAGCTGGGCGAGATCGAGTCTGCGGCCAATGAGGTGAGCCGCATCAAGGCGGCTGCCTGCCTTTACGACAGGGAAAAGGATGATTTGGTGCTCTTTTATGTGGCGGACGAGGATCTGACGGAACGGAGGCTGCTGCAGGAAATGAGCGCCTCCCTGCCGCGCTACATGTGGCCGACACGTCTGGAGCGGTGCGAGGGATTTCCGGCAACCGCCAGCGGCAAGATTGACCGTCAGGCGCTCAAGGCGCGGCTATGAGGAGAATCGGCGCATGTTTGCGGAAAGGTGGGATGTAGATGCCGGAAAAGGGGCAGTATCCGGGACTGGATGCCATGAAATTCCTCATGGCAGGGATGGTCGTGCTCCTGCACACGTCCCCGGTTTTCGATGCTCCGCTGCCGAATTTGCTGGTGCGCGAGGGGCTGGCCAGAGTGGCGGTCCCCTTCTTTTTCATCGCATCGGGCTACCTGCTCTTTGGCAGGATGAGCGCAGGGGAGGTGGACTTGGGGCGTGTCAGAAGATATGTGCTGCGCATCATGCGCGTGTATGCTGTCTGGGTGATCATCTATCTGCCCTTTATCCTGCAAATTTATGGCAGGGATATCGAGATTTATGGCGGCCTCGCCGGATGGGTCTGGTATTTCTTCATGCCGGGCTATATGCACTTGTGGTTTCTGGCGGCCCTGGTGCTGGCAATAATGCTTCTGGCTGCGCTTCGACGGAAGGGGTGGGGCTTCAGGCGCATACTATTGTTGGGATTTTGCCTGTACCTGCCGGCGCTGTGGGGATGTGCATACTACGGGGCGTTTGCGGCAATGTTTCCCCAATTCCTGCATGACGAAGCGTTGATGAAATCCTTGTATATCCTCTTTGGAAATCCCAGAAATGGTCTTACGATGGGCTTTTTCTATGTCAGTCTGGGGGCAGCGTTGGCAGCCCGCAGGCCAAGGCTTGGGAAGCGGGTACTATTGTCTCTGTCAGGCATCGCTTTGCTTTTCCTGCTGGCAGAGATTGCCTTGGTTGACAGCCTTGGCTGGCTGCGGGACGGTGATGCTTCCCTGTGCCTCGTGCCGGCAGCGGTTTCCGTGTTCTTGCTCTCGCTGAAGCTGAGGCTGCCTTGGCTTCGGACTGAGCTGTTTCTGTGGCTGCGCAAGCTGAGCATGCTGGTTTACTGCCTGCATTTCGCCTTTTTTCTGCTGCTGCTCCATGGCCCCTGGCCTGCTGCCCGCAGCGGCCCAGCGCTTTTCCTGCTGACGGCTGCGGCTTCGCTGTCGGTCGCCGCCGTCATCGTTCTTTTGGGGCGCCGCATACGATTCCTGCGCTGGCTGATGTGAAGAAAGACAGGTTTTTGGCGGAGGATGTTTCAACCTACTTTACGAAAGGAAAAAAATATGGCATAATGAGGGCATACTCATATGGAAGCGCGATTGCGCACGGCATTTTACTTCTGGGGGGCTGGGCAGCATGGCAAATACGGCAAACAACTATTTCGTTCTCAGGGGGCTCAATTCGGAGTGGATTCACCAAAGCCTCAACCTGATCAATGATTCTTTCGGCCTGAACTTTAATGAAGAAGGCACCTCGGTCAGGACCATCAACGTTATCTTCGTCAACAAAAATGACAATGTTCTGGCTGCGGTGTCGCACTATTCAACCAAGTCTTCCGAGCGGCCATATTATGTCACTGAATCGATGACCTTGAAGGTAAACGAGTATTACTATGGCAGCCTGGATACCGATGATGTGAATGGCGCAGGCAGCGAGACGAACTTCTACCTGGACCGTACCATTGCCCATGAGATGACCCATGCAGTGATGTCAGCCAACATCAATAACTTTAACCGTCTGCCCGACTACATCGTCGAAGGCGCTGCTGAGCTGGTGCACGGCATAGACGATGAGCGGCAGTACATTCTCAAGGGTCTTACGGCTGCCAACTTTGAGCGTAACCTCCATTCCAACAGCGTGGCCATGTATGCGGCGGGCTATGTCTGGTTCAGATATCTGGCAAACAACAGCGGCAGGAATGCGCAGCAATCCATCAAGGACTTCATGGCGAGCCTGGACAATTATCTGCCGGAGACATCGGACGAAGAGCTCGAGACGGCCAAGATGCTGGACAATGCAGTGAGTGACGCCACGGGCGGCAAGTTTGGGTCGGCTCAGGCAGTAACGGATGCCCTTGTGAAAGATTTCAAGGCGCATGGCAGCAGTTTCCTGCTGAATGACTGCAGCATCAACCTTGACAATGATGACACCGGCGCCATCTTGGGGCTGGATGCCGGCGGCACGAAAAAGACGGCAGAGAGCGTAGTCCCGGAGGACACCACGGTCGAAAGCTGGGGAGCCATCACGGAAGCATCCTCAACCATAGACGGGCTGACCATCTACTGGCCTGAGAAATATGTTGGCATGGAGGTGCCCGTGGATCTTTCCAAGATACCGGCGACACTGTCGGGACAGGGTGTTCTGATGGGGAACGGCAAAAAAGATCAGACCCTGATCGCAACTGGCGGCACTGCCAGCCTCTGGGGCGGCGGCGCATCCGCCGACACGCTGCGCGGCGGCAACGAGCCGGTGGCGTTCTGGTACGGCGCGGGGGATGGCAAGGACAGGATACAGAAGTTCCGGGCCGGCTCCGGCAGCGGGCAGGATGCCATCCGCTTCTTTGATGGCGTGATCTTCAGCTCCTTTGTCAACAACGGCAGCAGTGTCGTCATCACCCTGTCCAGTTCATCGGATGTGCTGACGCTGGAGGGGCTGGGCGGCACGGTGCCGCAGACCATCCGCTTCACCATGGATGACACGAACTATGGCGGCCTGCAGCTTGGCAAGACGGGAGCGACGAACACCTTCACCTACGCAGATGATGAAACGAATTTCTATTTTGGCAGCACGGGCAAGGATACGTTGAAGATCGCCGCCGATGTCTCTGCCAATATCTGGCTGGACGGTGGCGCGGGCAAGAGCTACAGCCACATAGATGTCGTGGACGGCAGCGCTAGCGACGGCGAGCTCCTGATTGCCGGCGTGGGCAACAATGAGACCATCATCGGCGGCACCGGCAGCAACACGCTCTACGGCGGCTCCGGCAGCAGCAATGATGTGCTGAGAGGCAACAACTCTGCCGTATCCGATTACTGGTATGGCGCAGGGGATGGCAATGATGTCGTGCAGGGGAGCCATACGGGCGACAAGGTAGTGCTCTATAATGCGGTGCTCTCGGACCTGGCCGGCGCCGGCGTATCCGGAAGCAGCATGGTGCTGACTGCGAAAGATGGCGGGACGCTGACTATTCAGAACTATACTGCCTCCTCCGTGAACCAGTTCCAGTTCAGAGATGGCTCTTCCTGGACGTATGACTATTCATCCGGGAGCTGGTCCCTGAATCGGTGAAATGGGGGAACGAACATGAAGGTATTAGATATCTTGCAGCAGCTGCACCCGCAGTTAGACTACGAGGAAAGCCAGGATTTCATCGCTGACGGACTGATTGATTCTTTTGATCTGGCGCGGCTTATCGCAGAAATGAACAGCGCCTACGGCATAGAGATTTCCGGCACGGACGTGCTGGCGGAGAACTTCCGCAGCCTGGCTTCCATCGGGGAGATGCTCTCGCGCTATGGGGTAGAAGATGCTCTTTAATTCCTACGTTTTTATCTTTGCGTTCCTGCCGGCGGCGCTCGCGGGCTACTTCCTGCTGGGGCGCCGCGGCAGCCCGTCGGCCAATGCCTGGCTGCTCTTTTTGAGTTTCCTGTTCTATGGCTACTGGGATGTGAACTATCTTCCCCTGCTCATGGGGAGCATTCTGATGAATTGGCTGATTTCCGGCCGCATCATCGCGGCACGGGCGGCATGGGAAAAAGGATGTGCGGGCGGGGGGACGGCCGCGCCGGCTGCGGGACAGGCCAAGAGCAGGCCCATGCAGGCATGGTTCCTGCTGGGGCTGCTTTTCAATGTCTGCCTCCTGGGCTATTACAAATATCTGGACTTCTTCATCCTGAATCTGGATCGCCTGGGGCTGGACCTGCCGCTCCTGCATCTCGTCCTGCCGCTGGGCATCTCTTTTTTCACCATCACGCAGATGATTTACCTGCTGGACTGCTATGTGGGCGTCGCAAAGGAGCACGGACTTCTCGGCTACGCACTGTTTGTCTCCTTCTTTCCGCATCTTCTGGCCGGACCGATCCTCTACTACAAGCCCATGATGGCGCAGTTCGCCGATGACAGGCTGAAGCGGACAGACTGGGAAAATCTCGCCCGAGGCGGAGCTCTTTTCGTTCTGGGGCTGATGAAAAAGACACTCATTGCGGACAGCTTCATCGCCTATGTGGATCACGGCTTCGGCAATGCGGCGTCCCTGACGCTCGTGGACGGGTGGCTGGTGACTGTCTGCTACGGGCTGCAGCTCTACTTCGACTTTTCCGGCTACAGCGATATGGCCATAGGCGTTTCGCGGATGCTGAATATCAGGATACCGCCGAACTTCCGGGCACCCTTTCGTGCCGTCAGCCTCGCGAATTTCTGGCAGCGCTGGCATATCTCGCTGACCAATGCCATCACGGCCTGCATCTATATGCCGATTGTGCAGTCCTTTCAACGAATCACCTTCGGGCGCATGGTCATGGCGACTTTTGTCGCCATGTTCATCGCCGGCATCTGGCATGGGGCGGGCTGGACCTTTGTGGTGTTTGCCCTGATGCACGCAGGCGGGCTGGCTGTCTGCCAGTGCTGGAAGCGATGGGGCAGGCCGCTCCCTGTGCCTCTGGCGCGGGCGGTGACACTGCTTTGGGTGCTGCTCACCTTCGTTTTCTTCCGGGCGGGCAATATGGGCGAAGCGCTGCAGGTGCTTGCGGCCATGGGCGGCCTGCATGGGGCGGCATGGCCGGGGCATCTGGGATGGAGCGGCTTGGCTGTGGATTTCACGCACCCGGTGCTGGCGGGGCTGCCCCTTGTCTTCTTCCCACTGGCGCTTCTGCTGGTCGTCTGTGCGCCAGAGTCCAACGAGCTGGTCGACAAGCATTTCCGGCCAGATCTTAGATGGGCGGCAGCGCTGGCGGCGCTGTTCGTCCTCTCCGTGCTGCATTTCACGCAGGTGACTTCGTTCCTGTATTTTCAGTTCTGATGCTACGAATGGAAGGAGGAGATGCCATGACTGATACGGCAAGGCAGCTTTCGGGCGGCGCCTCGGGGGACCATGCCCCGCGGCGGGAGGCAGCGGGAGAGCCGCGCTGGGAGCTGCTGGTGGCCCGCCCGGACAGCTGGGGTGGGCGGGCCTGCCGCCGTCAGTTGACGCGGGAGAGGCTGGCATACAAATGCTGGGGAGGGGAGCATCTGCCCGGCGCAGCGCGGCGCGGTCTGCTGCTGCCCGCCCTGGAGGGCAGGGCGGCGCTTGCGGAAGTGCAGCAGCTCCTGCGGGCAGCCCGGGCGGAGGGCTTTGCCCGGGCCGTGCTGCTCTGCCCGGCTCCGGAGCCGGGCCTTTTGGCGCTGTGCGCGGCCGCAGCAGGGGAAGGGCTTTCCTGCGTGGCAGTGTGCGCGGAGGATGGCACGCTCTTCGGACGGGAGCGGCCGGAGGACGGCACGGGGGTGCCGGAGGAATTGCTGGATGAGCTGGCCAGAGCGGCAGGGCTCGGCAAGAAACGCGCGGAGCTGCCGCGGCGCGAGACGGCAGAGCTGCGTCTCACCTATGCAGATGACCTGGCCGGCGCGGCGCTTTTCGCCCTGCGGGGTGATGGGGGCATCCGGCCGCTTCTGGTGCCGGGGGTGCCCTGCACCGATGGGGCGCTTGCGCAGGCAGCAGCGCAGGCCGTGCATTTCGGAGGACGGCTGCGCTTCGGGCGCAAGGTCAGCCGACACAAAGCGGCTGTGCCGGCAGGTTTTCGGGAGATGAGGGCGGATGCGGCGCGCCTGCCGCTGACGAAGGTGCTGGACAGCCTGGCGCGTTCTCGTGCCAGAGGCGGCCGGCTCAGGCTTTCGGCCTGCGTCATCATGCGGGACAATGAGGAGGACATCGGCTCCTGCCTGGCAAGCCTTGCGGCGGCGGACGAGATCATCGTGGTGGACACGGGCTCCGTGGACCGATCCATGGAAATCGCGCGGAAGTATACGGACAAGCTCTTCCATTTTGAGTGGATCGATGATTTCGCGGCAGCCAAGAACTTTGCTCTGGATCAGGCGAGCGGTGACTGGATTGTCTTCCCGGACAGCGATGAGCGCTTCACGGCGGAGACTGCGCCGGGGCTGAAGGCGCTGTGCGAGGATGCGGACGGCATTGGCGCGGAAATGCTGTCCGTCCGGCATCGGAATGTGACACTCTCCGGGGAGTACATGGACACGGAGGGAGCCTGCACACGCCTGTGGCGGCGGGGTCTCCGCTGGGAGGGAGCAATCCACGAGACGATCGGCGAGGGTGCGCGGGTGCTGGCTGTGCCACGGGAGCGGGCGCTGATGCTGCACACGGGTTACGCCCCGGAGCGGCTGGAGGGCAAGGCCTCCCGCAACCGCCGCATTCTGGCGCGGCTGGAGGCAGAGGGCAGGCCCCTGAGCAATCAGGGCTACTACCGGGCGCGGGATGCCTTTCGCCAAGGCGAGTGGGAAGAAGCGCGCCGCCTGGCGCGCCAAGAGATAGAGCGCGGCGGGGAGGAAAGCACGATGCGCTTCGAGCTTTACCGCTGGTGGTACAAATCCTCGCTGGCGCTGGAGGATGCGGCGGGAGCAGAGGAGGCACGGGAAGCCATGCGTCGGGATATGCCCTCTATGCCGGACTCCTGGGCCATTGAGGGAGCAGAGCTTTGGAATGAAGGCCGCAAGACAGAGGCAGAGCCGCTCCTGAAGAAGGCGCTGGAACTGACCCGGGATTTTCTGCAGCTCAACCCCGGGGAGATCGACCAGATCGGCCGGGACAGCCGGGGCATCGCCGCAGAGCTTGCGAGCTACTGCGAGCAGGAGGGACGGCGGGCAGAGGCTGAAGCGTATCGTTGTCTGGCAAACGAGATATTTGGGTCTTGACAATCCGGGTAGACAGGATTATAATCACACTATGTTAGCGAAAATTGAGGATGGCAGTGCGGGCATGGTCTGGCAGGCGACGAAATTTCGCGGCAACAACTTCCCTTTCCCCTAGGCAGTGAATCGCCCACTGCCTAGGGGATTTTCTGTTGTGCCGAAACTTTTAATGAAACTTTAATGCGGCAAGGCCTTATGTTTTCAAGGCTTTTGACCGATAATAGGTTTGTACGGGAAAGAGCGCAGTGAGAGCCAAAAAAAATTTTGTTGCATTGTTGCTTTCGGTGTGCTAGAATGTACCCGTTGATGGGTTTGCCTGCTCACGTGGTTTCTGCCTCAGCCCATGGCAGGGATGGCGTGCAGGTCGGGCGGACATTCATGGCGATGCGGGGAAGCCCGCGGGAATAATTTAGGGAGGTTGTATTTTATGGCAACAATTAATCTTAGTGAGTATGATGGGTTTACTGGAATCACAGCGAAAGGCTCTGCGCTGACCTATTCGACAGGTAAGTGGCGGTATGCGGCGGCGTCCCTTGAGGGCGGCGGCTTTCTGGGGACAGTGTATAAGGTGTCGAACGGCTATACGGCAACTTTTGTCAATCCAGACACAAAAATAGGCGCGGGTATGACCGAAATCTCCTACAGCGGCGCCCAAGGCTGGAGCATCAAGGGCAATGCCTCCATCACCAGCGTGACCTTAGGCTCCGGCAATGATTCCGTTTCTCTGGGCGGGAGCGACAAGCTCTACACCCTTAACTTGAACGGCGGGACGAATGTTGCTTCCGTGATCGGGAATCTTGGCACGGCTACTTTCGGCAGCGGCAACGACAATCTGGTGGCTTCTTCCGTCAGCGGCTCGGTTACCATGGGCTCCGGCAATGACACCGTTTCGATCGCGGCTGCACTTGCCGGAAGCTCGATCGAGCTCGGCGCCGGCGACAATTCGCTGGTGGCAAGCCTTGGCGGCACCAATGTGTATATCAGCGGCGGCACCGGCGAGGATGATGTGAGCATCACCGGCACATCGGGGGGCAGCTATACCATTGATCTTGGCAATGGGAACAACAGCCTGCAGGCTGACGATCTCAAAGGTGCGCAGGTGGCTGTGACGCTGGGCAACGGCGATGACTCCGTGAGCCTTATGGGGATCGGCGCCAGCTCCAACATCCAGCTGGGCAACGGCAGGAACACCCTCTATGCCAGCTTGGCTTCTACCTCCACGAATGTGGGCATCACGGGCGGCTCCGGCGATGATTATGTGTCCATCGTCGGCAGCAATGCCGAGGGCGGCAGCATCAACCTCGGCGCCGGCGCGAACAGCATCGCGGGCAGCAGCGTCGGCGGCTGGCAGATCACGACAGGCACGGGCAATGACAGCATCGTGCTTGAGGCCATCGGAAGCGCCGTCATCGATGCGGGCGCCGGCAAGAATATCATTTCCGTCAAGGGCGCGGACGGCGCGAATATCACCACCGGCTCCGGCAATGACAGCATTTTCGTTGATGGTGAGATGAAGAAGACCACCATCACGGCGGGCGATGGCAATGACTCCGTCTTTGTAGCATCCATGGACAGCGACAGCACCCTGACCATCAGCGGCGGCAAGAATGTCGTTTCCATCGGCAGTGCTACGCAGGGCACCATCACCCTCGGCAGCAGCGATGATTCTCTCTTTATCAGCGGCTCGGCATCCGGCACGGCCATCAATCTGGGCGACGGCAAGGACAGCGTAGCAGTTTCGGTGCTTGCCGACAGCGCAACGCTGACGGGGGGCGCAGGCGATGACTATGTCTCCCTGAACAGCGCCACGGGCACGACCATCGAGCTGGGCGATGGAGCCGACACCCTGGCCATCGACAGCTACGGCGATGCCACCATCACCGGAGGCAACGGCAAGGATGTGTTCTCTCTGGGAGCGGCTACGAATTCAGGAACAGCTACCATCACCGATTTCGAGCTGGGTACGGATCTCCTGTATACGAGCGCTGCGAATATCTATAGCCAGTTGACAGTGGATGGTCAGGTCAGCCTTGCATCTGGCGCGGCAGTCCAGATGGGCAACAGCGGCCAGAACTTCTACATGGTCACGGCAGGCGCAGACCTGAAGACGGCGCAGAACTATGTCTGGGCCGGCGAGAACGGCGCCTTCATGGATGCCACCTCCTTCACCACCAACATGGTCATGGTGGGCACCACCAATGATGTGAACGAGGGTGCGGATACGCTGATGGGCGGCTCCGGCAAGGATACGATCTACGCAGGCAAGGGCGACGTGGCCTGGGGCGGCGCAGACAGCGACTTGATCGTGTTTAATGCGATATCTGATTCTGATGTCCAGGCTGCCGTGCTGATGGCAGGCACCGGCAAGGATACGGTTTCCTACTTTGACGGCGGGTCTGCGGAAACAAAGGATGTGGTCTATCTCTTCAGCAATGAGATCACGGATTTGGAGGCCATCTCCACCAGTGCCAGCACGGGCATGACCGTGAAGCTGAACAGCAGCGATATGCTGGTGCTGAGTGATGTCAAGAGCGCGACCAGCGACGTGGTGAAATTCCGCAACGCTTCCGGCAGCGACTACACGGTGGATGTGGTGACCACGTCGAGCACCGTTACTGCTGCTGAGAATTTGGCGAACTATTACTACCGTGCGTCGAATACCAAGACAGCGAGACTGGACTTCTCCAGCGTGTCTGATTCCATGACCCTCGACCTTGGCAACAGGATGGAGGACAACACGACTTTCGTCGGCGCCTTCAACGAGGTCAGGGCATCCAAGGGCGACACCAATATCCTGATGGGTGCGGCTGCGAATGCTGAGACACTGGTGGCCGGGGGCGGCAACACCTCCCTGTGGGGCGGCGGCAGCGCGGCAGATATGCTGATGAACAGCTCTACCACCCAGACCGGCGTGACGACCTTCTGGTTCGGTGCGGGCGACGGCAAGGATACGGTGCAGAACTTCAAGGCAGGCTCCAGCAGTGAGTACGATGCCATCCACTTCTTTGACGGCGTCCAGTTCTCCAGCTTCGTGAACAATGGCACGAACACGACCATCACCCTCTCGGATACCAATGATGTGCTCACGCTGAAGAACACGGGCTCCACCGTCTCGACCATCCGCTTCACCATGGATGATACGAACTACGGCGGCCTGCAGCTCGGCGTCACCGGCAAGAACAACACCTTCACCTATGGCGGCGACAGCGATGTGACCAACTTCTTCTTCGGCTCCACCGGCAAGGATACCCTGCAGGTCGGCTCCGATGTGGATACGGCCAACATCTGGCTCGACGGCGGCGCAGGCAAGTCCTACAGCAGCATCGATGTGGTGGATGCCAGCAGGAGCTCCGGCAATATCCTGATCGCGGGCGTTGCCAGCAATGAGACCATCATCGGCGGCTCCGGCAGCAATACGCTGTACGGCGGCTCCGGCGCGAGCGACGATCTCCTGCAGGGCAACAGCAGCGGCACGACCAACTTCTGGTACGGTTCGGGCGACGGCAACGATATCATCAAGACCACGACAGCCAACGACAAGGTTGTGTTCTACAACACGACCCTCGATGCCATCGCGTCCATTGATGTGTCCGGCGGCAATATGAAGTTCACCATGCAGGATGGCGGCACGCTCACCATTCAGGGCTACAATGCATCTTCCGTCAACCAGTTCCAGTTCAGCGATCAGTCTTCTTGGACCTACAACTACGCGGACAAGAGCTGGAAGCTCAACTCCTGAGCCTGACAGGCAAGTGAATATCGGCTGAGAGGCCAGCAGGCCCCCCGCTTCGGCGGGGGGCTTGCATTTTTTTCCTGTTTCTGCGATAATAGGAAAGTGTTTATCTTTAAATCGGAGGAATTCTATTGCATGGAAACGAAACATGGCCCATCCTATACTGCTCTGGGCGCTTTGGAGAAGGCAGTCTATAACCGGGGGCATGCCATCGAGGACGGCAGTCTGGCCAGGGCCTACCCGGAACTGGATGATGCAAGGGTGGACTGGGAGTCACTGTCCAAGGTTGCGAAGTCCGTCAAGATGCGCACGGTGCTGCTGCACCCTGCCCCGGAGGAATTTCGGGAGGTGCCGGCGCCTGTCATCTGCCGGATGAGGAACGGCGACTATGTGATGGTAGGGGCGCACGGGGATGACAGCGTGCTCTTCCTGGATCTTGCCCACGGGCAGGCCGTGGCCTTGCCCGCGAAGCAGTTCTTCGAGGTCTGGACCGGCGAGGCAATGACGGTGGAGGCAAGGCTGACCTGGGCGGAGTTCCGCCGCCGCTACAATCTGGAGTGGTTCTATCAGGTCATCCTGCACTATCAGCAGATTTTTGCGGAGATCATGCTGGCTTCTGCCTTCCTGCAGGCCATGGGCATCATGATGCCCCTCTTCACTCAGGTGGTCATCGACAAGGTGGTAGGCAACGGCGGTCTCTCGACGCTCACGGTCCTTGGCGTGGGCATGCTGGTGCTGGCGCTTGTGCAGAGCGTCCTTTCGGGGGTGCGCACCCACCTGCTGAACCAGGTGACGACGAAGCTGGACGCCATTCTGGGCACCAGGCTGTTCCGACATCTCATATCCCTGCCCGTGCCGTATTATGAGCATCGCCGGGTGGGCGACACGCTGATGCGCGTCGGCTCTCTGGGGAGCGTCCGGCAGTTCCTGACCGGCACGAGCCTGACCACCATTCTGGATGCGGCGTTCTCCGTCGTCTTCATCCTGTTGATGCTCTATTACAGCGTGCAGTTGACGCTGATTGCGCTGGTCATCATCCCGCTCTATGTGCTGCAGACGATCTGGGCGCTTCCCGTCTATCAGCAGAAGATCGAGAATGTCTGGCGCACGGGCGCGGCGCGCCAGTCCTTCCTGGTGGAGGCCGTGACCGGTATGCAGACGGTGAAGGCGCTGGCCATCGAGCCGCAGTTCCTGAAGCGGTGGGAGGCGCATGTCTGCCGTTTCGTGCAGGCCAATTTCGATACGGCAGCGTTCAACCTGCTGATCGGCGGCGGCAACGGCGCGATCCAGACGGTGTCTACGCTGGTGATCCTCTGGGCGGGCGGCTATATGGTGATGGACGGCCGCTTTACCCTTGGCCAGCTCATTGCGTTCCAGATGCTGGCGGGGCAGGCCATCGGCCCTTTGACGAAGCTTCTGACCATGTGGCCGGAGGTGCAGCAGTCCTTCCTGGCGCTGGACCGGCTGGGGGACATCCTGCACTCGCGCATCGAGCCGGTGCTGCGTCCCTCTCCTGCGGGACTGCCTGTCCTGCGGGGGGCGATCGAGGCGAAGGAGGTATCGTTCCGCTATCGGCTGGATCTGCCGCCTGCGCTGGACAAGATTTCCTTCTCCGTGCGCGCGGGGGAGAAGATCGGCATCGTGGGCCGTTCCGGCTCGGGACAGTCGACGCTGGCCGGCCTGTTGGAGAAGATTTATTTGGCAGATGAAGGCGCCATCACCATAGACGGCACGGATATCCGAGAGGCAGACTATGCCTGGCTGCGCCGCCAGATGGGGGTTGTCCAGCAGGACAGCTATCTCTTTGACGGCTCCGTGCGCGACAATATCGCGGCAGCACGGCCGGCAGCCCCCATGGAGGATGTGATGCGGGCCGCCCAACTGGCGGGCGCCCATGAGTTCATTCTGGAGCTGGATGAGGGCTATGATACGAAGGTCGGCGAACGGGGGGCAAGCCTCTCGGGGGGACAGCGGCAGCGCATCGCCATCGCGCGCGCGCTGCTGACGAATCCGCGGATCTTGATCTTCGACGAGGCGACCTCTGCGCTGGACTATGAGTCCGAGCGCATCGTCATGAAGAATATCGAGGGAATCGCGGCTGACAGGACGATGATCATCATAGCTCACCGGCTGGTGACGGTGGAGCATTGCGACCGCATTTTGGTGCTGGATCACGGGCATCTTGCGGAGCAAGGCACGCCGGCGGAGCTGCTGGCACGGAACGGCATCTATGCCAAGCTCCATGCGCAGCAGTCGGCAGAGTAAAGGGGTACATATGTATGTGGAAGAAATTTTATCATAGATTCGTAGAGGGTGACAGGCAGGGCGCCGAGACGGAGTTCCTGCCCTCCATCCTGGAGGTGACGGAGACGCCGCCCTCGCCGGTGGGGCGGCTGGTACTCTGGACGATCGTCGCGCTGATTGCAGCGGCCGGCGTGTGGATGTTCGCAGGCGAGGTGGATGAGGTGGCAGTGGCAAAAGGCCGCGTCATCCCCGTGGGCAATGTGAAGATCGTGCAGTCCCAGAACAAGGGCGCCATCAAGGAACTCATGGTGCGGGAGGGGGACTATGTGGAGGCGGGCCAGACCCTGCTCGTGCTGGACACGACAAAGACCCAGGCGGATGTGGATCAGCTGAGGAAGCAGGTGGCGTACTACAAGATGACGGTGGACCGCCTGCAGGCAGAGATGAACGACGCGCCCTTCGTACCCCCCTCCAATGAGAACGGCGACTTGGACGCGAAGGATATCTCCGCGCAGGCTGCGCTCTATGACAGCCGCCGCGCGAAGCTCGCCGCCGACCGGGAAAAGACGATGGCGGTCATCTCGCAGGAGCGGGCGGCCATTGAGTCCGCCCAGGCGCAGAAGACGAAGTATCTCTCGCTTTATGAGGTGGCGCTGGAGAAGGAGAACCGTCTGGAGTCCCTGTTCGAGCAGAACGCCGTGTCCTATTTCCAGCTTCTGGAGGCCCGCGCAACGCGGGTGGAATACCAGAAGTCCGCGGAGGCCATGGATCAGGAGATCCGGAAGGAGCAGGCGAAGCTCGCGGAGGCGATGGACAGCCTGGCCACTGCGGACAGCGCCTACCGGCAGGAGACGATGACGCAGCTGGTGGAGGCAAAGCGCCAGCTCAATACCTATCAGGAGGATCTGACGAAAGCGAACGAGACGAATGTGCGCTCGGAGATTGTGGCGCCGGTGTCGGGCCGCGTGAACCAGCTTGCCGTGCATACGGTGAGCGGCGTGGTGTCCGAAGGCCAGAGCCTTATGATGATCGTGCCGGAGGATGCACAGCTTGAGATCGAGGCATACGCGGACAACAAGGACATCGGCTTCATCCAGGTCGGACAGGAGTCGGAGGTGAAGGTGGAGACCTTCAATTTCCAGAAATTCGGCATGGTGAAGGCTCAGGTGCAGGAGATATCGCCAGATGCGGTGGAGAATACCCAGGACAAGGAAAAGAATGGCAAATATCGGCTGACGCTCTCGCTGGATGGGGATACGAGCGGGATCGAGCTGGCGCCGGGCATGAATGTCACGGCAGAGATCAAGATCAAGAAAAAGCGAATCATCGACTTCTTCCTGGACCCGTTCCGCCAGTACAAGAATGAGGCATTCCGCGAAAGGTGAGGGGATTTGTGAAAGATGGCTAAGGTAGATTCTGCGCTGGCCTGCTTGGTGCGGGTGGCGGCGCATTTCTCAATCCCGGCGGATATTTCCCAGCTGTCCCGTGCCTATATCACGGACTTCCGGGCGGTGGACACCACGGGGCTCCTCACGGCATCCCGGGAGCTGGGGCTGAAATCCAGGGCCTATGAGGGGGTAACGCTGGAACGGCTGGAAAAAATGCCACGGCCCTTGGTCTGCCGCATGGTGGACGGCGGCTTTGTGCTGATTACCAGAATAGATGAAGATGGGGTAGTGCTCTTTGACCCCCGCATGAAGGAGGGGGAGCAGCTGCTGGTGGTGGCGCGTGACTTCTTCCGGGGGAAATGGACCGGGGAGGCGGTTCTTTTCGCCAAGCGCTACCAGTTGGCCAAGGCGCTGGACAAGGTGGAGGGCTTCGGCTTCCGCTGGTTCCTGCCGGTGGTGGCAAAGTACAAGCCGTTTCTGCTGAAGGTGCTGTTCATGTCCCTGGTGCTGCAGGTTTTGGGGCTTTTGACGCCGCTTTTCACGCAGACGATCATCGACAGGGTGCTGGTGCATCACAGCGTTTCCACGATGGACGTGCTGATCGGCGGCATGATCCTGGTGGCGATCTTCAACCAGTGGATGCTGGCGCTCCGGTCGTATCTTTTCATCCATACGACCAACAAGATCGATGTCACATTGTCGGCGCATCTTTTCCGCAAGGTGACAGAGCTGCCTGCCAAGTATTTCGACAAGTGGCAGGTGGGTGATATCGTCAGCCGCATGGGCGAGCTGGAGACGGTGCGCTCCTTTTTGACAGGCACGGCTCTGACCGTGGTGCTGGATGTGGCATTCGCGACGGTGTACCTTGTGGTGATGTTCCTGTACTCGAATGTGTTGAGCTATATCGTCTGGATCACCATCCCGATCTATGTCGTGCTGAATGCCCTGATTGCGCCGATTTATAAGAAGCGCATCAATGAGCGGTTCCTGCTGGCGGCGGAGAACAACTCCTTCAATATCGAGACGATCACGGGCATCCGCACGGTGAAGACGATGGGAGTGGAGCAGACTTTCGTCGGCCGCTATGAGGAGATCCTGTCGCGTTTTTTGAAGAGTGCGCTCTCGGTGCTGAATGTCGCGAACGTGGCGGGCAGCATCGGCATGTTCCTGCAGCTTGCATTTAATCTGGCCATTCTCTGGATCGGCGCTTATACCGTCATGCAGAACAATCTTTCCGTCGGGCAGCTCATTGCATTCCAGATGCTGGCAGGGCAGGTCATCGCGCCTGTGCTGCGCCTGGTCAATATGTGGCAGTATTTTCAGCAGATCCGCGTGTCCATGACGCGCATGGCGGATATCATGGACGAGAAGAGCGAGCCGGCCTTTGACCCGAATCGCACGACGCTGAAAGGGCTTAAGGGCGACGTCATCTTTGACAAGGTGAATTTCCGCTACAAGGCGGACAGCAAGAATGTGCTGTCCGATGTGTCGCTGCGTATCGGCGCGGGCGCGAAGGTCGGCATCGTGGGCAGGTCGGGGAGCGGCAAGTCCACGCTGACGAAGCTCATCCAGAGGCTCTATGTGCCGGACAGCGGGCGGGTCATGGTGGACGGCGTGGATATCGCGCAGGTGGAGACGGCTTGGCTCAGGCGGCAGATCGGCATCGTGCTGCAGGAGAATTTCCTGTTCGCAGGCACGATCAAGGAGAATATCGCCATCGCGCTGCCCAATGCGACGGACGAGGAGATTTTTGCCGCCGCAAAGCTCGCGGGAGCGGATGATTTCATCCAGGAGATGCCGCAGAAGTATGATACTTTCGTGGGCGAGCGGGGAAGCCTGCTCTCAGGCGGCCAGCGGCAGCGCGTGTCGATTGCGCGGGCATTGCTGCTGGACCCGCGCATCCTGATTTTCGATGAAGCCACTTCTGCGCTGGACACGGAGTCTGAGCAGAAGATCCTTGCCAATATCGGCGAGATTTCCAGAGGACGCACGATGCTTATGATAGCGCATCGGCTGTCCACCGTAAAGCACTGCGATGCTATCATCGCTATGGATCATGGGCGCATCATGGAGGTGGGCACCCATGAGCAGCTGATGGCGAGGAAGGGCTATTACTATCATTTGTATGCGTCGCAGGAGTAGGGAATTGTCGAAACTACACTCGCGTTCAAAAAATTTGCTGAAGCGAGGCATGCGTGTGTTTGTCTAAAGAGGGATTGCAAAGTATGAACATTTTATTTCTTCATCCGAATTTTCCCGGCCAGTTCCTGCAGCTGGCCCGCTATCTGGGCGGTCTTGGCCGTCACAATGTCATGTATCTTTCGAAGGAGAGCAACGGATCGCAGCTGCCCGGAGTGCAGGTGGCTATGCACAAGAAGCCGCGGGAGGCGACCAAGGGCATCCATCCCTATATGAAGCTGGCAGAGGAGGCCGTGCTGGAGGGACAGCAGGTGGTGATGGGCATCGATGCCCTGCGCCGACAGACGGGCTTCGTACCGGATGTGGTGATGGGGCATACGGGCTGGGGCTCGACCCTTTACGTGAAGGATATACTGCCGCAGGTGCCGCTGATCGGCTATTTTGAGTGGTTTTACAACTCCAGCGGAGGGGATGTGGGCTATTGGCCGGATGAACCGGTTTCTGCGGATGACAAGTGCCGTATCCGTACTACCAACCTGCACCATATGCTGAACCTGGAGGCATGCGATGTGCGCTACGCGCCCACGGAGTGGCAGCGTTCGCAATTCCCTGCCGTATACCGTGACTCCATGAAGGTCATCCATGAGGGCGTGGAGACCGATTACTACAAGCCTCGCGAAGGCGTGAAATTCGTGCTGGACAATGAGAATGTGAAGCTCGACCTTTCGGACTGCGAGGAGCTGGTCACCTACCTGTCCCGTGGCATGGAGCCATACCGCGGCTTCCCGCAGTTCATGGATGCCATCCGGATCCTGCTCAAGGAACGCCCCAAGTGCCATGTGGTCCTTGCAGGCTCGGATCGTGCCTGCTACGGCCCGCAGTATTCCGAGGAAAAGACCTGGAAGCAGGTGGAGATCGAGAAGGGCGGTTATGATGAGAGCCGTGTGCATTTCGTTGGTCATCTGAGCCGTGAGGAATACTTGATGCTCTTGCAGGCATCGGATGTGCATGTGTACCTGTCGCGCCCGTTCATTCTTTCCTGGTCCTGCCTGGAGGCGCTGGGGGCGGCTTGCTGTCTTGTGGCCTCCGATACGCCGGGAGTGACGGAGGCGGTAGAGGATAATGTGAATGGCCTGCTGGTGAATTTCAGGCGTCCGGAGCATATTGCGATGCGCATTGGTGAGGCGCTGGACGATCCTGAGCTTCGTGTGCGTCTGGGCAAGAGGGCGCGGGAGAGCATTCTGGAGCGCTATGATTTGAAGGACTGCATCAAGAAGCAGTTGAACATGATTTATGGGGCGATGAAATGAGTTTCAATCTATCAGAGCAGATTCCTCCCAGAGCCGGACGTGTTGTGGAGCTGGGCTGCGGGAACGGTGCAGTGGGCAGGTCGTTCCTGCGCCGTCAGCCTGCAGCGGATTATTGGGGCTTTGAGCCTGACAGCTCCCCGGCAAAAGCAGCGGCAACCGTGTTGCCGCATGTTTTTTGTCAGGAGCCGGAGGGGCTGGACATGGCGGAAATGGGCTTGGAGAAGGGCACAGTTGACGTGCTGATCGTACGCGGCCCCTTCCTGCGTGCCATGGGAAGCCATTTGAAGGATTGGGCGGAGCTGCTTTCGGAGCAAGGACAGCTTTTGGCGCTGATGCCGAATGCAGGTTATGTCCGCCTGGTTATGGAGCAGCTGGCGGGCAGGGCGACGCGACTGCCCTGCGAGGGCGGCGGGCAGTCGCTTGCCGAGGCACGGGAGGCGATCAGCGCGGCGGGGCTTTCGCTGTTGAATATTTTTCCCGTTTATGATGCCGGGGGAGACAAGGAACTGAAGGATTCACAGGAGATGGCGGATTTCCTGCAGGCCTTTGTCGCCCTATGCCAACGGGATGGTCGGGAAGTGCGCACGGATATCTGGGCAAAGGGCTATCTGCTGAAGGCATTGAGGCATCCTTTGCCGACGGAACAGGGAATCATGATGCATGCGGCCTTGGGAGAAGCGGTGGTGACAGCCAGGGTGCGTGTATTGGAGCCTTTTGCTTTCTTGGCGACGGAGCCGGGCGTCGCGGGACTGGCCGAGCGCGGGACGTACAATGAGGCCGCCGATGCCCGGTTTTCCCAGCGCGTCATCATTCGTCAGCGGCTGATCTACAAAAACTATGAACAGGCGTGCCAGATCATCGCTCACATGCGCAAGCGTGGCTACCTGATTGTGGCAGAGATGGATGACAACCCCATGCAGTGGGAAGCGCCGGGAAAAAGCGATCGGCTGGACTATGCGGGGGCGCATGTGGTGCAGGTGTCCACTGAGCCTCTGGCGGAGCGCGTAAGGCAGGAGAATCCTGAGGTGCACGTCTTTCCGAACCATCTGAAGGAACTGCCGGAGCCACGCGTCTACGCGGAGGATGCGCCGACAACGGTGTTCTTCGGCGCACTGAACCGCGGCCGGGAGTGGCAGGACATCATGCCGGCCCTGAATGAAGCGGCAGCCGAATATGGAGAGCGGCTGCGTTTCAAGGTGTTGTCGGACCGTGGCTTCTTCGAGGCCCTGCAGACGGAGCATAAGGAGTTTGTGGCTGTGCCCGGCAAGGATTATGATGGCCAGTATGTGCCTTATCCGATCTATCAGCAGGCATTGCATAGCTCGGATATCTCGCTGCTGCCGTTGCATGATACGGAATTCAACCGCACGAAGTCGGATTTGAAGTTCATCGAGTCTGCCGGCCATGGTGCGGTCGCTCTGGCCTCGCCTACGGTTTATGCCGGGACGGTGCGGGATGGACAAACGGGCTTTATTTACCATGATGCCAGAGAGTTTGCCCTCTATTTGCGTCTGCTGGTGGAGGACAGGGAGCGGCGGCTGCAGGTGGCAGAGGCTGCTTATCGGTATGTGAAGGAGGAGCGCTTGCTGTCCCAGCACTATATGGAGCGGCTGGATTGGTACCGTGAATGCTTGGCGCGCCGGGAGGAGCTGGACCTGGCGCTTGAGCGCCGTCTGGCATCTGCTGCGGCTGCCCATAGATTGCGCTCGTGAGGCAAGGAGGGAATTTTATGACAGAAGAGCAGCAGAAGGTGCTGGACGGGTTGCTGGCATTCGCGCAGGAACATCGCAATGGCGAATTCAGCGGCCAGGCATTGGCAGACAAGATGGAGCCGATCTTTCAGGAGCTCGGCTTTCGCAAGGAACTGGAGCCTGCAGCTGCGGCCAAGCAGAAGATCCTGGTGCTGCGCGATGATGCGGCGGGGGATTTTGTGCTCTCATCTGCCTTTCATCGTGAGCTGCGGCGCATTTATCCGCAGGCACATATCACCTTGTTCGGCTCGGATCGCAATCATGAGCTGGCGCAGTGCTGCCCATATATAGACAATTTGATCGTGAACAGGCGCGAGTACCTGAACCATCCCTTTTGGGATGTCTTTACGGGGCTGGCCCGTTATGTGGTGGAGGTCTTGCTGCCGCATCACTTCGATCTTGGCTTTTCGGGACGGCTTGGCATCAAGTCGGCGGATGTGCTGATCCTGTATATGGCAGGGGTCAACCGGCGTGTGGGTTTTACCCAGAACCGCGCGGCCGGTCCCGGCAGGATTGCCGTTATCGGCTGGGATGTGCTGCTTACCGCGGCAGTGCCTCTGCGCGCCCGCATAGAGAGTGATGCGGACCGTGATCTCTTCATGCTGGAATACCTGCCGCAGCTTCCGATTGCCGACCGCCGCTTGGAGATGTGGCTGCTGGACGCCGATCGGCGGGAGGCGGAGCAGGCGTTGGCGCCGCTCCGGGAGGAGAGGAAGGTGCGGCGGCTGTACGCGGTGATGCCGGGGGCGAGCGAGCTGTTCAAGGAGTGGCCGGTGGAGCGCTTCGCGGCGCTGCTGTCCGATATCATGCATCAGGAGAAGGATCTGGGGCTGGTCGTGCTGGGCGGCCCGCGGGACAGGGAAAAGGCAGACGTGCTGGCGGCAAAGTTCGGCAGACGCGCCGTATCACTGGCGGGCAGGCTTCCCTTCCGCGTATCGGCGGCGGTGCTTTCGCTTTGCGAGCGGTATATCGGCAACGATACGGGACTGATGCACATGGCGGCGGCCCAAGGGCTGCCGGTGCTGACATTGTTCCCGTATCCTGCCTCCCTGAATCTTTTTCCCATGTCCTGCCCGGTGCGTTTTCATCCTTATGGGGTGCCTTCGGTGGCTGTCCTGCCGTCAACGCCCGCTGATGAGAAATGCCGCCTGATGCATGGCACGGGCTGCGCCGAGCGATCGGGACCGCACTGCATTCTGGGCGTGACGGTGGAGAAGATGCGGGAGGGCTATGCTTTGCTGAACAAATGCATTCGGGAGAAGCGGACGCGCACGGTTTTGCTGAAGTGAAACATAGATCCATAAAGATGCAGTTTTCCGGTTTGGCTCCCGATGCGCATTGGGAGTTTGTTGTAGGAGAGGAGGCTTGTCTTGAAATATGTTTTTCTGGGGGAGAACGAGCTGACTGGGGAATGTCTTGCGAAAGCAGGACGGGAGAATGTCGTGGCCTTTGTTTCGACGGATCGGGAAAAATGGGGCAGTGAGGCCGCTGCCGGAATGCGGTGGCAGGCGCTTTTGGAAATAGATCGCGAAAGCTATGATTATTTGATCGTTTTCCATGAATTTGACAGTGTCGAGGATACGCAGAGATTTCATCGGGGTCTGCAGCAGGTCGGCATGCCAATGGAAAAGTTTGTTTTTGCGGGTCATTTCCTCAGATCCGTGCGGACGGACATGTTCTGCAGCATCGAAGGGGAGAAGGTGCTTGCCGGGCTGCTTGCGCGATTGGGTGTGCAGTCGCTCTTGGACTACGATATGTATTTTGAGTCCTGTGAGCATGTGACCAGGTATGGCGATCCGCTGCGGCCGCTTTATGGCATGCGGCTGATCGGAAGGAAACAGGCGGCTGCGTCTTGCCGCTGCGCTCTGCGGGAATCCCTGTATGACGGGATGCAGGGAGAGCACAGCGGGCGATATGCGGCGGTGCTGCTGGCAGCAGAGCGCGGGGAGAGGGAACTGTCGGCCCTGATCGGGGATCTTCGGACACAAGCGCGTTATTTTGTCTGCCAGATCAGGGCGGGAAGTGTCCAGGATGTCCCGGCGGAGTTGCGCGGTCTGCTGTCAGAGCAGAGCCGGCTGGCTTTCCAGCCAGCTCCATCCTGGTCCTGGCTGGTCGTTGATACTTGGGCAAACAAGTCGGCGACGCTGTATGTGGCAGCGCACAAACCCTTCTCTATGCAGACACAGGCGGAGATTTACCGTCCGATCCAAGGGGGAAGCAGCCTGCATGAGCCGCTGGGGTTCTGCCGCGATGATGAGGGGGAGAATATCTCGGAGATGAATCCCTATCTGAACGAGCTGACCTCGCTTTACTGGATTTGGAAGCATGACCGGAGTGAGCTGGTGGGGCTTGTCCATTACCGCCGCTATTTTTTGAACGATCTGTCCGGCACGGGGCAGGGGAATCTTTTGGACAGGCCGCATATACTGGGATATTTGACGAATTATGACATATTGCTGGCATCGCTTTTTGCAAATGTCTATTTGCCTGTGAAGGGATGGATACGCAGAGATGTGGGAAAAGAGGTGTTTGCGGAGGCGTCGGCGGTATTGGAGGATATCATCCGCGAGCGCCAACCGGACTATCTGGAGACCTATTTCGATGTGATGGAGGGAAAGTCGATGTATCGTTTCCATATGTTCGTCACGCATCGATGGATACTGGAATCTTATTGCGAATGGCTCTTTTCCTTTTTGCCGGAGGCCGTCCGCAGACTGCGCCCGGAGCGGTTCGAGGGATTTACGCGGCAAAGAGTGCTGGGCTTTTTCGGGGAACGCCTGCTGACGGTCTGGCTGCTGCATCAGAACCTGCGCATCATGGAGCTGCCGGTGGTGGAAGTGCGGAACGGGTGATGGAGAAGGATTCACGAAACCGAGTGGTGGATACTTCACCACGATACAACGCAATTGAAATAAGGGCAGGGAAGCAGTTTCTATGCGTGGGAAAAGTGAAGAGGGAATAGGAGATTTTTATGGAGATTGTTTGTCGTTCGTCCGGCATTGTGGCGGCGGAGTATCCTCGACAGGGGATAGGGGATATGGCGAAGGCAGGTTTTGGGGAGATGATGCTGGATCTTTCTTCCTACTGCATGAAGCAGGACTTGGAGGATTTTGGCAAGGATAAAAAAAAGCGAAAAAGTGCCGAGGTCTTGACGAATATCTCCTTGCTCGGGAGCATGGTGCAGAAAGCAGCGGAACACTGCCGACAGTGTGGGCTGGGAGTCACTTCGATGTATGGGCCGGTTCTTCGGCGAGATACGAAGCGAGAAGATTTGAACGCATTGCTGGAGAAATTGACGGAAGAGGGCATACGGCTCTGCGGGTGGCAGAAGGCGGCATACTTGGTGGTTCCGCCTTTGTTTGCCGGAGTGGAGAAAGACGATTTGTGGCAAGTGAATCGGGCGTACTACCTCCGATTGGCGAAGATTGCAGGAGAGGAATCGGTGGGCATCCTGCTGGAGAATCAGGCAAGGGATGTTCATGGGCATTTGGCGCGGGGCGTATGCTCGGACGAACAGGAGGCGGCGCGGTGGGTGGACGCGCTCAACGATGCCTGTGGGGAAGAGCGCTTCGGCTTTTGTTTGGATGCGGGTACGGCAAGTCTTTGCGGGCAGAATATGTATGAATTTGTGAAAACAATGGGCAGGCGGCTCAAAATAGTGGTCCTGCGGGACATCAACGGTATGGAGGAGACAGCGCTTCTGCCCTTTACGGGTGTGGGACGCGGACAGTCGAAGACGGATTGGCTGAGTCTGATTCGGGGGCTGCGGGAAACGAGATTTGACGGGAAGCTGGCACTTTTCCTTGAGGATACGGCGTCCGCCTTTTCGCCTCTGCTTCGTCCGCAATTGTTGGCGCTGGCAAAATCTGTGGGGGAATATATCCGTTGGCAGGTGGGGCTGGAGAACGTATTGGCAAAGCATGAAAGGCGGGTGCTCTTTGGGGCGGGGAATATGTGCCGTGCTTATATGAAGTGCTATGGGGAGAAATATCCGCCGCTGTTCACTTGCGACAACAACAAAGAGCGTTGGGGAACGGAGTTTTGCGGGCTGGAGGTGCATTCACCGGAAGACTTGAAGGAGTTGTCGGGAGATGTTGCCATCTTGATCTGCAATATCTACTATCGGGAAATTGAACAACAGCTGCGAGAGATGGGACTGAAAAATCCCATCGAGTATTTTAACGATGAGTACTTGCCGTCCTTCCACTTTGATCGGCTGGAAGATGTGGCTGACAGGGCATGATGTGGAGGATGGGACATGAACACAGGGGAGATTTGCGGAATGGATGAGGGACTTCGTCTTGGTGTGCAGTCCCAGAACGCTATCGGGGATAAAGATCCTGCGGCGGGATTTGCCATGCTTCGGCGCGCCGGATTTGCCAGCGTGGATTTCAGCCTGCACGGGTATTTGCGCAATCGGGATATCTATCGGGGGAAGCTCAATACTTTTTTTGATTCGGATATCGACGAGTTGAGAACTTTTTTTTCGGCTCATAAGGCGGGCGCAAAAAAGGAAGGGATTGTTTTTGGACAGATGCACATGCCCTACCCGATCTATGTTCCCACGGGCAGCCGTGAAGTGAACGACTATCTTCGGCAGCAGGTAGCGCCCAAGAGCATGGAGCTCTGTGCCTTTTTTGAATGCCCTTGCATCGTCATCCATGGGTTCAAGTTGGCTAGGGTTCTCGGTTCCGAGGAAGCGGAATGGGAATACACGGAGGCATTCATCCATGAGATTGCGCCTATGGCGAGAGAGATGGGCATCACCATTTGCGTGGAAAATCTCTATGACAGTGTGGCAGGGCATATCGTGGAAGGCCCTTGCTGCCATGTGCGGCGATGCGCAGAGCGCATTGATCGCATCAATGACCGATACGGGGCGGAGGTCTTGGGATTCTGCTTGGATACGGGGCATGCGAATCTTGTTGGGATTGATTTTGAGGATTTTATCACGCAGCTGGGACATCGGCTCAAGGTGCTTCATATTCATGATAATGACGCTGTGCAGGATTTGCACCAGATACCTTTTACCTTTGCCAAGACACGGGAGAACAAGGCATCGACGGATTGGGAAGGGTTCCTGAGGGGGCTTCGGGCAATCCGCTATGAGGGGATACTGAATTTCGAGACAGGACCTGTGCTCAGGTCATTTCCGGAGGAGTTGAAGGAAGAGGCACTGGGTTTTATCGCGAGTATCGGAACGTATTTCGCAAAGGCGCTGGTGCGTTCTTGACGGGCGCAATTCCTGTCGGTGCAGTTACGGCTGCCGCGCAGCTTTCGGTAAATTTGCCATTGCGGCAACATTGACGAAATATGTGGCTTTGCGGTATAATACTACCGTTGTTGAGAAAGGAAAAGCCAAGGACTTTAGGGAAACGCTGATTAATTCAGCCGTCCATCTTGACGCATCTTGCGTGTCCTCCCTGTGTCGACAAATCCTCGACATAGCACCACTATGACTGCGGTTTGTCTCCTTGGGAGGGACACACAATCTACGCCAATCTGGACGACTTCATTTAATCAACGTTTCCCTAGCTGTTTTGCAGCCGGGGTATTGTTTTAGGGGGATGGAAGATGGAAAGGTATTCGCCTCAGGAAATCGAGAAAAAATGGCAAAAGAAGTGGAA
>JAFTCE010000077.1 GCA_017454855.1 Desulfovibrio sp.
AGGCCATGAAGCACAATGCCAAGATGCGCGCCCGACGCCATGCCATTTCTGTCATGCGCTTCAACGAGGCAACGGCATTCATCGACAGCGTGAAGGCCCAGGGTTTCAGCGGCATGGATGGCATTCAGGCGCTCATGGTGGGCAGTAGCAAACGTTTTGATGGCGCACGGCGTTCCGTCTCTGCCCTGCGCGAAGGCATTTACAAAATCTGGATGTCGCCGCTGCTCACTGAACTGGAAGCCGTGGACAACGGTCTGCACCTGATGCGCGAAGATAAGGCATTTCACGACGACATTTTTCGCGAGATGCGCGAACCTGGCAGTACGGGCAATGCCCAGGCGCAGCAGATCGGCGAGATATTCAGCCGCTACACGGAGCAGGCGCGACAGCAGCTCAACGCGGCAGGGGCTGACATCGGCAAGCTGGACGGCTGGACGCCACAGACGCATGATCAATACAAGCTGCTCCAGGGCGGGGAACGTGGTCGGCAGGAGTGGATCGACTTTGTCTTTGACCGGCTGGACGTGGATCGCTCCTTCCCTGGGGCCACACCCCAAGACTTGGATGCCATTCTGGATCACGTCCGGCAAGACATCCTCACGGGCAAGCCCTTGTTCCTGCCCCAGAGCGACAGCATGCCCCATGCCCGTGCATCGAGCAAGTTTGAGCATCACCCCCTTATTTTCATGCTGTAGCCGGATGTTGCGACACGCGTCGTCGTTATGTGCCGTGGCGTGTTGTCAAAACTGAAACGGAAGGCGAAGAACCTGCCATTACTGTCAATTTGGACATTTCCACACGGCATGACGCCCCCTTCTGTCTGGCCTATTTTGCTGACTTGCGACATTGGCCAGCCGATGAAAATCTGCCAGGGGATTGCTGCCCATTGCTGACAGACTATCTAGAAGCTCTCATTGCCCTGCAAAACACCGAACGCATGTACAATGCCTATTTGACCGCAGGTATGCACGAAAACCCGCAAGGCTTGCTTTCACAGCAGGAATTGCGCCAGCGCGTGGCCGAACTGGAATTAGCGATGGAAGATAACAAGGCCATTGTGCCGCCAGCATCCATGTTCTAAGGAAACGGTCGTGTTTAATCCGTCTAAAGAAAAAGAAGAAAAGCTCGCTAAGTATTTTTCCATGATGCGCAGGGTAAATCGTCGTCTAGTGCGTACGGATTTCCTGCAATCCTGGAATTTCCGTCTAGCCATTGCTGGCGCGCCCACGGATTTTGATTTTTACGTCAAAGACATCACCTATGGCATTTTGGACGTAGCCACAGATGAGGCCCGTATAGGTACAGCCGCGTATGTCTGGCCTTCGGGCAAGAATGCCTTGCGCGTATCCTTTACCGTGCGTGATGACCGCGACAGGCGCATACAGACGTTTTTTATTCAATGGAGCGATTGCGTCTTTCCTAAGGATGGCACAGTCAATACGCCGTATGCCTGTACCAAGGCCGGGCAGACAGGCTACCTCAAGGCCGTAGCGCTGTACGAAATTGATAACTACGGCGATGAAGTCAAGCACTGGACATACCACATGTACCCTACCAATGTGGGCGAAGCCAGTAGATCACGAGAAACAGGGGAATTTTTTGAAATTCCCGTCACGTTGACGGAGTTTTCGTCCATTATGTAAGAGCGGTTTCAGCCTGAAAAGGCTTGACGACATACTCTTCCATGCGTAGATAAAAAGAAAGGGCGGCAAGAGTGCGACCCTTACCGCCCTAGAGAAAAGGGCGTCCCCCCGCCGTTTTCACCGCTGACGGATCAACGGTCAAGATTTAGCCCCGGAGGAATGGTGGTTCCCCCGGGGCAAACTTTTCCTTCAGCTCAAGAGCTTCAGGACAAGCGCCGCAAGAACGGAGGCCAGCATTGCTGCTAACACGTCTCGCAGGAACTGCGGGGCATCACCTCCTTTCGGAGTGACGCCCCACGGGATTTCTACCTATTTCCCCCGTCAACTTCAAGGGGTTTCACAAATCAAGACTGAATCCATAAGCCGCTGTTCCAAATTCTGGCTCTTCCCTTCTCTGGAACGGTACAACAATGGCAGGTTGTTCTTTGTCATTCTGTGGTAAGGGATACTGCTTGAAATCCATACGCGCTGCGCTCTCAAAGACGCTACGTGCCCGCGTGAAATCTCCTTCTAACATTTCGTACATAACATTTTCAGGAATAAAGAAAGGCAAGCATTCAGCGATATTGCCCAGGATACGTGCAAATTTTACCTTTTCATTTTTCAGCGCATCTTTGCTGGTTTGAGCATCGTTTTTCGCGGTATTCAAGCTGTTTTCCAAAATAGCCTGCTGGCCTTCAAGCACATGGCAACGGTGCAGTGTTTCCAGTACCGTTTCTTCCAAGTCATCCATGTGGTCTTGCAATTCCAAACGCCATCCGGCCACAAGCTGTTCAGCGCGTTTGTCATCGTGTACCACGGCTGCAACGCTTTCCAGGATGACATCTCCGAAGGCCGATTCTAGCACATAGCCTCTGTTGGCTGAAAAGCCAGGAGCAAGCACATAGTCAAAGCCGGAAAAGCCCGTCAATATCGTTGGACGTCGTGTACCACCGTCCTTTCCAGGGCAAGCCCAGGAAAAACCGCCCACACGAGACGCGTTCAGGCCAGAGACAATCCGGCCCGTTTCGGTATCCAAAATTTCCTGTGTATGCGTCACAGTACCATCCTCGGCAACGTCAAATTTCGTGGTGACATTGCTTGGGATGTTGCTCACCATTGCTTGTGTGCCATCGGGCAGGGTAATGACATCCACTTCTTGCAGGTACATCTTGCCCGACAGAATACGCCGTCCGTGCCCATAAAAGCCAAAAGCCTCGCGGTTTTGAATGAGTTCGCGTGTGGCAGGCGCATAGCAGATGGCCCTGGCATTCTCTATGGCGTATTGCCGATGGTTGCCACTGTACTTGCGGCGGGTATCCAAAAGTGAAAAATTACAGGCAATAACTTCATTGCTCATGGCCGTTCTCCCTATTCTTCTTCTTCTTGCACGGTCTGATTGGCTTCGTCTTCAGCAGTAGCCTTGTTTTCAGGGAATATGCGTTCAAAGGCTTCATCGTCAAAATTCGCCTTTTTCAAGATTTCTCGCGCCAATTCCCGCTTATCCACAATGGAAAATTCCTGATCCATTGTGGCAATGGCTCCCAAAACACCGCCGATGGCATTTACCCTGGCTTCCTGCGCTTCTTGTTCTTCGCGTTCTATGGCCGTGCTGATACTGTTAAAGCCGATTTCCCAGGGGCAGTCGTCGGGCAAAAAGACTTTGCCGTACTTGTAGGCCACATGGATTTCGCACAGGCGCTGAATGCCGTTGCGTATGGCCCTGCGCAGCAAATCGGCCTTGGTAGCGGCCATGATGGACATGCGGAAATACCCGCCGTCGCCCAGGCCACCGGAAAGAAAGTCACCAAAGCCTAGCAAGGACGGGTCTATACCAATGGCACCCCCCAGGCGCTTAATATGAAAAAGCACGTCTTCTAGGCCGTTAATGTCCGGCGTTCCTTGAACAGCATCAATTTGAATGCCGCCCTTGTCTGAAAAATTGGGCAGGATATGATTGACAACTGTTTGCACTGTGCCGCGTAAATAGGATTGTGTTTGAATATCATTGGAAGCATTGGTTACACGTTCGGCTACAGCGTCCAGATAGCGAGCAGCGCGCTCTGGATCAAGTTTGCCTGTATTCACACCTATGATGCGTTCAAGCCGAGCGGCATTGCGTCTGGACATATTCATAGAGCAAATTGCGTCCAGCAGGTCTAGCCAGGGGCCGTATGCTGTGGCAATCAGTGATGTGCCGTATTCCTGAGACTCTACAAGCCCTTCTACTGACGGGTCTTCTATGGACAAATCAATAGGGATACCGCCAACGTTAATCGGTTCTAACGTTTCTGCATCCCACCATTCGGGAATTTCAAAACCAACAAACGTCCAGGGGGGTAAGAGGCGCAAAGGGCCAGCATGGGGGTTGACGCATTGATATGTTGTGGTGAAGCCCGCCAGGCGTCCGCCTTTTTCGTATTTCTGAATGAAGCGTGGATGGGTATAGAAATCACAGCGTACACTCTGAATGCCTGTGCCCTGTTTACCGTACACACGCGCAAAGCAGGAACCATATACAGCGGCCTTGCGTGCCCATTCGTTTACGTCCTTGAGGATAATGGGCATGAGTGTGGCGCGTAAATCGTCAACAATTTTGTCAGTCTTGCCCTTGTAGTCCTTGGCCTTGATAAAAACGCTTTCCACGCTATCAGAGCGCGAAGAAAGCGCGTTGGCAATGTGCATTTTGATGGCACTGTCAATGGTTGGGTCTTTTGCCATGAGATGCAGGACGACATAGCGGGCAAAGCGGTCTTCGGGCAAAACGCGCTTGAACGGGACTTCATCGCTACCGGAAGCAGCACCAAAAAGTTTTGTCCATGTGCCTTCTAGTGATTGTCCGGCAAAACCGCCAGTAAAATAGGCCGCGCCGGAAGCCGGAAGCCCAACCATGATGGTTTCACGCGGGTTCACATCCGGCCATGCCGGATACATGCTCTCCAGGGCTTTATTGCCTGTCTCGCTGGCAGTGATAATCTCCGGCATGGCTATCGCGTTGCGCTTGCCGCGTGTTTTCTGTGTGGCGCTGCTCATGGTATTTCCCTTGGGGATGGATGCGCGTTCAAATATGGCGTTCAGTCAATGTTACATGGCTTGCTTGCGTTGCTGTTTTGGGGTATGGAAGAAACGTAATCAGTCGCTCCCACCATACGAGAGCAAAACGTAGGCGTATGGTGCATAGGCGTGGGCGGTTCCCTTCGAGGGTTCTGGCTGCTTGGTGACGGATACCAAAATTTCTAGACCGGCGGTTTGACAGCTGGCACTCCTACGCACACCGACTGATTATACTATCTTATATTGCCCTGTCGGAACTATCTCAAAACTCGTCACCACAAAAATATCATCTCTCTTGTGTTCCGTTTTTTTCATGCGACTAAGTCCAACTTTAATATTGTTATGAAAGATATTGATACCAAGCCGTGATTTTTTTATTTTCCCATGTGCAATAACATTAGGAATTTTATAAACTATATCTTTTCCTTTTTGTCCCAACAACGGTTTTATCC
>JAFTCE010000078.1 GCA_017454855.1 Desulfovibrio sp.
AAATCCGACGCCAAGCTTGCCGAAATCCGAAGCCTTGCCAAAAATTTGTAGGTAGAGACAGCAATGATATACGACTACACAATAGCCACAGGCAGCGGCGGGGAACTGAACCTTGCGGATTACCGAGGCAAAGTCATCCTGGTGGTCAACACCGCCACGGGCTGTGGCTTTACGCCGCAATACGCGCCCATCGAACAACTCTACAGGGATTATCACGACAAAGGGCTCGAGATACTCGACATCCCTTGTAATCAGTTCGGCGGACAGGCACCCGGTACGGACGAGGAGATTCACGAATTCTGCACCATGCACTTCAACACCACCTTCCCGCAGATGAAGAAGGCGGACGTGAACGGAGAAAATGAACTGCCGCTGTACACCTGGCTGAAGTCGCAAAAAGGCTTTGGCGGATTCGGCCCGCACCAGTACAAGGAATTGCTGGAAAAGATGCTGGCAAAGAATGATCCGGATTGGGAGAAAAAGTCCGATATCAAATGGAACTTCACTAAATTCGTCATCGATCGCCAGGGCGCTGTGGTAGCCCGCTTTGAGCCGACGGCAGACATGGCAGAGGTAGAAGCCTGCATCAAGGAGCTGCTTTCCGTCTGAAGGAAGACAGCTCGATGATATAACCCTAAGATTTGGTCGTTGGTAGTTGATAATGCCCACCCGCTTGAGCGGGGAACAACAGGAAACCCTAAGCTCTGAGCCGCATTTTCTGCCGTTTTGCCCTACACTAGCAACTCTCAACGACCAATTTGCTCACACTATCAACCCTCCATTATCCCTTCTGCGCCTATCACCCAAGGCGCTAGCCATGTGCAAACAGCACCCTGCGCTCTCTCCCAATGATCGGCATGGCCCTCTGCGGTAATGCCTTGGCTTGGGAAAGCATGGCTACAGCGATAAAGGAAAGCCCCACAAGGTCATCAGAACCTTGCGGGGCTTTGTGAACTTTGTGGCGGAGCGGAAGGGACTCGAACCCTCGGCCTCCGGCGTGACAGGCCGGCGTTATAACCGTCTTAACTACCGCTCCGTATGTGGTGGGCAGTACAGGACTTGAACCTGTGACCCCCGCCGTGTGAAGGCGATGCTCTACCAACTGAGCTAACTGCCCGACAAGGAGAGGTATACGCAAAGTCTCGGGGCAGGTCAAGAAAAAAATACGTTTCCCCAAAAATTTTTTTATCTCCGACCGATCCGCCGTCCGTGGCCGCAAACCTGGGCTTGTCGGCCATCTCTGCCCATTCTATGTTGAGGGGACGCTTGTCCTGATGCCCTTGTGCCGTCTGTGCGAAGAAAGCATCCTTTGGGCCAATGCGGTTTTTGGCTTTGTCCGCCTGCCCGATGCCCCCTCATTGAAACGAAAAGGGCGTGCCCGGGATTTCCCCAAGGCACGCCCTTGCGTGTTCAGGCGTTCAGGTTCGGTTTGCAGGGGACGTCAGGACGCCAGGCCCGCCTTCTTCCACACTTGGGTACGGGCGGCGGTGGTCTGCGCTGTCGTGGGCTTGGCCGCCTTGATGTACTTGTTGAAGGCCGTCATGCCGCTGGCGTACACGATGTTGTGCGTGTCGTCGCTCCAGCCGTTCACCGTAATGCTCTGCTTTTTGTCGCTCTTCCTGGTGATGGTCATGGTGCTGCCGGACTGCTTCTTGGTGATCTGCCCCGCCTTGACGCCGTTAAAGAGCAAGGTCATGGTGCCGCTGGTCTTGGCAATGACATCCTTGCCCCAGGCCGTGGTGTCGTACACCGCCACATCCCGGCCGTTCTTGCCATTGATTTTGTCGTTGCCCTTGCCGCCGTAGAAAATATCGCTGTTGGCATTGCCCGTCAGCGTGTCGTTCTTGGCCGTGCCCTTCTTCATGGCCCCGGCCACGGTGGCGCTGGTGCTGCCCTCAAGCTGGGTCTTGGTCAGGGTGTTGTTACCCTTGAAGATGAAGGCGTCTTCCACCGTGACCGTGCCTGCCGCCCCCAGAGACATGCCGGAGACAATGGCCCCCTTGTTGAGGGTGAGCGAACCTCCGGCCAGCAGCGTGGGGGCGTACGCCACGCCGCCGGACTGCACGATCATCTGGCCTTCACTGCGGATGGTGGCGGCAGAAGCCGTACCACCGGAACTGATCTGCAGCACACCGTCGGCCTTGATGGTGGTGCTGCGGGCAATGCCCTTCTTGGTCACGATCTGCCAGCCACCGGCACTCACAG